>NZ_JAEMNZ010000003.1:0-331358 GCF_016461625.1 Devosia sp. MC532 | reverse complement strand
CGACTATATCGAGCGCTTCTATAACCCGAGGCGCCGGCACTCTACACTGGGTTATCTGAGCCCCGTAGACTACGAAGAAAAAGCTAAGTTAGCCTAACCGTGGGTCCACCGAACCGGCAGCAGCTCATATCTCAGCTATGGAACGGTGATCCGATAAACAGAATTCGTGCTGGAGATGGTATTTCGAGTTACTTCGGGCGACGCCTATCTATGCACCTAATGGCCCAGCCAGCGGTACTAGCAAACTTGCTAGAAGATGGACTTGCTGTTGAGCAGGGGTTTCTCGCGAGAGCTCTAATCTGTCAGCCCACGAGCACGATCGGCACGCGGCTATACCGGCTCGCCGGGCCCGAAAGTCATGCCGCTCTTGGCCTTTTCAACGCGCAACTGAGGCGAACCCTAGCGCAGCCATTGCCGACAGATGGAGATCGTCAACAGTTAGAGCCCCGAACCCTCACGTTATCGCATAGGGCGGAAGTTAGTTTGAGGGCTTTTCACGACGAGCTTGAGTTCGACCAAGCTCCAGGTGGTAAATTCGAACTTGTGCGCAGCTTTGCGTCAAAGGCCCCGGAACAGGCTGTACGAATTGCAGCGGTACTCACACTGTGGAGCGATATCAAGGCCCAAAGAGTTGGCGATCAAGCCATGGAATGGGGCATCGAGCTGGCCAGATACTACATGGGTGAGGCGGCTAGAGTAGTAGCGCCTGCGCGTGTGTCGATAGGGATCAAGAATGCAGAAAAACTAAGCCAATGGCTCAACGTCGAGTGGCAACACACCACGATAACCCCGCGTGAGATCCAACAAAGCGGGCCAAATGCTCTACGTAATTCTGCGACAATCCAAAAAACGATCCAGATTTTGGAAGAATATGGTCACTTAAGCCTGTTGCCAGAAGGGACCATGGTCCGCGGCGTACGAAGAAAAACGGCCTACCAGATTGTAAAATAGCTCTCAGCACAGCAGCTACTTCCGCTACAAAGAGACCTCACGGTAGCGGAAGTAGCGGGGTTGCGTGCTCTGGGAAGATGTCACTGCGTTCTGAATAGCGAGCAGTAAATCGATCAAGGGCGCTCAACCGCCGCACATCAAGTTGAACTGAGTTACACAATAGCTGCGCTTCCATAAATTCTCTCTCTGAGTTGAGTGCCTCCTCGCGCAGCTCTATCCACCACCCCTTAGGACCGAATGTTGTGTCCGCATTCCAGCGATAGCCACGATCCACGAACGTCGTCCTGTTCGAATATGGCACTCCCATGGCAAAGACACGCCAGGTAGCTTGCCGAGCGTTCTCTAGCGCGAGGCTGAGGAGACATTCGTTCGACGAGTTAGCCTTTTGAGCAAGGAGCGCAACTCCTGCCTCGCAATCATCTATAGCTCGGTGGGCATCAAAAAACAGTTTGTAAGCCGCAAGAAGATCGCTCAGCCGGCGGCTAGTAAGCCCCTCTCTATTCCAATCGATATCAGTCATGGAGCAAACCCAGGGCATCACTGAAAACTTTGCGCAATACCGTTCTGCCATTGGTCGATCAAACGCTGCATTGTGCGCGATAACTACGGCGGCCTCATCTAGAATTGATGTCAAGATTTCAGGGTCTAAGCGGTGGCCCTTGACCATTTCGTTGGTGATACCCGTTAATTGGGTAATCTTTGTTGATATAGGGCTATCGGGCTCATTCAAATATGATTGTGGCTCGCCTATCGCAACGATTGTGCCATCAATCTGATACTCAAACGGCAAGATCCCAATTTCGATCAGCTCTGACTGTCCAACATCCAATCCTGTACTCTCGATATCGACAAAGACCGCCTTTCGCGTGGGCAGGGCGGCGCGCGGTAGAAGGCAGCGGCTCAAGTCGACCCGCCGATAAATCCGGTAACGCCCACTCTCTTCCAGCTCTCGAACAGCGGCTTCTTCATCCGAAACGGAGATCAGATTCGTTCTCGACATAGGTTCAGCGCGAAAATTTCGTAGTTGAGCTATCCCGAGGAACGGCAATCACAGCTTGATCAATCGTAAGCGGGTGACTGTCAGAAGGCAACTCAGCACTGTGCCGCCACTCATCGTCGATGTATAACCAGTCAACAAGCGCAGGTAAAACATCAGGCGCCACAAATCGCCACCGATTGTTCTTAAAGGCCTCCGTACGCTTATTAAGCCAATGCCGGTTATCTGCGAAATCCTCGAGAACTTTCAGCGCTTCAACTGTTAGCTGTACCGCCTCCTGTCGCTCCGCCTCGACATCATCTGAACTATGGCGATAGGCAAGTTCGTCTCTCCAACTATTTTTGCGCTGCAAAACTCTGTCAAATATTTCAGCTGCCTCTGCAAAGCTTTTAGAGCTCGGATCATCTGAACGTTTTCTTTGAATTCTCCTCCCACCGCGCGATGACGGCTTAGTCGAAAATATGAGTGGTAGATGCGCCACTAGCTCTAATGACCTACCTTGATAGTGCGGACGAGGCTTCAAATCCGTTGTGTGTAGGGGATCTACGTCGGCGATAACCATCGCCGCCTCATTCGGCTTCAGGGGGCCAGTGTGGTCCGAAGACACGATGAATATTCCAGGCGCAATAGAGCCGTACGGTGTGTCCGCCTCTCCAGCTTGTTTCCAGCCATCAAGGCCAATGAACGCACTACCTCCACAACCGTATCCCGGCTCAACTGCGTTACAAAAGACAGTGACTAACCCGGCAGCAAGATACTGGTTTTGGCCAAAAATGTGGTAATCCGCAGATCTAGAAGTCATAGCAGGCAAAATGATGATACTGCGTTGCATCGCTTCTGACCGATACAATTCTTTAGCCGCAGCAATATTTCTATAAGAGGTCCACTTCGCGAAATCACGTATATCTGCGTACAGATCTTTCACTGCGCGATCCATAGAAAATTGCAACGCATATTTGGAACAAAGCTCCCCAACTTCGTCCAGAATACCCATAAAGTTAGCACTGCTCGCGTGAGCAAACATCTCAGAGCACACAAGGTCAACTGTGTAGGCCCCCAACCGAAACGGATTTCGCTCATTGTGAAGTAGAGGCACCCATGGCTCCCCTGGATGGGGGACGATAGCTTCTTTCGATGCTGCAGACGGGTAGCGTTTGGGCCGCAAATAAACGTCGACCTTTGCCTTATCACCAACATTACTGGCATCCAGACAGGTTAATAGCGCAGCATGTGCGCGCCACGGCGTAAGCCCGACAGCATCGTCACCGTCAGCCCGATGGAGAAAAGGCTCATTCCCAGAAGATGTGTCCGAGTGCAGCATTGAGCCATCAGGCACTCGGAACGTCCCACACCATACGGTCAAGCTCATTTTTTGGTTTCGCAAATAGCGCGCAAGCCAATTTACAGTCTCGGGTCGTACGGAATACTCAGGCAGGACAAGTCCATCAACTCTAAAATTATCGCATGCTCGAAGCACTTGCTTAAGTATGGCTCGACGACGAAACTCTTCGTGTGACTGAAAATAGCCTCCATCATTAATTTGTTCTGGAGTAGCCGGATCGCCGCTTAATGTTACTAACCCTTCTAGTTCACCCGCGCGCGCGCCGGGCGCGTCATAGGTATTTGTAACATCCCACTGAACAAACGCGATCCTTTGTCGGCTCGTGTCTCGCTTCGCTCTCTTGAACCAATTCTTTTCCTGCGCGGAAATCACTGACGGAGGGACGATTGCGCCACCCACGGAGGTCGTGACAGCGGCGAGCTCATCCTCACTAGGAGTGTGATCGCTGGTATTCGGAGCGGCAGCTGCAGGATGGGCGACCAAGGGCTCTACTTCATCCGTGCGCACATCCGCAGCAGAGGGGGAGAGAGCTAATCTGTCGGTTGCTTCAGTTACAGAACTGCCCTGTTCTCTCTCTGCAGCCGATCCGTCAGAAAATGCGACCTTGCCAAACGCCGCAGTAGCAAAGTGGAAGCCAACTACTCGATCGAGATGCTTGGAAACCGAATACCGATAGACTAGTCGGCCATCCTTTACATTTCCCTCGATCGAAAATTGGCGTTCCTGGAATAGAAATGCAGGATCGACCTGAAAGTCACAAAGTGGGTAACTCGTACCATCCGGCATGCGATAGACGGTTCGATTTCCTACGTGTTCTGTCGTACGCGGAGCGACGGAAGAGCTGATGTCTTCAACGACAAGTCGCGCAGCACGTGTGAGATTTGCCAGTTGCCTCCATAAATCCCGGTTCATCCCTGCTTCCATCGCAGCGAATAATCCCCACGGCCAGTTTTCGACTGCTTCAATATCTGGAGCTGCCGCGCTCAGCGGATGTATCAAAGCTTCAATAGCTGATTTGGCACTAGTGCGAGCCTCCGTGCTCATAACCCACAAATTGGGCCGCTCAGTCGTAAATTGTACTCCAAGAGGTGGTGTCACTTGAAGCAAGGTCGACAATGCTAGCAGCCACCCCAGTGGCGTTGTCAGATCTCTAATTTCGTTTGCACCAAGACGCCCGTCGGCCATGTCAGCAAGAGCTTGAAACAAGCCTCTAAGCTGATCATCAATGTCGCTGCTTAAGTTTGGACGCCCGGCGATCAACAAACCACCAGCTGGTAGGCTCGCGGAGAGATCCGACAAGTCTATTGGCACCTCACCTAGGCGGCGAACCGTGCCCGAGGGAAGGGCGGATATGATCTCTAGACAGATTGCTCGCAACTCTGCGCTTATGCCTGTCACGCGATAAGCACAAACTAACGAATTAATCGGTTTTCTAGCATCCTCCGAAATGCCAGCCGACCGCTCCTCGAGGCGCTCCGCAAGGCTAAGCCATGCGGCAGCACTACGCCTGGTAGTGAACAGTGACATTTTGGACGCTGGCCAGATCTTTGCAGCAGCAGGAAGTGCGCGGGTCACCCGTTTTGCAGCTCGTGTAGCTAGATTTCCTAGAGCACCCGGAAGGTTTAGGTTCAGCTTCGATTGGAGGCATTCAGCCATAAAGGCACCCTCCGCTGTGGCCGCCACCAAGTACGTTGCTTGTTCGCTAGGCTCTGCTGTTTGTTCGAATGCGCTGAGAAGCCGGAGCGCGCGTTCTATCCGCGTCGGTATATCCGATGCAGTAGTCCGATGGCCCGGCCCCCACTGATCCCCTGTCAACCGTGGTAACACGCGCGCGAGCAATGCATCTCGACGATGCCCCTCACGTTCAAGCGGTGTGTCCCCATGTTTATCTAGCTGATCTGCATCGTCAGCTGGCCCGGAAGGCCTGCGGCTCACATCCAAAACTGCCCACCCGTAACGCCACAGCTCAGCCCCATTAGCATGGACGGTGCGCGCCTCTAGCGCAGAGCCGACAACAACGAACGCGTGACCATCAACTTCTTCGCGAGGCATGTTCCAACACACCACGCGCAGTGCTTCAGGGTCTACATCTCGATCGCTGCCTACCTTGCCAAAGAAAGAGAACGCTGTTGGAACAGGAACAGCGTTAGCGTTGCCATTGACTAGATCTATGTATTGTTTGAAACCAGCCCTGTAGATCTGGGAGATCAGACCAGGATTCCAATCTATGTCCGCTTCGAATAGCGGCACACACGGATGTCCTAAATTAGCCTCCCACCAAAATACTGGGATTTGGCCAAAGGCTGATTTAGTACCCTCATCGATTACCTGCGCTGTCCAGTCCACGCCCAGAGGTAAAACCGGTTTCGTATTGAGCCCTATAAACACAAGGACACCATTATCGCACCATGCCATGACGCCGGTCGACTTTAGGCCTGGAGGAGCAGGAAGCGCCTTCACGCTTTCACTCTTGAGAAGTGACTTCAAGATTAGAGGCCTAGTGGAGCAAATCTCTTGGAAGCGTTTGTGAGCTACGTTTATTAGCGTCGAAACCGCGTCGAGTTCGATCTCACCAAAGTGTTTAGGAGCATCTTTGTCACTCGGGCACCAAACATCCAAAATTGCCAAAGCTACCGAATTAAGGTCCCCATCGATATCTGGGGCTTGATCCAAGGGCGAGAGATCGCGCCCACCTGCAGCGAAATGCTGAAGATCTACAATTGCCTTCTCTAAGCGGAAAAACACATCTGCCGCTTGTGTCCGAGAAGGAACCAAGAGCGATGTAGTGCCCGGATGGAATGAGCTGCAGTGTCGGTACAGAGATAAGCGGGCATCCTGTGGAATGGCAGGCAAATCAGGCCCCCCTCCAAAATGGTAACCCGCTAGCGCGTCAAACTTTCTGTCATCGCCCAATGTTTTTCCAACATTGTCAGCCAAGCACGCTAAAACTGCCACGTGGCTACGAACATCAAATCTGTTCAAAAAATCGCTAGCAATTGACCCAAGACAGGCCTGTACCACAGCTCTGACCACGTCCTCCAGAACTGCACTGGCTAAGTTTTGTCTGCTACGGCGCCACAGCGCACTTAAATCGTCATCTAATCTATCCGGAATTTGAACTCTAAGCGCGCGCTCAAGAGCCTCAACCGCTGCAAGGACACGCTCCACACGGGCGTCTGCCGTATTCGCGTCTGTCCGATTGCTAGAAAGAAATTTGACAAATTCATCTGCAATAGAATTTGCGTCGCCGCCATTTGTGGCAGCAAGCTGCCAGTATCGGCGATACGCGTTTGCTCGGTCACTGAAACGCACCTCGTTAGCTGACAGTGCCAAATCGAGTTGCTGGAGTATGGCTTTAGGCTGCCGGAGATCATCGAGTAGGGGATCGAATAGGAGCCCCAAAGCAGTTCGACGGTCAATGTCACCCGCATCCGCAAGTGGATCCATTTCTGCGGTAACAGGCATTTCAGATAGAGGCCCGGAGAAACCAAAGCCGCTACGATTATCGGTAAGCCACGCCCTAGCCTGAGCTCTGGTCATCAATGGAGGCGTTGCATTCTTCCTGTTGAGCGACAAGCCGCGGACTTGTAAGTGGCTTTCGATTTTGCGCCGCAACATTAGCGCTATTTCCGTAGTCGGACAGACAATAACGATGTCGTCCACGTAGCGGGCATACGCCGCACTGCAACCGACGTCACCGTCGCCGGCCTCGCGCGAAGCATTTATGTGCGCAACCTCCGCGCGCATCATCTCATCAAGGCTGAAGAGCGATAGATTAGCTAAATAAGATGATAAATCAGCGCCCTGAGCCAGTCCCTTTAACGCATTCTGGGCGCCGGTGATTGGATCCGAATGTACATTATGAAAAGCATGCAGGGTTAGCCAGTCAGCAACAGCGTGCCCTCGAGCTTTGGCACTTTTCTCCATCGTTGGCTTAAATAATGATGCGAAGGCTAAGCAGCCGCCATCCGCCTCTTTAAAAAGTGCCAGCGCAGGTTCAAGTGCTGCTTCAAGTAGCTCATGCACATGATCGCTTCTGACATTTTCATAAAAACTGGAAATGTCGAGCCGTAGTATCTGCATATCGTCATGACGATAGGTGCGGATTTTATTCTCGAGAAAGTCAATGAAGCTACGCCAGCATTCGTAGTATGGCCGAAACATACCTTCGCGAGCAGGTGGTGCTCGTCCGTTCACAACTGCGTCGTCAACCTGATATGCGAAGCTAAGCGCTTCAGCCTCTCGTGACGCACCAGTTTGATATATACCACTGCCGTCACCTGACCGATCATACCTCACAGCAGGTATCAGGCTAGAGAAACCCACGGCGGCCGAATGTTCACGGAGCAACTCAAGAAGCATATACTGCTGCAACAAAGCGTCCGCCGCTACAGGACCGGCCTTTAACCTTACTGCGCCGCCGCCTTTAGGGATGTAACGAGATAGCAGCCACGAGCTTGGACCGTCTCCATCCGACAACCTCTTCTTATGGATGTTATAGAGAGGTGTCGCCGCAACGTTCAGTCGCTCCCAAGCCTCGTCGTCGATTGGGTACTCTCGCCGCATGGCCGAAGATCGCCCAATGTTCAGAGCCGAGATAAGCTGCGCTCTGGGTGACGTGGCTCTCTCACCAGCGTCAAATACTGGTGTTGCTCCTTTCGGTTCTGAGTAAGCGCGAATTGCGCCCACAAAGCTGTGAACTCGGTCAGGAAAAACAAACGGAGTGAGCAGTAGTTGCCAGCGAACACTGGGCAGGCTTCTAACCACACGGTGAGCGATAGTTGCGAGCTCTAAGGGTGGAATTTCGTCGAAGTTATCGGATAATTCTTTGTCCGCTCGATATGCCAACAAGTATTCAAAGACATTAAAAGTGTGCGACGAGAGAAGTTTATCAGCATCTTTAATATCGACTGACCGCAACCAGGTATCGGGATCGCTCTTTGCTCCTTCGCGCGAAAGCGACGTAACTTCAGGTGTAAAAACTACGCCGGCATCCAAAAGGCGGAATAGGTCAATGGAAAGATCGTATGCCCCCCTCCTGCCGGCAGCATCCGAATCTAGAAAAATCCTGATGCGGAGCCGCTTATCTAGTTCAGCTGCCGTTTCTACCAAGCTGCGGATCTGGTTGATTTGACCACCCGAAGCCTTTGCCCCGAGGATTGCAACCGCATTGAAACCTAAACTCTCAAGCCGGAGCTGATCAAACAAGCCCTCCACGATGTAAAGGGTCGTCTCTCCCGCCGCCTTCGCGCTTTTCCAACCATGAACGACCCTTTCAGCGCCATACAATGTGTCGCGACGAGGGAATCCAAACGAGTACAGGTATTTGGGCTCCTCGCCTGCCAACGCCCTAGCCGCGTAGCCTGCGGGAGCCCCTCCCTTCTCACCAAGTGGGAATACAATTCGTTTTCCAGAATAGAACCCCTTGAGCCAACTTCTTTTAGACCCATCGATACTATCGACCAGCTCGGGCCGAACCACCCCCGCCGCCCTTAGCTCGTCTTCAAGTTCCCTATCAGCCCGCGCTTTCGACCTAAGAGCGTCCAAATCATAAACACCGGCCCCGACAGATGTCAGGAATGATGCCGAAAAACCCCGTTCGTCGGCGATCACAGCTAGCGCAGCTTTATCACCCTCACTAACCAACCGCCGGGCAAAGGTCCTACTACCCGCCGAGCGGGTTAGGTGATCTCTATTTACTAGCCCGCCGATTGGCATCCCAATCTGTTGTGCTAGCCACTGGACCGCATCCAAGAAGTCCACGCCCAATTTCTGCTGAACCAGATCAACAACGTCACCATGGGCGCCACAAGAAAAGCAATGGTAGTTATCCCGACCGTCATCGCGATGATACAAGTACAACGAGGGATTGCGATCATCATGAAACGGACAAATCGCCTTACGGGGCCGACTACTTCCTCGATCAAGAGACACGCCAAGCGCTTCCGCGACCTGCACAATGTCACTTTGCTCCACGACTAGACTTACCACCCCTAAAGACCGACCAGACTTTGCCAATTCCCGCTCCCACAATCAGCTTAACTTGGCGATAACATGCAATTACTCATCTGAACACGGATAATAGCGCAATCAGCAAGGTGCTGGCAGGACAAACGATAAAATCGACACTTAGAGTTTGGGGTACAAATCAAGACTGGATCGAAGTCTATAGAGTTGAGCTGACCGGATGCTTTTCCGCGCAACACAGGACCTGATAAAACCTTAGATTTGATAGTATCTGAGGCGATGCAAAGCATCGCAACGGACCGCAAATATTATGGCGGGCCCTTTGGCGGGTAGATTGCCAAAAACCTGAAATTTCTTAGGAAAATCAAGGGTAAATGGCGGAGAGAAAGGGAAACTCAATCTCTCGAACTTTTTCAAGCAAATTCAATCACTTAGCACGCAATGAATGACGTTCTGTGTACCACAAAAATGTACCAGCTGCCAATAGCATGCGCGATTAGCACAAAACATCGAGAAAATCCCCTAAGGCCTCAGCCCCTCACCTCGTGAATTAGCGCGGGAGTATTATTCACATGACCTGTGACCAAGCACCTCGTTGAGCCCGATTAGACCGTCTCCGCGAGTCCAATAGAGAATAATTCGCGGAGCGGCATAGGAGGAAATGGTGATGGCAGTGGACCTCTATGTCACCTCAGAGGTCGCTCTTTATCAATTCACCTATATCTAACGGCCTCAGCAAAGTAGCTGCACGGGTGGCGGTGCGCCTTTTAACACCCGGACTCTAGTGCCAATGAATCAACACACAGTGCAACTGCCCCGCTCTAAGCACACAGCTCGTCAAGACAGGTATCAAACGGATGTTGGCAGCCTCCTCTGCTACACCCTGACTTCTTTGGCGACAGGCCCACGCAGAGTAAAACCCAGATAGAAGCTGACCGGAGCACCTACGGCAAGGTAGTCGACCTCCTCTTCGGGTAGGTCGGAAAAATGGAAGAATGCGTTTAGCTCGAATTCCTCGCACCGAATGAAACCGTATTCGCCATTCAAGCTCACCACCGAACCTGAAAACCTACGCAAGCTCCCGTTGCCGTCCCTTAAAATTCCCCGAACTGTCGTCTTTTCTGAGAATGGTAGAGGAGCGTTTGCGAGCTCTTCAAACAGAGCACGTGCCTCCTCCGCAGACTTCCGAAGTGCGAGCTGCCTTGCATACCAGAACTGCGCCTGCCGATTGCGGTCGCCCGGCGTGAACGAGCGCTTTAGGTGAAAGAGCAGTTCCTCTGCCAACAAAGTTGGAGCATCAGGATGGTGGTCCATTAGCGCCAAGGCGTAGTCATAATGTAAATCCGCACTTCCGGGGTTGTGATCTAAGCACTCTCTTATAACGTTAGCCGCATCTTCAAATTGCTGCCTAGAACGCTTAATTCTACTTAGTCGCCTTGCGATCAAAATACTTCTTTTATTCGCCGCAAACGCCTTCTCAAATGCCCTCTCAGCTCGGTCAGACTGAGAAAGTACGCCAGACATTTTCCCTTCTTCAGCTAATAAAATCGACTCATTTGGGAAATTTTGAAGTCCTTTTTTCAAGACTTTTTCGGCTTCCTGAATAGCGTCGCCCAAGCTTATAGTTGCTGCTTCACTTTGCTCGGCTTCCAATATGCCAAGGGCATCCTCCACCTCATCAATTGCGGCCTTGAGCAAAGTGTGATGTGGGTATGGGCTGCTACTCTTATTCAATAAGGCGGTAGCACGTTCCACTGAGCTTCGACGCCAAGCGAGTCTCGTGGCTGGTTCTACGGCAGCTCTGGAACGCCTCAGATCCAGTTCAGCAATGGAATGCCGGATAGATCGATTTGACGGCTCAAGTTCTAAAGCTCTCGTGAATAGATCACCGGCAACATCCAACTGATTTAGGTGTGCGGCTTCGTGCATTTCAAACAAACCGCGCTGGTGCAACAGAAACGCTCGAGTGCCGAACGACGCTTCAGCAACGTCATAGACTTGGCGAATACGGTCGGGGCGACTCAAGGAGGTTTCCAACGCTTCAGCTCGAACCATCCTGCCAAGCACCTCTGTGTCGTAAGAGAAGTTGGGATTTAGTTTGCTGACGATGCGTATGATGCTGTCGAACCGAGCATCCTCTGTCTTCAAAACACCATGGTAAACGGTATCTGCGATGTGGGGGTGACGAGCCTCATACACATAGTCGCCAGAACGCTTATCCTCCCTAAGTACAACGATTTGCTCGAGAGGTTTGAAAAAGTTGGTACTGAACTCTTCAAAATCGATGTTGTGAATTCTGGAAATGAGCCCAGCTCTGACTGGGGGACCAAATCGATGCAACGAACAAATATCTAAATAAAGAAGCCTAGCTTCTGGCGTTGCAAGATCGTGATATTCCTTCACAATCAAGTCTTGAAGTGGAACACCGTGCGTCGCCTCAAGTAAGGCAACGAGCAATTGACGGCCGAATTTATGCTGAAGTTCATACACCCGCCGATCAGGAGGGAAATGAATGAGATTTCCCAGTGATTTATTCGCATCGAGCTTGTTTACAAGCTTTTCTATATTCTCTTGGGAGAGATACCGCATCTCCAACACCGCACCCACGAGTGGCTCGAGCTCAGCGCAGTAAGTGTTCCACGTGCTGAAAGTCTCTGTACCAATTATTACCAGATGGGCTTTGCGTTTCTTCGCGCGAGCAATTAGCTCGATAACCTTCCCACGATGGTGAGCGATATTGTCGATAAATACAAAAATTGGGAGGTTGGTGAGATCAAAAATCTCATCAAAACACTCGATATCAATCAAGTGATTTCGCGAAACGTAAAAGCATAACTTTGAATGTTTTCGAGCAGCCTCAAAAGCGGCGCGGCGAAGTGCTACAGATTTACCTGAACCAGCGTGTCCTTTAAGGAGAACTACGGGCTGATTGGATGCTTTAACCGCGTTGAGAATGTGCCCGTTGATGATTTGATCAACGATGGGCTGCCTCACATCCAGATCATCTGCAATCGGTGCCCAACCGAGATCAAATCCGGCGTAGAAACGTTGCGGCACTGCAGTTCCGGGCTCAAGTTCAATGCAGACATGTTCTATGAATGAGCCCAAGTAGCGAATTAGCGCGTCACTCTCTGTGCGTCCATTCACTGTGATGAAGCGCCCAAAAGTGGTGGATGCTGGAGACTGCAGAGCACCTAATTTGCGCTGACCTGCAGGTATTTCGCGGTCTAGAACCCGGAGGAAGTGCTCGAAAGTGCTATCTACGGCGTACACCCGCCTTTCGACCCAATACTGAGCTTCTATGTCCAGCACGTTCTTGTTTATAATGTAGTGCCGCGGACGAGCATCACCTTCCTCAATGATTTCTTGTAGCAAGGCCCTCAAGTTCGCATCATCGAAGCTGTACCCGCAAAACACGACGGTATGACTGCTCGCCCACTCCATGAATGTTTTGAACTGCCCTATGCGACCATCGCTATACTTTATGTATTGCTCGGTGCTGGCGATCATTGGAGGCTTGATCTCTGCATGTCTGGTTATGCATCCATGCAGTTTGATGTAAAGCACGCCGTCTTCACCCAACTGATCGGTCGCACCATCTCCGTCTCTTCGGTTAACGACCAACCGCTGCGCCCGTTCGCGCTGCTGCTCGTATGACTTCTCGACCACCGTGTCGTAGTTGGTACCCGCAATCCCTGCCCATACAAAAGTTGGCAGGAGCAGGTGAAACTCTGCAGGCTCTACAACTTCAAACAGTTGGAACAGAAATTTCTGCACTGAGCGTGTGTCCCGCGCTGTGCAAGCTAGATCATAGGTGCGTTTGAGCCCCAAGCTATCGTACCCTGCTGGCAAAAACTCCTTCGCTATAAGCTCACTCAGTTGCGTTGCATTGGGAACAGCTCCATTCGCGCCACGGAAACCCGACGCGCCAATTGAACAACCCGAGCCCAAAAACAGTACGGCGCGCCCCTCACGCACGGCAGATACAAGCTCAGGCGGAATATCCACATTGGCCATTCAGAATTACTCAGTTCAAGCTAAATAGAACAGCCATCTGAGCTGAGAATCGCAGCAGCTACAACAAAAAAACAGACACCATCATGAAGATATACGCCATTAAGAACCGCCCTTACTTTATTCACCCAAGGACTGCCTTCGCTTGGCCAACCTAGCCAGAGTAGATCTAGAGCATTTTGTAGCTGAAATAATTTCGTTCCAACTACGACCCGTTTCTAACAGGCTGACGATCAAAGAGTTTCGATCAACATCCTCAGGACGACCTTTGTATACCCCTCTTAATTTAGCGGAAGTGATGCCTTGCGACTGACGCTTTCGCCTATCCTCGTAGTCCTTACGGGCGATTGCGGCCAACATATCAAGCAGCATACCGTTGATCGCCTCGGCCATGCGCGAAGTGAAATCGTCCGCGTTCTCGATAGCCAGCTGCCACGAAGTTGGAAGGTCTAGGGCTACGACCCGAACCTTCCGCTCTGCGATCTCAGCTCGGAGACGCCCCCAGTCAGCAGCGTTCAAACGGCTAAGACGGTCCACCTGTTCAACCAGCAGCACATCTCCGGGGTGACAATCGCCAAGCAGCCTAAAAAGCTCAGGGCGAGTCAGTGAGGCCCCGCTTTCGTTCTCGATGTAGGTTGCCGCTATAGCCAGCCCACGGGCCTCTACGAAGGCCTCCAACTCGCTCCTAGCCCGTGTTGCGTCTTGCTCTTGGGTGGAAGCGCGAAGGTAGGCACGTACGAACATAAGGCACCATCAGTTCGATTAGGATGGTTCGCAAATAAACGGTTCGATTTGAGTTATCAAACCGAATTATCGAACCATCAACAGAACTGGTTCGCTTAGGGCATACCCAAAAAGCCAGAACAATCGCCCCGGCGAGCAGCGCTGAACCCTGACTAACGCCGACCATTCAGAAATGTCTGGAACGAGACCACATCAGCCAAATCTGGACGATAGGAGAATTCAAGAACCAGCTCGATTTGTTGCTGACACACTTTGTCGCTGCTAATCATTATCAAGTTGACTGGAAACAGAAACTAACGAGGCAAAGTTGCACCAAAGGTTCCCCGAAGAGGTCTGCCAGAAAATAGGAAACTACGTCTACCGCTTGATTGACCCGCGCAACGGCGAGACCTTTTATGTGGGGAAAGGCAAAAACAATCGAGTTTTTGATCATGCTGAGGGCCTGCAAAGTGTTGACGACGATGCAGACCAAAACATGGGGCCAAAACTTGAGCGCATTCGCGCAATCAAGTCCTCAGGGCTAGAAGTTCTTCACGTCATACATCGTCACGAGGTACCAGACGATGCTATCTTCGAGGTTGAGGCTGCGCTCATAGACGCTTACCCCGGCCTCACCAACATCCAAGGAGGCCATGCGAGTAGCTCTAGGGGCCCAATGAACCACTTGGAACTCATCGATAAGTACAGCCTCCCTGAGTTCCCGGAACATCCTGACCACGCCTTGGTCGTTATCAACATCAACAAGCTTGAGGACAGGTTTGATCGCCGGGCCGTCTATAACCTAGTTAGATTTTGCTGGCGCATTTCGAAGACGAGAGCAGAGAAAGCGGAGTACGTGCTGGCAGTAGTCAGAGGCGTGGTAGTTGGTGCATTCCGCCCTACCCGATGGATGTACGCCACTCCAGAGAACTTCCCTGACGTTCCTCACGCTGACGGTTCAGAGAGACATCGAGTCGGCTTCGTTGGTGAGGATGCCCCCTCAGAAATCTGGGACCTTTACGTCGGAGCGCGTGGAAAACGGATTACCAACCCTAAACTTAAGCACGTTCAGAACCCGATTAGATTTTGGAAGGTCTAGTCCCGTGGGAGGCAATCTCAGTAGAAACGCGCTGCCTATTCTGAAATGAAACTGATTGAGGGGGAGGGACGGGGGACATGCTCAGCGACTGAATCGATTGTGCCGTCTCGCATTTTTAGCTGAAAACTAATGCGACCAGCAGAAGCAATGCCAGACCTAAGCTTCCAAGTATGACCCCTCAAATACGCTCATGCTATGATAGGTAACTACCGGGGGGCCTCCTAATGTGGGGGGTAATCGATTTATGCCAAAACCGTCCAGTTTTGAGGCTGCATCTAGAAAGCCGCGACACCAATAGTCAGCAGCTTTTCAGGTGCGATAGATCAAGCCCCTTGTATTCTATGCGCCTCACCCACTCATCAAGCTTCGGCAACACGTACCCTTTGCCATAGCGAGCTGCCATAGCCTTCTCGCTATGCCCTTGGAGTGTATTCATGATCTCAGTGGGCATCTCGGCGTCTCGGCAAGCATCTTCAAAATTGTGCCGGAAGCTGTGAAAGCTAGTCTTGGCCGTCTTCACATCGCATGTAACAAGAAAGCGGGTGAAGAACTTGGAGAATGGTGAGGAATAATAACCGTCCTCGCCCATTGGCAGATCAGGGAAAAGTCGCTCCTGCTTAACCCTACGCCTGCGCTCGACCAAACGCGCTAGCCCCATCTTCACCAATTCAGGATGGACAGGAATTAGTCGCTGGGCGTTCGCGGTTTTAAGGCGTTGGTCCTCATGCTCATCGACCAACACGAAATGCAGCACACCCTGAGCCTCTTGGACGTCCGCCGTCCTGAGCTGAATTATTTCTCCCAATCGTGCGCCTGAATAAAGGCTTATGAGGGGAACCCAGTATTTACCACTGTCGCTCAGCACCTCGCTACCAGCTCGCGCCCAGAAGCGATTGGACACACAACCCGTGTATATGGGGGCACGAAAAATTCCGTTGAGCTGCGCTATCGTGAATGGGTCTCGTTCATCTCGTGCGCTAGCCTTGATTTTGAGCTTGAGCTTATCGAATGGATTGCCCTTGGCCTCGTCGTAATTCTCGGCTGCCCAATTCCAGAATGACCCCAAAAACATAATGACCTTATTTATGTTTCGGTCGGACATTGGAGGCAGACCCAATTCTGAGGCCTTCTCACTAGCGCTCGCGAAACCCAAACTGGCGAGAGCCGAATGCTTGGACCAGTTGGGAGGCAGTCGCTGCAAAGCTTGCTTGAATGCACGTCCGTCCGACTTGCTATAATCGCCGATGGGACGGTCACCAACCAGACTGAGAAAATGTGCAGACCAGACTTCATGTTCTCGCCGCGTTTTCTCAACCCACGCCGAACGCGACTTTTCTTCAATCCAAGCCTTGCGAACGACAGACGCCAGTGGCCCTGCACCAGAGGCAACCGCAACGCTAGCAGCAATGCCGACTGACGGGCGTTTAGCAACCTCTGCGGTGCGAACAACATCCCCTCGGTTTCTCGCCTCCACGACGCCCTGAGCGCGCACAATCGCAGCCAGAATAGCCCTGACCGCAGGTTTCCAGCTCGGAGAGTCGGGCGCTAGGTTAATCCCTAGTTCGGTCCAAGACAGCACCTCCTCAGCCTCATCCCTATAGAAAGATTCGACCTTGCCCCGCGCATACAGATGGCGAGCAACATCAGCAAACTCTCCGAACTCCTCGGCGTATTCATCAAAAGATTGGACGGGAGTTTTCGGTAGAGGCTCGTCTAACTCGTAAAAGCCTGTGTCTCTCACCTCATCGTCCTCCTCGAGCAGATGACGGAAGTACGCCTCTTCAACGGCCAGCAACTGAGCATCGGTTAAGGCTTGGACGGGAGCGGTGGACTTGACTTCTAGATTTCGACGATGCGCTTCAAACCGCAGATCGATTTCGCGAGAGATCTTCCGAGCCAACACCACCGCTTCGCTGTGATTACCGGTACCGAGGGACACTTTCTCCTCAGACTTCGGATAGGTAGCCTTGATGTCCAAAGGCACAGCGGCGCGCACATAGTATGTTGTGCCGCGTTTAATCAGACGGGGATGTTTGGGCATGTCGCTCATAGCTCCACTGTACCAGTGTAATGGACCTGTGCGAAGCTCAAGCTATTGAATTTGCTGTGTTCCCAAGGAATACGGGCTTCTCGGGAATTATGGCGGAGAGAAAGGGATTCGAACCCTTGAGACGGTTCCCCGCCTACACACTTTCCAGGCGTGCGCCTTCGACCACTCGGCCACCTCTCCGCATCGCTGTTTCGGATGAACCGATAGGGGTTGGAAATCCCTGCGAGCGAGGCGCAATATACTCAGGATCGTTTCGGACGCAAGGGATCGTTCACCCACATTCTTGAGTTTATCACCATCATCCGTTTCAGCTTACCAGCGAGGGTGATAAGATGGGCGACATGAGGGGTGGAAGGGTTGCGCCGACAACTGTGTTTCTCCGCCCCAAGAACGGAAGAGGGTAGTATGCGCGCAGTTTTGAGGTTTTTGGGCACATGGATTATCGCCCTCAGCCTGATTATGCTGATCATCGACGGTACAAAATCCCTCGCCTCCAAGTCAATTACTTGGACTAGCCTTGAAAACTTCTGGACCCAACTGAACCCGTCCACGCTCGAGGCGACATTCTCTTTCGTAGGAAGCCGTTACTTTGCAGACATGCTGCAGACCGGACTCTCGGCTTTGTTGGGCTACCCTGCTTTTGCGGTGTTCGGAATCCTGGGGATAGTTCTTGCGCTGGTGGGGCGTCGCCCGCGCCGCGAACGCTTTTTGCAGCCTGAGTACATCTAACCTCCAGCTCTGGCGCTTCGCCGCTCCAATCCCCATATGGGGTACACAGCCTCAAACGCAGACACAGGACCGGTTCATGTTTTTCCGCAAGCCAGCTACTCTTCCTTCTGCCAGCGAAGCCCTGCCCGGCCGCGCTACCGAGATGCCTATTGCCGTACACCATTTCGTCAATGGCACGAAGCTGAAGGGGCCTTATGCCGACGGGAGCCAGACAATCTATCTCGCACTCGGGTGCTTCTGGGGTGCCGAGCGCCTCTTCTGGCAAGTACCAGGCGTTCTGGTCACTGCAGTGGGGTATCAAGGCGGGCACACGCCGAACCCGAGCTATGAGGAAGCTTGCTCTGGCCTCACCGGTCACACCGAGGCTGTTAAAGTAGTCTATGACCCCACGCAGATCTCGCTTGAGGCACTGCTGAAGACCTTCTGGGAAGAACACGACCCAACGCAGGGCATGCGCCAAGGCAATGATGTGGGCACGCAATACCGGTCCGCCATCTACACGACGACTCCCGAGCAAGCAGCAGTGGTCGACAAAAGCCGCGCTGTCTATCATGAGGCGCTGCTGGCGCGTGGCTTGGGACCTATCACCACGGAGGTCGGCCCTGCCGGCCCCTTCTATTATGCAGAAACCTACCATCAGCAATATCTTGCCAAAAACCCAAATGGCTATTGCGGCCTAGCGGGCACAGGTGTCAGCTGCCCAATAGGCTTGGGCGTCTCGGCCTAGTTGAGGCGCTGTCCCCTCACATGGTAAGCATTTCGCGCTCCGATCCGTCGGGGCGCTTTTTTTCTTTCCGGACCGGCCGTGACTTATCCAGCGATCATGCATCGGGAGCCGTTTGAGAGCTTCGTCTTAAGCCTTCCGGCCGTAACGCTGGTCCGGCAATGGCGCGACGACTCTGTCGCCAAGATTGGCGGTAAGGTGTTTTGCTTGCTCGACAAGGACCCGGGCGAGATCTGGCTCAAAGTGTCGCCTATGAGTTTTTCCCTGATGATTGAGGTGGAAGGCATTCGCCCCGCGCCTTACTTCGCCCGCGCCGGATGGGTGGCGATCTCCCATCGCAGCCCACTGACCGAGCAAGAGATTTCCGCCTATATCGTGGAAGCACGCCGGCTGGTTGCTGCAAACCTCTCCAAACGATTACAAGCCGAGCTCGGGCTTATTCCGGCGCAATAGCGTAGACTTTGAGCGGGCCTGCAGACGGCACCTCATGCAACCATTCGGGCAATTGCCCCGCGGCGATGAGGCGCAAAAGCGATCGACCATCCCCCGATTTTTCGACGCCCATTTCAGGCATGGACGGGCATGTGACCACCAAGCCCAGACCGCGCTTGCGCGCAATCGCTAAAGCGTCGGCTTCGCTGCTTTGGAAAAAGCGGAAAGCGTCCAACACCCCCTGCTCGTTACGGTGATAAGGCGCCGCCACAACATGGTGCGGCGTATACAGCATCATATGCGCGCCCAGATCGATAGGCGTCATGATCCGCTCAACTGGCAAGCCTGCCAGATCGACGAACGCGTCAGGCACTAAGCATTCTTGCTTTGCCCCTACTTCTAAAGAGGCCTCTGCGGAGGGCGCATTGCCCGTCAGGGCCAATACGGCATTGCCGCCAAGGCCCAGCACTGCACCTGCCGATACTAACCAGCTCACAAGCAGCCCCAGCGTGCTCAAAATATTGGTGTTTCGCAGATAGTTCTGCCGAGCCCCCACAATCAGCCATGCTGCCATCGGGACAGATAGGCTGGTGGCAAGACGCGCTCCGCGGATCTGAAACAGCATGGCAAGACTGGCCAGAGCCAGAAAGCACACCAGAGCCAGCCAAAGGTCGATGTTCACGCCACGCCTGAGCGCTACCACACCGATGATAAGCCCCAACACGACAGGCACAGTCACCACCAAAGCATAAACCGGTCCGTCGACGAGGCTCACATGCCATGGTCTTGCCTCGACAATATTATTCAGCCAATTGGCCTGCAGCCAGGGTTCGAGCGTGCTGTAGGGGCCTTGCACGCACTGCGGATAGGCAAAAGCGAGAATGCTCAGTGTTCCCGCCCCGAACAGCGCTAACAAAGCCAAACGGCCGAACGCGTGGTTTTGTTGGGGCAGCAGCGCGACCGCGCAATAGCTCAGCCCAACCAAAGCGGCGGCGAGCACATAGACTGGCGAGATCATATCACATGCCGCTTCCAACCACCGATCCGGCATGCGCGCGGTGGCGAGAAAGAAGGCGCTGCTGAGCGCAAAGCTTATTCCAAAGCGCATCATCGCATGACGCTTTTGTCCATCGAGCACATAGGCAAGGCCAAAGGCCAAGATTGCTCCGGCAACAAGCGGCAGAGCCTCAATCGCCACGGCGATAGAAAAGGCCGCGAAAAATCCCGCGAGCCATGCGCCTGTCGAGCGGCGCTGCCCAATCAGCGTTGCCAAGACCGTCGCCAAGGTCAGCACTGCCACGACATTGTGGTGATCAAGTCGACCCGGTGAGAATTCGGCCATCAGCGCTGGGTTCAGCACAGGCAGAAGCGCAGCGGGAAGCACACCCTCTGGCCCCACCAAGGTTTTGGTGATGCGCACGGTGAGATAAATCAAAACGGCCAAGAGCAACAGCGGCCAGACCACCCCGGTGACAACCACCGCCGTGCTCGCGCCGAAACCCCAAGTCGAAACTGCCAGCAGAGCGGCGATTGGCAGATCGACGAAGCGCGACCAATGCAGTTCCGCGCCAAAAGGCGTATTGAGCCGGTGCGCAATAAAATCAAACCACGGCTGACCGTTCAGAAAGTCGCGCGCAAAAGCCAGCCGCATCGCGTCGTCGGTGTCGGCGAAAAGGGGCTGCGCCTCGCCCGCTGCGAAAACGCGATAGAGCATCACGACTACTGCGCCCAGCCAGACAGCGCCGACCAGCGCCCACTCGCGGCGCTCCAAACTCGATCCGTCCCCCGACACGCCCTGCCCTCCAACGCGAGGCTTAGTTCTGGAACAAGAGTGGTTAAAAGCGGGTGTGTGCTGTGTTCGCCATGGTGACAACAGTCGACCGGACGGCAAGTGCCGAAAACACTCCTGGACTTCCTCAGGCTCTAAAAGAGGCAGTCATGCGTCGCCAAAAAGCACGATCAAACAATTTACCGAAAAATTTCTGGGGCCGTGCATGTTTCCAGAACTGCGGCCGTGTCATGTCGGCGAGCAGATTGAGGCTCGCTGCGATCATCGTTCCGCTGCTGCCGAGGTGCCTTAACTCGATTTCAGCAATCAGCCGTGCTGCACGGACACTCCGCCAGCGCGCTCTGTTATCACCGCGCAACGCCCAGTCTGCAACGACGCGCCAGTCGTCCCACAACCGTGCATTAGTCTTCGTACTCATTGCTCTCTCTAGCGCAATGCGCTCAGAGGCCTCCAGCCCCTCGTACAACAGTTCCAGCTCGATAAAGGAGCGTAGAAACAATCCACCATGCATGCTGTTTCTGTCGGCTCGGAGCGCGTGGATAAGGGTGATAACGATCTGATCGACGCGCGAGGGCATTAGCAGGCTGACAGCTCCGGGAGCGGATATTGCATTGGCCTCAACACTGCCGAGGAAGCTTACATATGCAGGCGGTACGCATAGTACGTGCGGCTCGACCCGCGCCGCATCTCCTTCTCGCCCAATTGGCGCAAGGTGATGCTCACCGATTTTGAGCTCTAGCGTCGTTGGAAACTCGTCTACCGGATCCACGGTGATATAGCCGAGCTTTGCAAAGACTTGCAGGGCCTGGGGGGTGCTCACCCATATATCCAAGTCTGCCATCTGCCTAAGGCCGGGACGCGGATAAATTGGCCGAAAAATCTGGATAGCGCCCTTGAGCAAAATCACCCGCGTTCCAGCATTTTGGAGGGCCCGATCCAGCTCCAATAATTGTTGACGCATATGGAGATGCCGCGCGACGTAATATGCTGGCTTGGGAAGGGCCGTATCCCAATTCACCTCCGAGAGCAGATAGGCAAAAATAGGTTTAAGCCTGTGCCGCGTTGCTAAAGTTTCGATGCTTTGGACGGACACGCCTGCTGCCCGCAAGTGACGCAATTGTGCGAGTGGGAATTGCCCCTTAGCCGCATGGAAGCCGATCTGAGCAAATGTACGCAGGTCTAAATGTGTCATTTAATAAGCAATCCCGTAGCCGCCATGCCTCGACCGTGATGATCTCGGTTCACACAGCATGAACGTCAGCACCACAAGCTCATAAGTCCTCGTGAAAGACAGATTCTATACACATTGGGCTACGTGGTGTTAAGGATTCCGCCGCCGGTTCAATGATGTAAGAAAGTGCTATCGATGGCCTCCGAGACGTGGAAGCGCTGGGTCACCGGGCCATCAGAACATGTATCTCCGACGAACCTGCACCGCGCCGACTTGGCCGTCGTCGTTATTGGTTTCCGCGCGCAACCGGGTTTAGTTGCAGCAGTCGCCTCCCTGCTCCGCCAAGATTGCCCGGCGGAAGTTGCAGTGGTGAATTCCGGAGGCGGAGGGGCGGGGGCGCTTCTAAGCGAATTTAGTGGACGCATCCGAGTCATAGATATCGAGCGACCTTTGCGTGTCGGCGCCGCGCGTAACATTGGCATTGACGCTACGGAAGCACCCTATGTTGGCTTTCTCGCTGGTGACTGCATCGCCAGACCAGGCTGGGTCAGCGCGAGATTGCAACGACATGCCAAGGGTAGTCGCGCTGTCGCTTCGGCCATCGCCTTGCCTGACCTGCGAAATGCCCCCGCTCTCGCTGCCCACTTGCTGCTCTTTGGCCTTCGTTCCCCCCAGATCCATCCCGCATATGCACTACGGTATGGCGCTTCCTATAAGCGCGATGTCTTTGCTGAGTTTGGGTATTTCAACACAGCCGCCCGGATCGCTGAAGACAGTTCCTTTGCTCAGCGGCTGGGACGTCACGTCTTTGCCGCTTGGGCGCCCGAAGTGCAGACTGAGCATGCCAATCCTCAAACAGCGTGGTCGCTCACCCAGGACCTCTATGCACGAGGGTTTCGAGCTGCACGAGGTAAACCTTCCGACAAGGCGTCACCTACCCCATTGGCTCAATTCAAAACCGTCCCTGCAAATGCCCGCCAACGCAGACGCACTGCCAACAAGATAGCGACCGATTTCATCGGTCTGGATCAGTCAGCTCTTGCTGCGGTGAAACCGTTCCTCAGCATTGGGAGCTGGGCCTATAGTGTCGGTGCGGCACGGGGAGCGCGCCAATTGGAGCGCACTTATCGGCTGGCGAGCACTGCAGAACATGATGGCCCGCTCCAAAACATCAGCCAGCTCGAAAGCGCCGTGTCCATGGACGGCGAAAATATCGCGCTGCGCCTCCTGTGCGCGGATGCGTATCGCAACGTTGACGACGCCAAGAGCCTGGCTCATCTGAACATGGCCATGGAACTATCATGCTTCCACGCTGTCCATGCTGGACGACAGTTGGCTTGGCTCCGAGAACGCAATTTGGTGGCACACGCGGATGCCTTTGACAGGCGCCTGCGCTATTGCCTTCCCGCATTCGCACGGCAAATCGGCGCAGAGCCTATCCCGTAAGTTCGGCCGAGAACCGCATGCCGTCGTGCGGAAAATTCGCCTCGATAAAAGCCTTTAACAGGCGGCCATTCTGTTCGGCGTCAGCTGCGAGGTCGAGATGAAAACACGGGAGTTGTCTGAGAAGCTTGGCGTAAAACGACATACCGCGTTCTTGTTCTGCAGGGAATTGAAAGAGGTTGGACGTCATCAATGCAAGCATGACCTCGCGCGCTTTGGCCGGGCGCAAAGCGGGAACCGCAGCGTGCGCAATATGGGGCAAAACCACGGCACCGAGCCGGAGTTCACTCACAAAGGGTTCAAGAAAATACTGGTCGGGGTTAAACATGACCTTGCCGCGCCAATTGTCGGCCAAATCGGCCGTGCCCTGCTGCAAATGAGGTAGGCGCGCCAAACCTGCTCGATCTTGTTTGACAACCCTGTACAGTGCTCGCGCTATACCGGACCCCTCCATGTCTAAGGCAATATAGTCATCGCCGACGGTCTTGAGACCCACGGACAAGCCCGCAAGAGTAGTTCCGGACTTCCCTGCGCCTCCGGCCCCGAACATCACTATGCCAGCGCCGTTAAGCCCTAGGGTTGCGGCATGGGCGAGCCGCTGCTCATGCTCATCGAATATCCAGTGCAAGTGCTGGCGCAACGGCGCTGTCGCGTCCCAAAGCGGCAGAGTTTCTCTGCGTTCTGTCAGCTGGACGCCAATGCGTCGCTCCGTATCGTAGAACTTCCAAGTCCCTTCCTGAAACGGATAGGCCGCACGCAATCCTGCCGCGCGAGCTAAGTGTTGAAAAGCCTCGGGGGAGCATGTCGACTGATCCAGTCGCGGCACCCCAAATTCCGGCGTCTGTGTTCCCGTCAGAATGAAAATACGGTGCTCACCGAGGTCTTCCACTGCGCGCGACGACAAGATGCCGACATAGTGATCGGCCAACGAGGCATCATCAAAAACAAGCTCAAGCTGAAGGTCCGCGAGAAAAATTTTGCGACGATGCCAAACGGGTTGCGGCGCCGTAGCCAAATGGCTGATCACCTGGCGCATCCATTGAACTGCAGTGGCGCCGTCTACTGTTAGACAGGAGGTGGAAAATTCAGTTAGTCCTGCCATCTGCATGCTCTTTTTGCTTGTGCACAAGGACGATTTGCTAGCTTAACCGTCTGATAAAATACATTTCTCAGAAATGCTATTCACTCCGATGACCGTCAGTTCAATAGAAGTTCGCCATGCACCCCCGGCAATATCCCAACGGGTACGGGCTTGGTTCGAAAAACCGTCTCGGATTGCCTTGGTTGATGGCGGCAGATCGATCCATCTACCCCACCCCGATAAACGCGGTTATTCGCTAAAGATCAAAGGGGCAGGTTATCGTGGCGGTGGTGTAAAATTTGGGACGCACGTAGCGTCTGGACCGACCGCACCGCGCTTTGATTTCGATGGACGGATGATGGTGGATGTGGCCAGCGGCCACAACACTGCTTTCGTGGGAGGCGCATCGTTTCAGCAGGCTGCCACCGAGTTTTTCATGGCGCAAGAATTTGCAAGGCTCAGCATAGAGGTCGTCGCCTGCGTCGGCTACGGGCGTATCGCGCATGGTGAGCATGTCTCATGGTTCTCGATACATGAATGGCCGACCGGCTACCACGACATCGGCGCGGACGAGACGGAAACCTACCGCTTAGTCAATATAAACGTCAGCCGGATCATTCTGGAGCTTGCTCAACACCACAACAAAATTGGCTATTTTTGGATGGCTCAGAACGCGGCGGGCCATCAAGTCGCCTTCGATCTTCACCCGTTCATTTCGGTTGATCCGCTGAATTGCTCGCAGCTGAGTTGGGTCATGCAATTAGCCTTTGCCTATTCAGTTCGGTGTTATGCCTGTGAAATATTTTCAAAACTTTCAGGCAACCAAAATCAGCATGCAGAAACCGCTGCGTATCCGCTCCTCGCGGTCTTGCCGAATGCGACACAAGAAGACTATAACGACTTAAAAATTGGATTATTGAAGCCGGCCAAGAAGATGGTCACTACTGATTTTACCGCAAAGAAATTGGTTGATTTGATTAATGGCACTCGCATTGGTCAAGCTCTAATGTATCAGTGCCCAGATAACTACACCCGCTTTTAAGCACTACGCTGCCTGCGTAGTGCGCATGAGACTTTGACATCAGGTGATTCGGCTTGAATAAGACGCCCCCCGCCAACACAACCGTCGTCATACCGGCTTACAATGCGGAAAAATACTTGCGCGAAGCCATCAACAGTGTTGTGCGGCAAACGCGGCCTGCTGCCGCGATCATGATCGTCGACGATGGCTCAACCGACGGCACACCAGAGATTGCGCAGTCCTACCAGGGCGTCACCTATGTGCACCAGGCCAATGCCGGCGTTGCTGCAGCTCTCAATCATGGCGTGCGACTGACTAATACCAACACTATTGCGTTTCTCAGTGCCGATGACGTGTGGGCGCCCGAAAAGCTTGAACTCCAGCATATCGCGCTCGCTGGCCAGTCCAGGACATTGGTGTTCGGCCACATGCACCATTTTCTATCGCCTGAACTGCCCCCTGAATTGACCAGAACCCTAGCCTGTCCTCCCGAGCCAATGCCGGCTTTTTCCGCAGGTACTCTGCTCGCCGCTGTAGAGGACATCCGAGCGGTCGGGCCGTTCAATGAGACATTTCAAGTCGGCGAGTTCATGGACTGGTACGGCAGAGCGAAAGATGCGGGCCTGGTTACAACTATGCTCGACG
The DNA here is from genome assembly GCF_016461625.1 of Devosia sp. MC532. Classification (NCBI taxonomy): domain Bacteria; kingdom Pseudomonadati; phylum Pseudomonadota; class Alphaproteobacteria; order Hyphomicrobiales; family Devosiaceae; genus Devosia; species Devosia sp. MC532. The sequence continues at coordinate 305,180 of NZ_JAEMNZ010000003.1, read as the reverse complement.
CGACAGTATCGATGCGCCGTGTCCACAGCTCTAACCACAGCACGAAAACGCTGCGAAATCAGAGCTATGCGCCTGTTTTAAAAGCGCTTATCGATAGACGCCGCGCGCTGCAGGGAAAATTATGAAAGTTGTGGCTCTGCTGCAAGCACGCAATGAAGAGCGCTACGTCTCCGAATGGCTTGAGAATATCGCTCCAGTCGTTGATGCGATTGTAGCCATCGACGACGGGTCAATTGACAAGACAGCGGATATTTTATCCGCCCACCCAAAGCTTGCTGAGCTGATCAAACGTTCTCCTGGTCAACCCTGGCGAGAACGCGACAACCATATTGAACTCATCAAAGCAGGCCGTCGTCATCAGGCGGACTGGTTTTTATGCATCGATGCCGATGAACGTATCGAACTCAATTTTGGTGCGTCGCTGCCAGCGCTACTGAAAGAAGCAGACGTTCGTGGCGTTGAGGCCTTTTCCCTGCGCCTACGTGAAATGTGGAACGACGACCGCACGTATCGCGTGGACGGGATCTGGGGCCAGAAGGCGCGCTATCGCCTGTTCAAGAACAATCCTTCGCACAACAAATTTGATCCGCGCCAATTGCATCGCCATTGGATGCCGCTGGAGATCGTCATGCGGCTCCATGCTGTCGGCGGGCAATTGCCTTACGCAATTTATCATCTGCGTATGATCGATGCCGCGGATCGTCTCGCCAGATATCACCGCTACAAAGAACTAGACCCGACCAACCGCTTTCAGGCCGAAAACTACGACTATCTGATTGATGAGACAGGGCTCGAACTCGCGACGATTGCCGAAGGCGCAGACTACAAAATCAGATCGTGACGCGGACTGGCCTGCGCCAACACCACTATATGGAGACCTTGAGATGACCGAGACATTCCTTCAAACAGCTGAACCCAATTGCAGCGCCGAGGAATTTGATGGCGAGTTGGTGGCCATCAATCTCGAAACTGGCATCTATTTCAGTATCAAGGCCTCCGGCGCTGCTATTTGGGGTGACCTCAATGCCGGTCACTCGATCGAAACGATCCGAGCTCTCGCCAGCGCGCGCGGCGATCTCGCGGTCACGACAGACAGCTTCATACAGCAGTTGCAGGATCATGGCTTGATGCGACGCGTCGATAGCGCCGCGGTGCCGAGCAAAGCTCCCAGCTTCGCCGCCTTTACAGATGCTGTAGATCTGCCCGAATTGGAATCCTTTGGCGACATGCAGAGCCTTTTGCTGTTGGATCCCGTGCATGAAGTGGACGCTGAAGTCGGTTGGCCGCTTGCAAAGAAGGACTGAGGCGAACTCAGTCACAGCGATGACCGCGTCACCTGCAGAGCGCGCGCTTGCTCCCTACCTTGATCGTTCCTACGCGCTCGTGCTGCGAGCGATTGCGCAGAGCGGGCCGGCCTCTATTGAAGCATACACAGAATGGCGCGCGCGAACCCCTTTGAGCGCCGTTCCCTTTGCGCAACACCGTGCGTTCCCGATGCTCGCCGATTTCGTGACCCGGGAGAATATCGAGGAGCGTGAATACGAGCGCCTGCGCGGCGTGGGCCGAAATCTCTTTACCAGAAGCGCGGCAAACCTGCACCACTTACGGCAGGTTCTGGATCTAATGGCCCAGCAGACCATCGCGCCCATCCTGCTGTCAGGGTTGGCTTTGCACGCGCACAAGGCGGTGCGTTTGGATGGGATGGCTCTCGGCGCACTGGAACTGCTGGTCCCGGCCGCACAATTTCATGTGGCCCAAGACCTCTTCAAAGCAAATGCCTATCGCCCCGTGAGCGAAAGGCCCGCGCCAGACAACGCTTCTTGGCACCCGCCGAGCAGCGACTGTTTGATCATTCTCAGAACGAGCCCGTTACCCAGTCTGACCAATCGGCATTTCGTACAAGAGTGCATCGCAGCGTCTCACATACACCAATTCCAAGACAGGCATGTGCGGGTGCTATCTCCGACCGAGCTACTGTTTTGTGCCTGCGTGCAGCCCGCGATCCATGACGATATCGCCTGTTTCACAGCGATGCTTCAGGGCCATGCGCTACTCGCCACTGTGCCTAACGCGATTGACTGGGTGGCGCTTCAAGCCCGCATTCGACGTCACGAATTGCAGGCCTATGCTCTGGCCTATTTTCAGTTTTTGACACAACACACCGCGCATGACGTTCCAAACACGTTCATGGCCGCGCTCAACGCCAAGGTTCGCCAAGACAATATCGACGAATGGATGGCCGACAGGCAGCGAGCAACAAGACGTTCAATCGGCCAAAAAGCGGGGAAGGCCTATCGGGATCTGCGCTTTTCCCGGCACAGTCCATCGACGGTCGTTGGCAAGATTATACGCAGCATGACGCGACGCCTCGGTCGCTGAGACACCGCGGTTTCCCTGCGCCCGTCGTTATCGGCTACTCGCCGTCCGCAGGATGCCCTGCATGAACAAATGCTCCAGCGTGCGGGCGGCGTCTTCAAAGCGGCCTTCTCCGTTGCGGCCTGGCCCGAGAATAGCGCGAACCTGCACGTCAAAATCGGCGTAGTGCTGGGTGGTCGCCCAGATGGCGAAAATCAAGTGATAGGGGTCGGTGCGCGCCAGCTTGCCCTCGTCCATCCAGCGCAGCAAAATCTGCGCTTTTTCGTCGACGAGATTTTTCAGATCCACCTCGATCATGTCGATGACATGCTCGGCCCCACGCAGCATTTCATTGGCGAAGAGACGACTTTCGCGGGGGAAATCGCGCGCCATCTCCAGTTTGCGGCGGATGTACGAACGGATTTCGCTGGCTGGGTCGCCATCGGCCTTCATTTCATGCAACGGGGCCAGCCAAGTGGTCAGCAGCTCGGAAATCAGACGACGGTGAATCTCCTCCTTGCGTGGGAAGTAATAAAGCAAGTTGGGCTTACTCATTCCCGCCACTTCAGCGATTTGATCAATGGTCGACCCTCGGAAGCCATGGACAGAAAAGACCTCAAGCGCCGCACCAAGGATAAGGTCGTGCTTTTCTTTCTGTATTCGAGTCAGCGCCTTAGGCTTTTTACTAGGCTTCGCGATCACATCCTGACCAGTCATTGCTGAATTTTTACTCACCCCCACAAGTTTCCCGCTCGTCTTTGTATTGTTCGTGCTCATTTTCGCCTTGCGGGAATGGATAGGGATGGTAACATTTTTCCAATTGGTCAAAATTTCCTGACTTCTGGCGTCATCGTCAAGTCTGTTTGACGCAAGACTTAAGTTCAGGGGGGAGTTCTATAGTGTCGCCATCATCCACCGTTGCGCCAAACGACCTCAGCGCGTTCTGGATGCCGTTTACGGCAAATCGCCAGTTTAAGCAGAACCCACGCATGTTCGTGGCTGCCAAAGACATGCACTACACCACCGCTGATGGCCGCCAAGTGCTCGATGGCACCGCAGGCCTGTGGTGCTGCAATGCTGGCCACGCGCGCCCAAAAATTGTTGAGGCCATTGCCAAACAGGCCGCTGAGCTGGATTACGCGCCTGCCTTCCAAATGGGGCATCCCAAGGCGTTCGAGCTCGCAAACCGCCTTGTCGACATCTCCCCTGCCGGGCTCGACCATGTTCTCTTCACCAACTCTGGTTCTGAATCGGTTGAGACCGCGCTCAAAGTTGCGCTCGCCTATCAGAAGGTTATCGGCCAAGGCTCACGAACACGTCTGATCGGTCGCGAACGCGGCTATCACGGGGTCAATTTCGGCGGCATTTCCGTTGGCGGCATTGTCACCAATCGCAAAATGTTCGGCACGCTGCTCACCGGCGTCGACCACCTGCCACATACCCATAACCTCGCCAAAAATGCCTTCTCGCGCGGCGAACCGGAACACGGCCTAGATCTGGCTGACGAGCTCGAACGCATCGTGACCCTGCACGACGCATCCACCATCGCAGCGGTTATTGTTGAGCCCGTGGCCGGGTCCACCGGCGTGCTCATTCCACCGCCAGGCTATTTGAAGCGCCTACGCGAGATCACCAAGAAGCACGGTATTCTTCTTATTTTCGACGAGGTCATCACTGGCTACGGCCGTCTCGGCACACCATTTGCCGCCGACTATTTTGGCGTTGTGCCTGACATGATGGTCACGGCGAAGGGTCTCACCAATGGCGTCATCCCAATGGGCGCTGTCATGGTCTCCAAGGAAATCCACGACGCCTTCATGACCGGGCCGGAGAACATGATCGAGTTCTTCCACGGCTATACTTACTCGGGCAATCCTATTGCCTCGGCGGCGGGTCTCGCCACGCTCGAAACCTACAAGGATGAAGGTCTGCTCACGCGCGGCGCCGAACTGGCCAAAGTTTGGGAAGATGGTCTGCACAGCCTTAAGGGGCTGCCGCATGTCATAGACATTCGCAATATCGGCCTCGTTGGCGCTATCGAGCTGAAACCCATCGACGGCGCACCGACCAAGCGCGCCTTCTCGGCGTTCCTAAAAGCCTATGAACAGGGCGTCCTCATTCGCACCACCGGCGACATCATTGCGCTGTCGCCACCGCTGATCGTTTCTGAAAGCCAGATCGATCAGATCGTCACCACACTGTCCGACATTCTCAAGACGCTGGACTAAACCGGGACGGCGCAGAGCGGCTGAGGGGCCGCACTGCCCGCCTACTCTAGGAGGGAAAATTGCAGGTCATTGAGAACGCCGTCGCAGGCAAACGTTATGTCTCCACATCCTCTCGCCGCGTCCCGGTTTTTAATCCGGCAACAGGCGAACAATCGGCTGAGCTGCCGCTCTCGACGCTCGATGAGTTGAACGCCGCTGTCGCCAATGCCAAACACGCTCAAGTGGCTTGGGGCAATACCCCGCCGATGAAGCGCGCCCGCGTCATGTTCAAGTTCAAGGCGCTGCTCGATCAATATTCTGATGATCTGGCCCGCGAAATCTCCAAAGAGCACGGCAAGGTGCATGACGATGCCTTGGGCGAAGTCGCCCGTGGCATTGACTGCGTCGACTTTGCTTGTGGCATTCCGCATCTCTTGAAGGGCGAGTTCAGCCGCAATGTCGGCCCGTCCATCGACAGCTATTCGGATCGGCAGCCGCTGGGCGTTGTTGCCGGGATTACCCCGTTCAACTTCCCGGCCATGGTGCCGATGTGGATGTATCCAGCCGCTATCGCTTGCGGCAATGCCTTTATCCTAAAACCGTCGGAACGCGATCCATCCGCTCCAATGCTGGCCTGGAACCTCTTTATGGAAGCAGGCCTTCCCGAAGGCATTCTTAATATCGTCCATGGCGATAAGGAAATGGTCGACGGGATTTTGGACCATGACGACATCAAGGCTGTGTCCTTCGTTGGCTCGACCCCGATTGCCGAATATGTCTACCAGCGCGGCACCAAAGCCGGCAAACGCGTGCAGGCCCTCGGCGGCGCCAAAAACCACATGATCATCATGCCAGACGCGGACCTCGATCAGGCCGCCGATGCGCTGATGGGCGCAGGCTATGGCTCAGCGGGCGAACGTTGTATGGCGATCTCGGTGGCTGTGCCCGTTGGCAAGCAGACAGCGGATACGCTGGTGGCAAAGCTGAAACCACGCGTTGAAGCCCTGAAAATTGGCCCTGCGACCGATAAGGACGCCGAAATGGGTCCGGTCGTCACCAAAATGCACCGCGATAAGATCGTCGGCTATATCGATAGCGGCGTTGAAGACGGCGCTGACCTCGTCGTTGATGGCCGCGGTTTCAGCCTACAGGGCTATGAAAATGGCTATTATGTCGGCGGCACTCTGTTCGACAATGTCGAGCCCGAGATGAAGATTTATAAGGAAGAAATTTTTGGACCGGTGCTCTCGGTTGTGCGCCGGGACAGTTTCCAAGACGCGGTCGATCTCATCCACGGGCACGAATATGCCAATGGCACGGCCATCTTCACCCGCGACGGCGACGCCGCTCGTGAATTTGCCGACAAGATCGAAGTGGGCATGGTGGGCATTAACGTGCCCCTCCCCGTGCCGGTGGCCTACCACTCCTTCGGCGGATGGAAGCGCAGCCTATTTGGCGATCATTCCATCTACGGGCCTGAAGGCATTCACTTCTATACGCGGCTCAAAACCGTCACCACCCGCTGGCCAGCCGGCATCAAGGGTGGTGCCGAATTTAGCTTCCCAAGTGTGAAGTAGGCAAAGATGAGGAGCAGGATCGAACATAAGTTGATCTCTGCGACCCCGCTCCGGCGGCCCAGCGCCGCACATAATGCTATTGAAGGTAAGCCCTGCCGCTCGCGCACCGCGACGGCAGGGCTTTTTATTTCGACCTTAAGAATGACGAGACACACGCATGACCGCACCCGGTGAAAACCTCAAGATCAATGGCGACCGGCTTTGGGATAGCCTGATGGAGATGGCCAAGATTGGCCCCGGTGTGGCTGGCGGCAATAACCGTCAAACCCTCACCGACAGCGACAAAGCAGGACGCGAGCTTTTTAAGCGATGGTGCGACGAAGCCGGGCTCACGATGGGCGTCGATCAAATGGGCACAATGTTCATGACCCGCGCGGGCACCGATCCTGATGCCTTGCCCGTCTACATTGGCTCGCACCTCGATACGCAACCAACCGGCGGTAAATACGACGGTGTGCTTGGCGTTCTCGCAGGCCTAGAGGTCGTCCGCTCAATGAACGATCTCGGCATTCAAACCAAGCACCCGATCGTCGTGACGAACTGGACCAACGAAGAGGGCGCGCGCTTTGCCCCCGCCATGCTGGCGTCAGGCGTATTTGCTGGTGTCATTAGCCAGGACCACGCCTATGGCCGCAAAGACCAAGACGGCAAAAGCTTTGGCGATGAGCTCAAGCGTATTGGCTGGCTGGGCGACGAAGAGGTCGGCGCGCGCAAAATGCACGCCTATTTCGAATATCACATCGAGCAGGGCCCGATCCTTGAAGCCGAAGAAAAGCAGATCGGCGTCGTCACCCATTGCCAAGGCCTGTGGTGGCTCGAGTTCACTCTCACCGGCCGCGAGGCGCACACCGGTTCCACCCCGATGAACATGCGCGTCAATGCTGGGCTCGCCATGGCCCGCATTTTCGAGATGGTGCAGGACGTGGCAATGGGCGAACAGCCGGGCGCTGTTGGCGGCGTGGGGCAGGTCAAATTCTCACCAAACTCGCGCAATGTGCTCCCCAGCACTGTCATCTTCACGGTCGACATCCGCACGCCAGACCTCGCCAAGCTCAATCGCATGCGCGCCGAAATCGAAAAGCGCGCTGCCGCGATCTGCGACGAAATCGGCGTTAAATGCGCAGTTGAAGCCATTGGTCATTTTGATCCGGTCACCTTTGACCCAACGCTTGTTGGCCGTGTGCGCGCAGCCGCCGAACGCCTTGGCTACAGCCATATGAATGTCATCTCTGGCGCGGGCCATGACGCGTGCTGGGCGGCAAAGGTCGCTCCATCGACCATGATCATGTGCCCCTGTGTCGGTGGGCTATCGCACAATGAAGCGGAAGAGATTTCCCCCGAATGGGCCGCAGCCGGAGCCGACGTGTTGCTGCACGCCGTTCTCGAAACAGCGGAGATCGTGGGGTGAAGACAGTGCTCCTGCATAAGCACCCTCTTTACCTCTTCCTTTGGGGGAGAGGTCGACGCGTTGCGTCGGGTGAGGGGGCCTTATGAGCACGCTCAAAACCAAGTTTGCCGCCCAAGCCGCCAAACGCCTCCGCGCCAATTTGACTGACGCGGAGATAAAACTCTGGGAGCACATCCGCGACAGGCAATTGAACGGGTTCAAATTCGTTCGGCAGTTGCCAGTGGGCGCTTATATCGTCGACTTCGCCTGTCGAGAAGCTGAACTTATTGTGGAGCTTGATGGCGGCCAACACGCCGAGAATGCCAACGACGCAGCGAGAACGAGGGATCTCGCTGCCCACGGCTATTCGGTCCTACGCTTCTGGAACCACGACGTTTTGGAGAACACCGAAGGGGTGCTCACTGCCATTGCCGAGCATTTGAGCAAGGCCCCCTCACCCGGACTTCGTTTCACGAAGACCGACCTCTCCCCCAAAGGGAGAGGTGAAGAGAGGGTGTAAATAGACATCGCCGATCCGCGCGAGGGGAAAGCGCGGATCGGGCAGACTTTAGAGGGAACGACAATGAGTAAAGTTATCAAGAACGGCACGGTGGTCACGGCCGACCTGACCTACAAAGCCGACGTGAAAATCGAAGGCGATGTGATCGTTGAGATCGGCGACAACCTCTCCGGCGATGAGGTTTTGGACGCGACCGGCTGTTACATCATGCCCGGCGGAATTGATCCGCATACCCACCTCGAAATGCCCTTTATGGGCACGTATTCTGCCGATGATTTTGAAAGTGGTACGCGCGCTGGCCTTATGGGCGGCACCACAATGGTCATCGATTTTTGCCTGCCCAATCCCAACCAGAGCCTCTTAGAAGCGCTCAAAATGTGGGACAATAAAACCGGCAAAGCCTATGCCGACTATTCCTTCCACATGGCCGTCACCTGGTGGGGCGAGCAGGTTTTTGACGAAATGGCCGAGGTGGTCGATCGGGGCATCACCTCGTTCAAGCATTTCATGGCCTATAAGGGCAGCCTGATGGTGAACGACGATGAGATGTTCTCCTCGTTCCAGCGCTGCGCCGACCTTGGTGCACTGCCCCTCGTTCATGCTGAAAACGGCGATATTGTCGCTGCGATGACGGCAAAGCTTCTCGCAGAAGGCAATACCGGCCCTGAAGGCCACGCCTATTCTCGCCCGCCAGAAGTGGAAGGGGAAGCCACCAACCGCGCCATTATGCTGGCCGATATGGCGGGTGTGCCGCTCTATGTCGTTCACACTTCTTGCGAGCAGGCCCACGAAGCCATCCGCCGCGCCCGCGCCAAGGGCATGCGCGTTTATGGCGAGCCGCTGATCCAACACCTGACGCTGGATGAAAGTGAATATTTCAATCCCGATTGGGACCACGCCGCCCGCCGCGTCATGTCTCCTCCGTTCCGCAATAAACAGCACCAGGACTCGCTCTGGGCAGGCTTGCAATCCGGCTCGCTCTCCTGCGTTGCCACCGACCACTGCGCCTTTACCTCCGAGCAGAAGCGCAATGGCATTGGCAATTTCTCAAAAATACCAAACGGCACTGGCGGTCTCGAAGATCGCCTGCCTGTGCTGTGGACCGCTGGCGTCAATACCGGTCGTCTGACCATGAATGAGTTCGTCGCCGTAACCTCGACCAATATCGCCAAAATCCTCAACATGTATCCGAAAAAGGGGGCTGTGCTGGTTGGCGCCGATGCCGATCTCATCGTCTGGGACCCGGAACGCACAAAGACCATTTCGGCCAAGAGCCAGCAATCGGTCATCGAATACAACGTGTTTGAAGGCTTTGAATGCAAGGGGATGCCGCGCTTTGTGCTGACCCGTGGCCATCTCTCGGTCGTCGAAGACAAGTTCCAGGGCGAGCAAGGCCACGGCAAGTTTGTGGCGCGTGACGCCAAGAACCCGGTCAACCGCGCGCTCAGCACGTGGAAGGACATCGTCTCTCCTCGCAAGATCGAACGCGCTGGCATCCCAGCGACGGGGGTTTGATGACTTTTTTGACTAGTTTTCTACCGAAGGCCCCCTCACCCGGCCCAATGGGCCGACCTTTCCCCCTAGGGAGAGGTGAAGAGGGTGCACTGGTTAACCTCTCCCCTTGGGGGAGAGGTCGACGCAACGCGTCAGGTGAGGGGGCCTCTGCGCAATGACCACTGTCGTTCACGCTCAAAATCTTGGCCTCACCTTCCCCACCGGCGACGGCGACGTTGTTGCGCTCTCTGACGTCAATTTGACCATCAACAAGGGTGAGTTTGTCTCCTTCATCGGCCCCTCTGGCTGCGGGAAAACGACATTTTTGCGCACCATTGCCGATCTTGAACGCCCCACATCCGGCACGCTGACCGTCAATGGAAAGACTGCCGAACAGGCGCGAAAAGACCGCTCCTATGGCTATGTGTTTCAGGCCGCCGCGCTCTATCCGTGGCGCACCATTGAAAGGAACGTCGCCCTACCCCTCGAGATTATGGGGCATTCTGCCAGTGAGCAGGCCGAACGCATCAAGCGCACCATGGAGCTGGTGAACCTTTCCGGCTTTGAGAAGAAATACCCATGGCAACTGTCGGGTGGCATGCAGCAGCGTGCCTCCATCGCTCGCGCGCTCAGCTTTGACGCCGATCTTCTACTGATGGACGAGCCCTTTGGGGCGCTCGACGAGATCGTCCGAGACCATCTCAATTCCGAGCTTTTGAAACTCTGGGCGCGGACCGAAAAAACCATCTGCTTTGTCACCCACTCCATTCCCGAGGCGGTGTATCTGTCGACAAAAATCGTCGTCATGTCCCCCCGTCCGGGCAGGGTAACCGACATTATTGAGAGCACGCTGCCCAAGGAGCGGCCGCTCGACATTCGCGAAACGCCTAGGTTTTTAGAAATTGCCGCGCGTGTTCGGGACGGGCTGCGGGCCGGACATTCCTATGATGAGGAGCATGTATAGCCATGCTTATTTCTCTTCGTCATGAAGGCCTCCATCTAACCTCCCCCTATGAGGGAGAGCGATCAGCTGGTGTCCTGGGTACGCCGCCAGTAAGATCACCAGCTAACCCCCTCCCCCTCTCAGGGGGAGGTTGGGTGGGGGTATCGCCCCCATGCTGAACCGTATTCTCCCCGTTCTCACCATTCTCATCGCCATTGTCGCCTTTTGGTACGCGATGGCGATCCATATGAACGCGCCCTGGCAGAACACGCTCAACACCCGCGCAAATCTGGAAAATGTGCCCTTCTCCGAGTTTGCTCAGCAAACTTGGGCGCAGGCCAAACCTGTGTTGCCAGCGCCCCATCAGGTGTTTTCCGAGATTTGGAGCGCAACGGTGGCGATGGAGCTCACCTCCAAGCGCTCGCTCGCCTATCACAGCTGGATCACCCTCTCAGCCACGCTTCTCGGCTTTACCTTCGGCACGGTTTTGGGCGTGCTGTTGGCTGTCGCGATCATTCACAATGATGCCACCGACCGCTCTTTGATGCCGTGGATCATTGCCAGCCAGACCATTCCAATTTTGGCGGTTGCGCCGATGATTGTGGTGGGGCTGGGGGCCGTCGGCCTCACGGGCATGATCCCGAAGGCGTTGATCTCCATGTATCTCTCCTTCTTCCCCGTCGTTGTCGGCATGGTGAAGGGGCTGCGCTCGCCGGAAAATATCCAGCTCGATCTGATGCGCACCTATGATGCCAATTCCTGGCAGGTGTTCTGGAAGCTGCGTTGGCCAGCGGCCATGCCCTTCCTGTTTGCCACAATGAAGGTGGGCATTGCTATCTCGCTGATCGGCGCCGTGGTGGCAGAGCTGTCCAATGCCGCCGGTGGTGGCCTTGGCGTGCGTCTGCTCACGGGCTCCTACAACGGTCAAACCGTGCAAATCTGGGCGGCGCTGTTCTTGGCCGCAGGGATTGCCGCCGTCTTGGTGGCGCTGGTCGGTTCGGCTGAAAAATACGTCAACGCTCGCATGGGGGCTCGCGCATGATTTCGCTCGCTTTCACACCCATGCAAAAGCTTCTCGCCTGTGTTGCAGGGGGCAGCGCCGCGCTTGGCTTGGTCTTTTCATTGACCAATCTGAGTGCCGCGCCACTGCTGCTGATCTTCTTTATCGCGGGGGCACTCACGCTCATCCGCTTTAAAAAGCCGCTGCCGATCTGGGTCGACGGCCTGCTGATGGTGTTTGGCGCCTATGCCCTCATCGCTTCCTTGCCTGCTGAAGGCACGATGCCCGGCCACCATTGGTTAGCGCTGATCTCGGCTTGGGCGTTTTCTTGGTTGTTCGTTGAAGAGCTCTCCACCGCCATTCGCTTGGGAAAACTGCCGCACACCGGCACGGGGCTGGTCATTCCAACCATATTTGGCCTGGCCCTGCTCATTGTTTGGGAAGTCATCACGCGCGGCGCTGGCGTGCCGCCCGTGCTTCTGCCCTCCCCTTCAGCCATCGCCGCCCGCATGGCGGCCGAGACCTATATTCTAACTCAGGACTTCATTCAGACTTTCATCAAATCCGTGCTGCCCGGCTATGTCATTGGCTGTCTTGCCGGTCTCCTTGTTGCCATTGCGGTTGATCGCTCGCCCTTCTTGAAGGCGGGCATCATGCCGATTGGCAATTTCATGTCGGCGCTTCCAATCATCGGGATCGCGCCGATTATGGTCATGTGGTTCGGTTTCGATTGGCAGAGTAAAGCTGCGGTCGTGGTCGCCATGACCTTCTTCCCCATGTTGATCAACACGGTGGCCGGGCTCAACGCAGCCTCGTCCATCGAGCGCGATCTCATGCACACCTATGCCGCCAACTATTGGCAAACCCTTATGAAGCTCAGGCTCCCCGCTGCGGGCCCCTTCATATTCAACGCCCTCAAGATCAATTCGACCTTGGCCTTGATCGGCGCAATCGTAGCGGAGTTTTTCGGGACGCCCGTCGTGGGAATGGGCTTCCGAATTTCGACCGGTGTTGGCCGTTTGGCCATTGATCTGGTCTGGGCGGAGATCGCTGTTGCGGCGGTCGCGGGGTCCGCCTTCTACGGTGTCATCGCTCTCATCGAGAGAGGTGTCACCTTCTGGCATCCGTCTGTCCGTGGTGGACGGGCGTAAAAGGGAAACGGGAACGCAAAAATGAAGAAAATTCTTGGAGGCCTTGTCGCAACCGCAATGGTTATGTCGGCAAGTTCAGCACTGTCAGCAGACGCACTCACCCTGCAGCTGAAGTGGGTCACGCAAGCCCAGTTTGCGGGCTATCTCGTTGCAGAAGCCAAAGGCTTTTATGACGAGGAAGATCTCGACATCACCATTCTTCCCGGCGGTCCCAACATCGCCCCAGAACAGGTGATCGCTGGCGGCGGCGCCGACATTATTGTCACCTGGATGGCAGCCGGCATGGCCGCGCGCGAAAGCGGCGTGCCGCTCGTCAACATCGCCCAGCCCTATAAGCGCGCTGGCCTGATGATGATCTGCCCGACTGAAACCGGCGTCAAAACCGAAGCCGACTTTCCCGGAAAGACGCTCGGCGTTTGGTTCTTCGGCAATGAATATCCGTTCTTTGCTTGGATGAATAAGCTCGGTCTGGCCACCGATGGTTCGGCAGGCGGCGTCACCGTGCTGCAGCAGAGCTTTGACGTCCAGCCGATGATCCAGGGTCAGGCAGATTGTATCTCGGTAATGACCTATAACGAATATGGTCAGGCGCTGGATGCAGGCTACAGCCCAGACAATCTCACCATCTTCAACTACACCGAAATGGGTAATGACCTTCTCGAAGATGGTCTCTACGTCATGGAAGACAGCCTCAAGGATCCGGCCAAGGTTGACGCCTATGCCCGCTTCGTTCGCGCTTCGATGAAGGGCTGGGGCTATGCGCTCGAGAACCCAGATGAGGCCGCACAGATCGTTGTCGACGCCGACGAAACCGGCGCCGCCGAACTGGCGCACCAGCTCTACATGGTCAAGGAAGTGACCAAGCTCGTCGACCCAGATGACGCTGCGCTCGACATGGCGACCTATGATCGTACCGTCAAGGCGCTCCTTGACCAGAAGATCGTCAAGGCCCTGCCAGAAGGCGCCTACACCACTGTCGTCACCGACGCACTGAAGTAAGCTTTCTACCCAATCAGCTTTGCAGAGCGGGGGCCTTCGGGCTCCCGCTTTTGTTTATCTTGCGGCAGCTTTACGCCGACCCCCGGAACCATCCGGCCTGACAATGGATTACCTCTTACATACAAATCCAAAGAGAGGCTTTTCGATGAACTCCATTATCTACCTCGTTGGTCTGGTCGTAATCGTCCTCGCCATTCTTTCCTTCATCGGCTTGGCTTGAGCGAAAGGGAGGAGCATCTCATGGCACTCAACACGCCCCCCGGTGTTACCGTCATAGACACCGCTCCCGCGCCTGTAGCAGAAAGCAGCTATGTCGATTGGCCCGCGATTATTGCGGGGATCGTTCTGGCCACCGCTATCTCGCTGGTCCTGATTAGCTTTGGTGCTGCCATTGGACTTAACTTTGTCGACTTTCATGGTCGCGACGGCGCGCCTGTCTGGCTCGTCGGCATAGGCGCCGCCCTCTGGTTTCTCTGGATCCAGATCTCCAGCTTTATGGCCGGAGGCTATCTCACCGGCAGATTGCGTCGCCGCAAATTCGACGCCACCGCCGATGAATCCGACCTGCGTGATGGTGCCCATGGCCTCTTGGTCTGGGGCGGCGCGATGATTTTTGGTGCAGCGCTGGCTGTCGGCGGCATTGGGGCCCTTGGCTCCGCTGTGGGGAGTGCCGCAACAACTGCGGCCACAGCAATGGCTGCCGATGACTCAAGCCCCAATGATTATTTTGTCGACACTCTGTTCCGTGCCAGCATTCCGGTCGATCCCGGCGTCGCCCGTGACGAAGCTCTACGGATCTATGCGCAATCAGCCCTCACCGATGCTGAGATCAGCGCCGAAGACCGCAGCTATCTTGTTGGCCTTGTCGCTTCGACCACCGCACTGCCCCCTGCAGAAGCTGAAGCACGTGTTGATCAAGTGAACGCAACGATTGCCGAGGCCCGCGCCACAGCACTTGAAGCGGCCCGTATAGCCCGCAACACGGGCATTCTTGCCGCCTTCCTGATCGCAGCATCGTCTTTGGTTTCGGCCATTGGCGCGTTCTGGGCGGCCCAGAAGGGTGGCAATCACCGCGACGAAAACACCGTTCACGCTGGCGTCTTCCGCCGCTTCTAGCGCTTAAGGAAACAAGGAGAACACCATGTTCAAAGGTCTCGCTCTCTGGCTTCTCGGCGTGCCGATTTGGCTAATCATTATTATTTTTCTCGTGACCTAGCCTTTTTAACGGCCCTCCCAACGGAGGGCCGTTTTAGTTTTCGGCCGCCGAGTTCACCCTTCGAGCAACAGCGGCACGTTCCAGCACTGGGGTGGCATCGGAAAGCTGATCGATCCCTCCAAAGGGAAAGCGCGCCAGAAGGGTGCTATCGCCAATCTTGGCAAGCGCCGCCTCGACGGCTGTTTCCACATTGATCGTTTGAAATCCGCGCTCGTGATAGGGCCCAATCTTTCCGTCAAACGGGGCGATGTTGAGGGATTTTTGCATTTGCGCCATCAGCAGATACGCGTCCGCCAAGGCACTTTCGCGCTCGCCCCAATATTTTGCGCCCAACACGCGCTCCAGCACAGGTCGAAGCTTGTCAGAGACTGTCAGTTGGGCAAAGCCAGTGCCGAACCATTTGGCATAGGGCGCATACTGCCGTTCCAGCAGATAGGCCAAGCGCATCACGTCCCGCACCAAACGCGCCGCAATGATGCGCGAGCCCAGATCATCGCCATTCATCCCGGTGCGCCCGACAAAGGCCTGCTCTTCCCCGATCCGCGCCCATTGCGCGGCGATTTTATAGTGCCACACATCATCGGGCAGATAGGCCAACGCGTCACGCGCAGCAGTGAGCGTGCCAGCGTCGTCTCGAAACACTGCGCCGCCGCAAAACTCCAAGAGCTTTTGTTCAGGCACGCCCAACCAGTCACTAGTGGTCCAATTGATATCGCCACGCGCAAAATGATCCTCTAAGCGTCCCGCAACTGTGTGTATCTCCAGCCCATGACCCATATCACCAGCAGCCCAGCGACGGTTGGCGGGCGGGTGCGGGCGTGATCGCCACGCGATCGGCTCGCCATGTAGGCTCTGCGGCGCGTGGGCGATGAAACCGACAACCAGCGCGCGTGCATACGCGTCAAAATCGGCCTCACTCACGATAATATGGACGCGCGGGCCCCAATTGTGGTCGCGCGACATCTCATCGTCATAGCCCAAGACGTCGGAGCCAAATCCCAACAGCGCCGCGGCATAGGGCATGTTCGGCACTCGCTCCGCCAGAAACGGAGCCACCAAGTCCTCATAGAACCGGCGCGATAATGTAATCCCTTGCATGGCGTCTCCCTCACCTCGCCCAAGCGTCGCCCAGTTCTTCGCGGCCGTAAACTGCCAAAAGCACGGCCTCATTTTCTCTCTGCTCGAACGGGTGATGAAAACGATACAAAAATCATACAATACCCCTTCCCGAACACATTGCGCTTGGTTAGGTTGACGTACGTACATCTGGGAGGAGTGCGCTTATGTCGGGCAAGAGCCTGGGTATCGGAATTATCGGTACCGGCAATATTTCGTCGGCCTATTTGAAGGCAATCTTGGGCAAAGATGGCCTATCCGGTTTTCCGGTATTGAACGTGAAGGCCTTGGCTGACGTGCGTCCAGAAGCGGCTCAAGCGCGCGCCAACGAGTTTGGGCTCGCAGCGAAAAGCATTGAAGCGCTGCTCGCCGATCCCGAGATCCAGCTCGTCATCAACCTCACCATTCCAAGGGCCCATGTCGATGTGGGGCTAAAATGCCTTTTCGCTGGCAAGCATGTGTATTCCGAAAAACCCTTCGGCATTAATTTTGAAGAAGGGCAGACCCTTCTCAACGCTGCCAAGAAGGCCGGTCTTCGTATCGGCTCTGCTCCGGATACCTTCTTGGGCGGTTCGCATCAGCAGGCGCGTGCCGTAGTCGATAGCGGCGCGCTTGGCACCATCATTGGCGGCACAGCCTATTTCCAATGCCCAGGCCACGAAAGCTGGCATCCAGATCCGGCTTTTTATTATGACATCGGCGGCGGCCCTATGCTCGACATGGGCCCCTATTACATCACCGATCTCGTCAATCTCTTGGGGCCGGTCGAGCGTGTCGTGGGGATGAGTTCGCGCCTTCGCAACGAACGCACAATCACCTCAGCTCCCAAGAAGGGTCAGAAAATGCCCGTCTTGGTCGACACTCACGTAACCGGTTCTTTGGGTTTTGCCAGTGGCGCTATTGTGCAGGTCGCCATGTCCTTTGACGTCGCCGCTCAAAAGCATGTGCCGCTCGAAATCTACGGCACCGAACAGACGATGATTGTCCCCGACCCGAATTTCTTCGGCGGCGAGGTTGAACTGCGCAAACGCGGTCGCGACGAAACCTGGACCAGCGTTGCTGTCGAGCAACCTTATGCCGACGGCAATTATCGCTCGCTCGGCGTCGCCGATATGGCGCAAGCCATTTTGGACAATCGCCCACACCGCGCCAATGGCGATCTGGCCCTCCATGTTCTTGAAGTCATGGAAGCCTTTGAAATTTCGGCTCGTGAAAACCGTACCGTCTTCATCAAGACGCCGGTCGAGCGGCCGGAACCTCTAGCGTCCAGCTTGACGAATGGACGGTTAGGGTAGGCAGACTTTTCGTCACTTCACTCCATCTCTCCCAGCCTCAACCCCGGGTTCGCCCGGGGTCTTCTTTTTGACCCTTGACGCTAGCCCTTATATGTAACTATAAAAGTTACATGAAGCGTTCCAGTCGTCTCTCCACCGCCCTCCATGCCTTGGTGCATTTGCAGGCGCAGCCAGACAAAACCGTCTCCTCGGCGGATCTGGCGACATGCCTACAAACCAACCCGGTGGTAGTACGCCGCATTTTGGGAGAGCTGCGGGACGCCGATATCGTGAAGGCCAGCAAGGGACCGACCGGTGGCTGGAGCCTCTCCCGCCCCGCAGGCGAGATCACCTTGCGCGACATTTATCAAGCTTTGGGCGAGCGTCTTCTCGTCCGCACCGAAAGCGATCCGGGCGACTGCTCTTGCGCGATTGTGCGCTCCGTTGACCGGGTCATGCACGAATTTCTTGAAGACGCCGAAACGCTGCTGTCAGCGCGGCTTGCCCGCACCCGTCTCAGCGATTTGGCGACAGAAGCGATAAGCGCCGGGTTCAAGACCCTCTAGCGCTGCCACATTCAACTCTGGAGTTTATCATGGAAGATGTCACCATCATCGGGGGCAGCTTTGCGGGGCTTGCTGCCGCCTTGCAGCTGGGTCGCGGTCGTCGCCAAGTCACCGTGCTCGACTCTGGTCTTAATCGCAATCGATACGCCCACGAGGCGCATAATATTTTTGGCTTCGATGGCGTGCCACCGTCGCAGATTCTCGCGACAGCACGGGCTCAGATCGCCACCTATCCCATGGTCAAACTGATTGCTGCCAAGGCCAAAACGGCTTCCGGCGTGCCCGACGCATTCACCGTGACCACGGACGCGGGCGAGACAATCACCAGCCGTCGCCTGCTGCTCGCCTATGGCATTACCGACGAATTCCCAGCCATTCCCGGCTTTGCCGAAGCTTGGGGCAAAACTGTCATCCACTGCCCCTTCTGCCACGGCTATGAAGTGGCCGGGCAGCGTTGGGCGCTACTCTATGCTGGCGCGCCCGCGCTGCATGCTCTGGCGCTGTACCGCGATTGGACTGACCAGTTGACCCTCATTCTCGATGGGCATCAGCTCGAGCCCGAAATACGCTCCAAGATCTTGGCATCCGGGATTGCGATAGAAGATGGCAAGTTGACCGCTATCGATCAGGTCAATGGCATGGTCAAAGCCGTGACGCTGGACAATGGCAAGACGCTCGCTCTTGACGCCCTCTTCGCCCATCCGCGCAACCGCCCCTCAGCCAATCTTCATGAGCAATTGGGTCTGGTCACCAGCGAAACATTTACCGGCTCAATGATCACGGTAGAAGGCATGCAGCAAAGCTCCCGCCCGGGCATCTTTGCAGCCGGCGACCTCGCCACCGGCATGCATTCCGTAACCATCTCCACCCACGCCGGCTCCATGGCCGCAATCGGCCTCCAACAATCCATGCTCAAGGGGTTTTAGGGGGAGGGGCGCCTAGCACTTAAAACGATGCTCTCTGTGCCACGCGAGATAGGCCGGGTGCGGCCTATCTCGGCCAAGCGCAGGGCCAACCAAACGACCTGTACGATTGATAAGGCCTTCGACACTATCGCGGTCATTCACATGACGGGAGATGACAATCGACAAGTCATCTTCCACCGCGATGAGCCCTCGGTCGAACATCCAGTGGACGGTTCCAGATAGTGCCATGCCGTTATTGACACTGTCGGGACCTTTTTGATCGACCGACCTGATATGAGCGGCTTGCACCTCCGCACGACCGCCGCCATTGATCAATTTCATTCCCGTAATGGCGCAGCGCTTGTCATAGGCTTTCAGGATCAACTGCCTGAATATCTTATCGCGGCGCCATTTTTTGCCTGAAACAATGACCTGCTCGCGGTCAAACTCTCCAGCAAACGGCGCCTGGTACACTTCTGCAAATTCGTTCTCGTCCACACTGGCGTAATCTCCGTCATTACGCGGAAGTTCATCGCCTACGCCCCAGAGGCCGCGCTCTCGGATCGCGTCGAAATCAGATTTTGACATTGGACGGACGGCAGACTGCGCGCGACCAGAAATACGTCCTGCATCATTGAGCACCCCGCTCTCGACCACCCCATTAGCGTCCGCAAACGGGACCGAGTTTGGGAACTCCCAATAGCTCCCCGGTTCAATCAGCGCGAGATACATTCCCTCTGCGCTCGGGTCGGAGACAATCTTACTAACTCGAGCAATAGCAAAATAGCCGCGCGAATTGCGCACTTTGGTCGGCTCATAATAGACGATCCAATCGCCTTCAAATTGGGCCGCGCGCTTTAAATAGATAGCGGGAAACTGATACTTCTCCGCTGGCAGGTCATCATATACCGAGTCAGCTCTATGTATGAACACCCCAAATGCCATGCACGCCTCCCCGCGAGGCCCACTACACCCTAAGTATTCATACCAAGCAAGATTTTTGCGACCCGAATTTGCTCCTACCCAGCCCGACCCCGATTTGGCATGTTTCACCCAAACAGCACCGAGCACACCATGTCTGAAAAACTTGCGATCACCATCACCTACTGCACACAATGCAATTGGATGCTGCGGTCGGCCTGGATGGCGCAGGAACTGCTCTCGACCTTTAGTGACACGCTGGGCTCGGTAACGCTTATCCCCGGCACCGGCGGCATATTTGATATCCACTTCGGGGAAGATCTCGTCTGGGAACGCAAGGCGAATGGCGGATTTCCCGATAGTCGCGTGCTCAAGCAAATGGTGCGCGATCGGATTGATCCGGAACGCAGCCTTGGCCATACCGACGGCGTTCGCGCGCCCACAATCGAGGGCTGACCAACAACTTAGCCTACGCTAGTCTTACGAGGCCGACTCACGGAGGGGACATTTCGTCATGCCACATCGTTTCAATATTACCGGCGCTGCCAACGACCAGTTCAAATTTGATTTCTCCTATAATTCGGAAAAAATCTTCTGGTCCGAAAACTACAAGCAAAAGGCCTCGGCCAAGAGCGCCATTGAAAGCCTGAAGAAAAACGCGCCAGCCGCACCAACGGTCGATCTGTCCAAAGACGAGACCGGCTCGGGCTATCGCTTTGAAATCGTGGCCTCCAAGGACGGCCAGCATTTCGTGCGCTTCGTCGCCTCCAATGGCGAGACCATGGTCCGCACCGAGACCTACACCTCGAAAGCCTCTGCTAAAAACGCGATCAAATCGCTGCAAGAACGCGGCCCAGACGCCGACGTGGCTGAAGCATAGGCTCGCAACTGTCACGAACAGAACACTTCTCAGCCCGTGGTAATCGCCACGGGCTTTTCTTTTGGTCAACTTCGGCCCGCGCCTTATTCTTCTCCAAACCCGGTAAGATCAGCCGCGGAGCGATAGTCTTTTTCTACGCCCTCCGAGTGGCAGAAGAGAAAAATTTGCTCTAGCCTTGGGCTATTGAAAGGCGGTCATTATGAACGACGTCATTATCCTTGGTGCTGGTATTGTTGGTATTTCAACTGGGATCCATCTGCTGCGTCGCGGCCGAAGCGTCACCATCATTGATAAAAATGACCCGGGCCGCGAGACTTCATTTGGCAATGCCGGCATCATCCAGCGTGAGGGCGTTCGCCCGCACCCTTTCCCACGTGATCTGCACACATTGGCTCAAGTGGGCCTTCATCTCTCCGTTGCGGCTCGCTATGCCCCTCTTGCCTTGCCCAAGCTGGCGCCACCATTGCTCCGCTATTGGTGGGAATCCTCCCCCGAACACTATCGCCGTGTGGTGGAAAACTATGCGCCGCTCATCGGTCGCTCGATTGAGGCCCATTCCGATCTAATCAATGCTGCCGGGCCCGATGCCGAAAAGCTCATCAAGCGCGAGGGTTGGTATTTGGCCTTCCGCACGCCCGAAAAACTTCAGGCAGAAGCGGCCAAAGCCAAGCGCGATCTCGAGCTGTTTGGCGTCGGATATAAAGTCGTCGATCACGCCGCTCTCAGCGCCATCGAACCTTATGTCACGAGCAAAATCGTCGGCGCTATTCATTGGACAGACCCGTGGACGGTGAGCGACCCGGGTGCCCTCGTGACAGCTTATTTTGAGCTCTTCCGCGCGATGGGTGGCACCTTCATCAAGGGCGCGGCCTCCGACCTTTCCGAGAGTGCAGGCGTGTGGTCGACCAAGGTCAACGGCACGACCGTCACCGGCAAGCAGGCTGTCGTCACGCTCGGCCCATGGGCACCCGATGTGCTCGAGCCCTTAGGCTATCGCCTGCCGCTCTTTGTTAAGCGCGGCTATCACATGCATTATACGCTTGAGGGCAATGCCACCCTTGGTCACACACTGCTCGACCCCGAGGTCGGCTACGCTATGGCGCCCATGGCGCGCGGCGTGCGCATCACGACGGGTGCGGAGTTTGCGCTGCGCGATGCAGCACCAACGCCCGTTCAGCTCGCCAAAGCCGAGGCCAAAGCGCGCGAAATCTTCCCACTCGGCGAGCGCGTTGATCCTCAACCTTGGAAGGGCGCGCGCCCCTGCACGCCCGATATGATGCCCATTATTGGCAAAGCCCCACGCCACAACGGGCTTTATGTCGGCATTGGCCACGCCCACCACGGGTTCACCCTTGGCCCGGCAACGGGCGAACTTCTGGCGCAAGCGATGACCGGTGAGCCTACTGCGATCAACATCGCGCCATTCCGCATGGAGCGCTTCCTGCATTAATTGCCGATCCGGTGGGGGCGGTGTAAACTCTCCCCACCCCGTTGGAGGTGAGCATGTCGAACACCAACACGACTTTTATCATCAGCCTTTCGTCAGCGACCAAGGCGAAGCTCGAGCACGCCGCAAGCTTGAATGAGCGCAGCGAAAGCGCCCTTATCGAAGAAGCACTAACGGCCTATCTCGATCATGAGGACGAGATCGTACGCAGCATAAAGCAAGCGCTGGACGACGCGGCGCATGGCCGGGTTGTCGACCATAATGTTGCAATGACCGAATTAGAACGCGCCTTGCGGCCTAGCTCGGGCCACTAATGCGACGGATCGTTTGGACGCAAACCGCCCTAGACGATCTGCAAAATCAACTCCGCTACCTTGCAACGGCAGACGACCGCTTGCCCCTCAGAATTGTCGCCCAACTGCGCGCCGACATAGACAAGCTCAGCGCGCTCCCCTCTGGGCGGCCGGGACGTGTGCGGGGAACATTTGAAAAATCACTGATCCACCTGCCCTACATCGTCGCCTATGCTCTCGACACGGATCATTCGGGAGACAGGCTGGTGATCTTGCGGGTGATCCACAAGTCACGACTATGGCCAAAACAAACATGGCCGAAGCCGTAAGTGGAGGCGAGAACCCCGCCTCCACGAGAAAAGGCTTAGCCCTTTGCGAGCAGTTTTTTCAGCTTACCGATGGCGGTTGCGCCGCCTTCTTCATAGGCAATCGTGCCTTCAAACTCGCCATTGGCATTGATGAGATACACCGATGCTGTGTGGTTCATCGTGTAGTCACCGTTATCGAGCGGCGACTTTTCGTAGAATGCACCCCAGGCCTTGGCGAACGTGTCGATCTCTTCGAGCGAGCCGCTCAAGCCAACAACAGGCTCAGCCCAGGACACATAGTCAGCGACCACTTGAGGCGTATCGCGCTCTGGGTCAACGGTAACGAAATAGGCCTTCAAATCCTTCGCCTCTGGGCCAAGAACTTCGTACCAGCTGGTCATTTCCGCCAGAGTTGTCGGGCAGACATCCGGACAATGGGTGAAGCCAAAGAACAGCATCGATGGATTGCCGCTGAGGGAGGCATAAGTGAACTTATCTCCATTCCCGGCTTCGAGCGTATAGTCCCCGGCACCAAAGCTCGCGGTAACGGCAGGCCGATTGGCGTTGTAGACATAAAGGCCGGTCGCGGTCAGAGCCGCCGTGCCAACCAAAGCCCACAGAAGGACGCGGATGTTTTTCATGCGGGACATTATTCGTGGCTCATATGGCAAGGCGCGCCAGAGGCGGCAGTCGCTGCGATCGGCAGATCAATGGTGATCTCGCCAGCATTTTCAAAAGTCAGGGTAAGTGGGATGGTTTCGCCTTCCACCAATTGTTCGCTCAGGCCCATCAGCATCAGGTGATAGCCACCTGGCTTAAGCTCGACAGTTTCACCTGCCGGAATAACCAGTCCATCGGACAGCTGCTGCATTTTCATGACATCGCCAACCATAGCCATTTCATGGATCTGGCCTTCCTTGGCAACGGGCGAAGAGACCGAAATCAGGCGGTCATCGGCGTCGCCAGAATTCTGGACGGTGAAGTAGCCACCACCAACGGGTGCCTTGGGCAAGGTCGCGCGGGTAAATGCGCCGGTGATAGTCAGATCGCCGATTTTGGTTTCAGCGTGGGCTTCTGCCGGGGTGGACGTTTCAGCGTCCTTGCTGTGGTCAACGCCATTATGAGCAAAGGTAGGGCCTGCAACGACAAGCGGCAAAGCAAAAAGGGTCGCGCGGAGGGCGGAACGGAACATGGAACTCTCCAGATCAAAGGGGGCTAGTCGGGCACTTGGCCCAAGACGTCAGACCAGAGCTGGAGGCGCGCGCGATTGCCCGAAGTGCGCTGGCAAGGAGCCTGCCGCAACAAGGATTGAAGGAACGAAATTGCCAAGCGCGTGGGCTTCAGGCACCTCGATCGTGATTGCCGGCGGCAATACGGCCGTCAGCTGCGATTTGGCTACGCCCGTTGCAGGACAGGTCAGCGCTGCCGGGTCAGTTGGATCAGTGTCCCGATCATTGGCGATGGACGAGCAGACCGACCAACTGGCGAGGTTGGAAAAGCCGAGCGCATTGAGATCGCGTTGCAAACCAGCGGCGCTGTGCAGTGGCAGCAGCAGCGTCAGTACATACATCGCCAGCACCGCCAGAGCGATGCCAGTTTCACGCGCCAATGTATGTCTGCGGTTTGCCATGGCGCCAGCCATAGCCGGAACTGGCGCAAGGCTCAAGCGCGACACGCGATCACGCTTGCGCTAAGTTTAGAAACATTCTAAACAATGATTAGAACCATTCTAAACAGTGAACAAAGATGCTGAAGCTCTGGCCTGATGCCCGCCGCGATTTTTCATCCCTTTCCGAACGCGAAATTCTCGCACTAGCGATTGCTGCGGAAGAGGAAGATGGGCGTATCTATCTGGAGTTTGCTAGCCGTCTGGGCGAGACCTATCCAGGCTCTGGCGCGCTGTTTGAAGGCATGGCCGCTGAGGAGAACGAACATAGGCGTCGCCTGCTCGATCTGTATCTGACCAAGTTCGGCGAGCATCTGGTGCCCATTCGCCGCGAACACGTTCGTGGCTTTCTCACCCGCAAGCCGATCTGGCTTTTGAAAACCCTCACCCTTGAGCAGGCGCGTCAGCAGGTTTGGGAGATGGAAGAAGCGGCATTCCGCTTCTACCTCGCCGCTGCCGCGCAGGTGAGCGATGTGTCGACCCGCAAGCTGCTGAGCGATCTGGCGCAGGCCGAAAAGGGCCACGCCAAACGCGCCACTGACCTTGACGAGACCCATCTCGGCGCCGACGGGCACGAGAGCGAGAAGAACGAAACCCATCGTCAGTTCCTGCTCACCTATGTCCAGCCCGGCCTTGCTGGCCTGATGGATGGTTCGGTCTCGACCCTTGCCCCGGTCTTTGCCGCCGCCTTCGCCACGGGCGACACGCATCAGACATTTTTGGTTGGTCTTGCCGCAGCCGTTGGCGCGGGCATTTCCATGGGCTTTACCGAGGCAGCGTCTGACGACGGTAAGCTGACCGGGCGTGGCTCGCCGATCAAGCGCGGCTTTGCTGCAGGGATCATGACTGCTGTCGGCGGCTTGGGCCATGCCCTGCCCTATCTCATCGCTGACTTCTGGGTTGCGACGTGGGCGGCAGCAGCCGTCGTTATTCTCGAGCTCTGGGCCATCGCTTACATTCAAAAGCGCTATATGCAGACCCCGTTCTGGCGCGCCGTATTGCAGGTGGTGCTCGGCGGCGCCTTGGTTTTCGCTGCCGGCATTCTCATCGGCAACGCCTAGCGCTGGACAGAATGTGCGCCGCGCAGCAGTCGCCACCACGACAGCGCGGCCACACTCAGCGCCAGAGCGATAATCACGAGACACGGGGTCCACCCCGCCTCTGCGCCAAACAAGACCGCGTGCATGCGACGACCCGGCAAGAAGGTGAATGCGCCCGCAAGCAACAGCGCGCCAATATAGGTGCCCTGCATGCCAGCACGGTGTGCCACCACGTCGCGCTGCACCTTGATCGCCCATAGGGCTTGGCCAATCCCGATATAGGTAACAAGCGTCAGAATGTGGATCGGGCTGAACGGCCCGAACAACCGGCCCTCATGGATGAACAACGAACTGGTGGCCACCACCAGCATCAGCACAACCCAGACCTTGCCCAAGGCCTTGTGCAGCCGCGTCCCCTTGCGACGCCACAGCACCAAGGCGCCCAGCAGGAATGCGGCAATGGCCGCGATGACATGAATTTGGATCACGAGACCAGCATTGAGCAGAGGAGTGAGCGACATGGGAGACCTTGATCTTGCTTGCCTCTTCGCCATGGCTCTATAAGCTCGCCCCGTACAACCTCCATTTCGCCAATGGCCGCTCCCCTACGTGAACCACACCATCCTGCAGTCTACGCTTCGTGAAATGCGCACCCTTGCGGGTGATGCGCGCAGTTGGATAACGCTCACGATCATCGCCTTACTGGTGGGGATGATTGGGCCTTTCGGCTCCTTCGATTTACCGCTTCATATTCGCCTGCCCTATTGGGCGGCAGTGGTCATCGTCACCGCAATCATTGGCACCGCGACCGCAAGTTTTTTTGAGCTATTGCTCGGCACCCGCTTGCCGCCCGTGCCGCGAGCCCTTGTCGCTGGAAGCATTGCCGGGCTGCCCGGCGTCGCCTGCGTCATTGGAGTCAATCAACTCGCTTTTGGCTGGTCCTTCCCGACCAGAGAAGCTGCGAGTTTAACGCTCTATTGCATAGCAATTTCGGCCGCTGTCACAGTGCTGAGTGCAGTATTCACACCGCGCGAAGCGCCCACTGCCTTGGCCGATGCGACGCCAGCCCTACTCAGCCGCATGCCGCTGCACCAGAGAGGTCGGTTGCTTCACTTGGCTGTGGCTGACCACTATGTTGAGGTCTCCACCGATCGCGGCACAGCCTTGCTGCTGTTGCGCCTGTCGGATGCCATGCGAGAAACCGCCCCAATCGCCGGGCTACAGGTACACCGCTCCCATTGGGTAGCGTTGGATGCTGTCCGCGGGTGCGTCCGGGAGAATGGTAAGCTGCTGCTCGAACTTGAAACGGGGAAGCGCGTGCCGGTCAGCCGCAGCTATACTGACGCTGTCAAAGCGGCAGGCCTCACGCTCTAAATCGCAAAAGGGGACCACCGGCCCCCTCCTGAATTCAAATTAGTGCGACGGCCTTAGTGAGCCGCTTTGGCCGCCGCCTTAGCGTTGAGCGCTCGCGATTGCTCAGCACGTTGCTTTTTCGCCTCACGAGCCTTGCGCGCAGCCTCAACGGCCGCGTCACCCATATGCGCCAAGCCACGCTTTGCAGCGAGATCGATCTGGTGCTGACGCTCAGCCGCGGCCTTGCGCTTACCTTCATCGTTGATGCAATGCGAGCAGCTTACGCCTTCAACATAGTGCTCATGCGCGCGGTCCTGTTCGGTCAGCGGATGGCGGCATGAACGGCAGAGCGTTGCCGTACCGATTTCAAGTCCATGACCGACCGACACGCGCTCGTCGAACACGAAGCACTCGCCGTTAAAGCGGCTGTTCTCTTCCGGCACTTTCTCAAGATATTTGAGGATCCCGCCCTTGAGGTGGAACACCTCTTCAAAACCCTGGCTGAGCATATAGCTCGACGCCTTTTCACACCGGATACCGCCGGTGCAGAACATGGCGACTTTCTTGTGCTGCTTGGGGTCGAGGTTATTGGCGACGTAGTCCTTGAACTCGACAAAGCTCTCGGTCTTGGGGTCGATGGCCCGCTGGAAGGTGCCGATATCGACTTCGTAATCGTTGCGCGTATCGATCAGGATGACGTCATTGCGCTCGATCAGCGCATTCCAGTCTTCTGGCTCGACATAGGTGCCAACCTCACGGTTGGGATCAACCTGCGGCGCGCGCAAGGTAACGATCTCGGGCTTGAGCCGCACTTTCATGCGCAGAAACGGCTCGCTGTCAGCGAAGGAATACTTGGCTTCCGCACCGGCCAAACGTGGGCCGAAAGGCCCGGAAGCAAACAAATAATCAGAAAGCGCATCAATCGCGTCCGGCGTACCGGCGACAGTGCCATTGATACCCTCAGGCGCGAGGATCAGCGTCCCCTTAATACCGCGCGCGCAACAAAATTCCGCAAGCGGCGCCTTGATCTCCGCCGCGTCGGGCAGAGAGGCAAACTTGTAGATGGCCAATACCTTGTATGGATGATCTTGCTGGGACACTGTACTATCTGAGCTGGGTGCGGACGTCTTCGTTGACCCGCTCATAGCACCACAAAAGCCCGGCGTCACGGGCAGGCAAGATTTGTTTGGGAGACTGAGATGACCTACCGCGCCGACCCTGCTCGATATGACACGATGCATTATCGTCGTTCGGGCCATTCGGGTCTGAAACTCCCTGTCGTCAGTCTCGGCCTTTGGCAAAATTTTGGCGGCACGCGCGACTATCCGAGCGCCATGGAGATTTTGGGCTACGCTTTTGACCAGGGCATTACCCACTTCGACCTAGCCAATAATTATGGCCCGCCAGCAGGCTCGTCAGAAGAGCTCTTTGGGCAGGTCATGACCCGTGACTTCCGCCCTTATCGCGATGAAATGATCATCTCGACCAAGGCTGGCTATAATATGTGGCCAGGCCCTTACGGCGAATGGGGAAGCCGCAAATATATGCTCGCCAGCCTTGATCAGAGCCTTAAGCGCATGGGGCTCGATTATGTCGACATCTTCTATTCGCACCGCTTCGATCCCGAAACGCCACTTGAAGAAACCATGGGCGCGCTGGCGCATGCTGTGAAATCCGGCAAGGCGCTTTACGTCGGCATCTCCTCCTATCCGGAGAAAGAAACCCGAGAAGCCCATCGCATCCTCAAGGACATGGGCGTCGCCACCACTATTCACCAACCCAGCTATTCGATGATCAATCGCTGGATTGAAAACGACAAAACCATCGACGCTTGCGGCGAGTTGGGCATTGGCGTTATCGCCTTCTCGCCGCTGGCGCAGGGCGTGCTCTCCGGCAAATATAATTCGGGCGCTGTGGCGGGCACGCGCGCAGAAAACCCCAATGGGTCGTTGCGCGCCAATCAGATTGAACCGCGCGTTTTGGATGCCGTCGAGAAACTGGGTGAAATTGCCAAGTCCCGCGGCCAGACCATGGTGCAGCTTGCGCTCAGCTGGGTATTGCGCCGCAAGGAGATGACCTCGGCCCTGATCGGCGTGCGTTCGCTTGAGCAGCTCAAGGACAATCTGGGTGTGCTCAATAATATCGACCTGAGCGCCGACGAGATCGCGGCGATTGATGACGCCACCAAGGGTGGGCAGTTGCAGCACCATCCGCGTCCATAAGAGGAGCCAGCGATAAGCCACCGGAGACCGCCTTGCCTGAACCATCAGCAAGGCCATCCTCCGGTGCTATCGCGCAAACCCATGCCTCTCGCCCGCAGAGGAAGACACAGATTTAGCAGCAACTGGCTTTACTAAAACACAGTTCTCCCACCTCGCCCCCAGCCTGCGCCGTTGAAATGCAAAATCTACCGCTCGTTCACAGCGAACGGACGCAGTCAGCGATCACAAAGCCGACAGCGACATGTCGGCCAATGATCTATTTAGACTTCAATCTGGCCAATCGATTATTGCGCCCCAAAGCGTTCAAATTGCCAACTACAGGCAATCCTAAACCACTAGCTTAGCGATATATACAAAAGCTTGATCCGGATAACGGCAAGTTTAATTGCGCCGAGATTTGCGCCGCTACCGGCACAGCTAACCACTTATAACAACTTGGTTATTTACGTTCTCGTGAGCGGTATTAACCCAGCCAACATCACCCTCTATGTGAGCGGTCAACGCACCCCTAGATCCATGTTGTGACCCGCAGAATCGCCTGCTTGGCGAGGCCACGCGTCCGCTCGTTTTCGGTGATGAACCATGCAGATTTTTACTTCGCTTCGCCGCGTCGCTGGCATCGCATTGGCTGCCCTAACCTTCGCTCAGCCACTGTCCGCTTATGCCGTAGATTATTCCTCCGTTCGGCAGGCCGGTTGGGAAGACATGTGCATGCGCGGTGACCAGCCCATGAACTTTTGCAGCTCTTTTGCGGGCCCTTCGTCTATCGCCTATTCGCGCGAACTCGAAGCGACACTGCAGAGCATCAGCCAGCAGATCAACTCCCGCTACCGCTTTTCGTCCGATAGCCGCGCCTATGGGGTGAGCGACCACTGGACTGTACCGATGCGAGGCGTCGCCGATTGCGAAGACTATGTGCTCGCTAAAATCATGGCACTGAGCGAAGCGGGATATCCGGTTTCGGCAATGCGCATCAAGATTGGCCAGCTGCGTTCGGGCGAATGGCATGCGGTGCTCGGCGTTAAGACCGACAATGGCATCATCACGCTCGATAGCCTCAATGGCTTCTCCAACGGCTACCGCACCATGTTCTATCTCGACATGAATAACACCAGCAGCTGGCGCGTCGCGGGGTAAGTCAAAGCACAACAAAAGTGCGACAAAAGAAAAACCCCGATGCTCGCACCGGGGTTTTGTTATCCGAGGACCAAAGGCCCCAAATAACTATTCGTCGCCCATCTTGAGGGCCTTGATGAAGGCTTCCTGCGGGATGTTGACGTTGCCGTATTGGCGCATCTTGGCCTTACCCTTTTTCTGCTTATCCAGCAGTTTGCGCTTACGGGTCGCGTCACCGCCATAGCACTTCGCCGTCACGTCCTTACGCATGGCGCGAACGGTTTCGCGGGCAATAACCTTGCCGCCGATGGCCGCCTGGATCGGGATAACGAACAGGTGCTGCGGGATCAGTTCCTTGAGCTTTTCGCACATCTGACGACCGCGCGATTCAGCCACCGTGCGGTGAACGAGCATGGACAGCGCATCGACCGGTTCGGAATTGACGAGGATCGAAAGCTTTACCAGATCGCCTTCGCGATGGTTGTCGAGGTGGTAATCGAAGCTCGCATAGCCCTTCGAGATCGACTTGAGGCGATCGTAGAAGTCGAACACCACTTCGTTGAGCGGCAGGTCATATTCGACCATGGCGCGCGAACCAACGTAGGACAGATTGGTCTGAATGCCGCGACGATCCTGGCAAAGCTTGAGGATCGAGCCGAGGTATTCGTCAGGCGTTAGAATAGTCGCCTTGATCCATGGCTCGCGGATTTCTGTGATCTTCATCACGTCCGGCATGTCTGCCGGGTTGTGCAGCAGCATAGAGGTGCCGTCGGTCAGCTCCATCTCGTAAACCACAGATGGCGCCGTCGCGATCAGATCGAGATCGAACTCGCGGCTGAGGCGTTCCTGAATGATTTCGAGGTGCAGAAGCCCAAGGAAACCACAGCGGAAGCCGAAACCGAGCGCGGCCGAGGTTTCCATTTCAAACGAGAAGGACGCATCGTTGAGGCGCAGCTTGCCCATGGCAGAGCGCAGCTCGTCAAAGTCCGAAGCATCAACCGGGAAGAGACCGCAGAACACCACGGGCTGTGCTGGACGGAAGTCTGGCAGCGGCTCAGCGGTCGGCTTACGGTCGTCGGTGATGGTATCACCAACGTTGGTGTCCGCCACTTCCTTGATGGAAGCGGTGAAAACGCCAAGTTCGCCTGGGGTCAGTTCTTTGACTTCAACCAGCTTAGGCGTGTTCACGCCAACGCGGTCGAGATCATAGACGGCGCCGGAGGCCATCATGCGGATGCGCTGGCCCTTCTTCATCACACCATCAATGATGCGAACCAGAACGACAACGCCGAGATAGGTGTCGTACCAGCTATCAACCAGCAGGGCCTTCAGCGGCGCGTCGATATCGCCCTTCGGTGCTGGCAGACGGGTAACGATGGCTTCCAGAACGCCCTCAATGTTGAGGCCGGTCTTTGCCGAAATTTCAATCGCGTCCGAAGCATCAATGCCGATAACGTCTTCAATCTGCGTCTTTACGCGCGGAATATCCGCTGCGGGCAGATCGACCTTGTTCAGGACAGGGACGATTTCGTGGTTGGCTTCTAACGCATGATAGACGTTGGCGAGCGTCTGCGCTTCCACACCTTGGGAGGCGTCAACGACGAGCAGCGAACCTTCAACCGCCGACATGGAGCGCGAGACTTCATAAGCAAAGTCAACGTGTCCGGGCGTGTCGATAAGGTTGAGAACATAGTCCTCACCATCCTGCGCCTTATAGTTGAGGCGCACGGTCTGTGCCTTGATGGTGATCCCGCGCTCGCGCTCAATCTCCATATTGTCAAGCACCTGCTCCTTCATCTCGCGGGCTTCTAGGCCCCCGGTGAACTGGATCAGGCGATCAGCAAGAGTCGACTTCCCATGGTCGATGTGCGCGACGATGGAGAAATTGCGGATGTTTTTGAGCGGCGTTGTCATGAGCGCGCTGATAGCAGATGCAAACAAGGGCGAGAAGATGGTTTCAGCGCAGTAAAGGTGGGTTTTGCGGCAACTCTTTCGTTAAGTCGACGTTAGCGAGCGATGCAAAGCCCCAGTCTCGCCCTTGTAACGCTCATTCTTCTCTCCGCCGCCAGTGCGGCTCAAGACAATGCGCAAACTGCGCCGGACCCCTTCGCGTCCCAAATCACTATTCTCAACAACGGCAAGAGCGAACCCATGGCGCCCGCAATGCCGACGCCAAGACCAGAGGTTCGGCCCGTCGCGCCGACCAGCGACCAGCCCACTAAAAAGCCCGAACAAGCAGCGCCCGCCCCCGTAGCCGAACAAGCCTCCTGCCCCGCTTTGAAAAATGGCACGGTGATCGGCGAGATGATCGCCCCGATCTCCGAAGGCCGCTGCGGCACCGCCTCGCCCATTCTGATGACAGGGGTGAAAGTGGGACGGCGCGATATTCCGCTGGCCATGCCAGCAACCGTTACCTGCGGCGTCGCCACCGCCGTCGCCGATTGGGTCGCAGTGCTGGACGCGCAGGCGCAAGAACTCACGGACAGCCCGCTCGCCAGCGTCACCTCAGGCGGGTCTATGGTGTGTCGCGCCCGTATTGGCACACGCTCTGGCGGCGTATCGGAGCACAGCTTTGCTAATGCGCTCGACATCCACGGCTTTATCCTCGGCGATGGCCGGGTGATAGACGTCTTAAAAGATTGGCGCCCGAGCGATGCGCTTAAGGGTCAGTTCCTGAGGTTTGCGCAGCAAGCAGCCTGCGAACGCTTCAACACCGTTCTTGGCCCCGATGCCAATGCCGCCCACGCCAATCACTTCCACGTCGATGCGAAATGCCGTGGCGACGATTGCGCGGGCAGATATTGTCAATAAGTCACTCGCACTTGGGGTGGTGCGGCGGCAGATCGGCCCAGTCGCGTGGTTCAGGCTCATCGCAATTAAGCGGCGTCACAAACTTTTTGAAAAGCAGTTTGAGGCGGCGCAGCGCGGAAAACAGAATAGACATTTTGTATCCTTTCACAAAATGAATGGCCTTCACTTTGCGCCAACGACTGCACCTATCCAATCGACAAGACCTGCCGCCGAGTATAGAAAAACTATATGAGTGCGCAATTTCCTATTCCGCTGAACGCGCTACGGGCCATTGAAATCGTGGCCCGCCTCGGTGCGCTCGCGCCTGCAGCAAATGAGTTGGGCGTCACCGTTGGGGCGGTGAGCCAACATATACGCCGCGCCGAAGAGCGATTAGGCTTAACGCTGTTTGCACGCACCAGTGACGGCCTACGCCCATTGCCAGTCTTGATGGAGATCATGCCGCAACTAAGCTCGGGCTTTGCTGCGCTCGGCGATGCTTTGGCGCAAGTCACGGGCGACGACGATAGCGTGCTCAATCTCACGGTCGGCAGCGTTTTTGCGTCTCGCTGGCTCATCTGGCACATGGGCAATTTTGCGCAAGCGCATTCTGACATCGAGCTGCGCTTGTGCGTCACTGCCGCGATGACCGATCTCAACCGACGCGACATTGATTGCGGGGTGCGATTTGGCTCGGGGCACTGGCCTGGTGTCAACGCCACCAAAATCGGCGGCCAGAGTTTCCAGCCGGTCTGTTCCCCGGACTTCTGGGCAACACATAAAGATCGGCCCTACGCCGAACTGCCGGTCATTATCGATACGACCAGCATGCTCGATTGGCCCAGCTGGTCCAAAGCTGCGGGCAAATCTCCGCTCGCGCATGGGCACGGCCCGGTCATTTCCGACGCCTCGCTGGCCTTTGATGCTGCCCTATCGGGTCAAGGATTATTGCTCGCCGTCGACATGATGACGGATGAATTGGTGGAAATGGGGCGCTTGGTTCGCCCCTTCCACCGTGCGACCACCGGCAACAATGCCTATTATCTGGTCACCGCCAAAGGGCGTCGCGAAACACCCAAACTTCGCGCCTTCCGCCAATGGCTCCTGCATGAGATGGGACCGGTGCGCTAGCGCCACGCCTTTGCTCAAACCCACTGAGGGCGAGCGAATTTTCTGAATTCAAGCGGCTCCTGAGCCAAGCGTTTCCTCGCCACATATTTGCAGATTTCGCGCACTCAGCTAGTCTCTCTCCCAGAGACTTGGGAGACACAATTCCATGAAGACGATTTTGACCGGCGCAGCGGTATCTGCACTGGCTTTGGCGCTGAGCGCGCAGAGCTTTGCGGCCGAGCTGCCGAACCTTGATGGCCGCACCATCCATGCGGTGACCGAGAACGCTTATTACCCGCTCAACTTTGCGGATCCGAAGACCGGCGACGGCATTGGCCTTGAATATGATGTCATCAACGAAGTGGCCAAGCGCCTCAATGCCAAGATCGAGTGGGATCTGTCGGCTTGGGACGTGATGATCGAAGCGGTCCGCTCCGGCCAGTTTGACATCGGTGCCGATGGCATCACCATCACCGAAGAGCGTGATGAGGTGATCGACTTCACCGATCCATTCATCACCGTTGAACAATATCTGCTCGTCCGCGCTGATGAAGAGCGCATCACAGGTGCTGAGAGCTTTGCCGAAAACGCCGATCTCCTCTTTGGCGCGCAGGCAGGTACTTCTTCCTTCTATACCGCGATCTATGACGTGCTTGATGGCGACGAAGCCAATCCGCGCGTCAAAACCTTCGATAGCTTTGGCGCTGCCGTTCAAGCCGTAAAGGCTGGCGACGTCGACGCCATTATCGCCGATCAGGCCGCGGCGACCGGCTATATGGGCGCTGATCCCGGCGCCTTTAAGCAGATTGATGAAACGCTCAAATCCGACCCTCTGGGCTTCATTCTGACCCCGGGCTCCGATCTCGTTGAGCCGTTCAATGCCGCCCTCGACAGCATGCGCGAGGATGGCTGGCTCGATGAGCGCATCAACTACTGGTTCTTCGAATACGCCGCCGAATAGTCTGCACGCTCAAGACAGAGCTTTGACTGAAAAAGGCCCACTCCGGCTTGCCGAGTGGGCCTTTGCTATGCCCTATAGGGCGAAAGAAAATACTGGCGTCTGATGACTTATAAACCCCGCCGCCCCTCTCTTATGAGCCGCACGCCTTGGTGGCTGGTAACCCTTGCCCTGATCTTCGTTCTTGGCTTCTGGGCGATATCGGCCGATCAAACCTATTCGAAAATCTTCGACACGGTGTCGGGTGGCGTGGTCACGACGCTCTGGGTAACGCTGCTCGCCTTTGCCGCAGCAATCGTGCTCGGCCTTTTGGTGGCCTTAGCGCGCACCTCAGGCATTCGGGTCTTGAGCGAGATCGCAACATTTTACGTTGAGTTGATCCGCGGCATTCCCATCCTCGTCTTCCTCTTTTACATCGCCTTCGTTGCCGCCCCAGCTATGGTGTCCGGCTTTAATTGGCTCTTCTCGCCTGTGATCGAGCTGGGCTGGCTGGCTCCGGCCAGTGTGCGCGGCTTTGATTTCGTCTGGCGCGCCATCTTCGCGCTCACGGTCTGCTACTCGGCCTTCATCGCCGAGATTTTCCGCGCAGGCATAGAGTCCGTCGACAAGGGCCAGATCGAGGCCGCGCGCGCGCTTGGTCTGTCGCGCTGGAATTGCTTCCGACACATCATCTTCCCGCAGGCGTTCCGCACGGTCCTGCCACCGCTCGGCAATGACTTTGTCTCTATGGTCAAAGATTCCGCGCTGGTCTCGGCCCTCGGCGTTCAGGACATTACCCAGCTGGGCAAGCTGTCCGCCTCGAACAGCTTCCTATTCTTCGAGACCTATAACGTTGTGGCCTTTCTCTATCTGACCATGACGCTGTCGCTTTCGCTGCTGGTGCGATGGCTCGAAAAAGTCATGGACCGACAAAACTTGCGCTAAGGCTCCGCGAAACCTTGTAGCGCGGCAGATCGTTCCCAATCTCATAGAGACACGAATGGAGAAGTTGATGAACGCTATTGCCCGAGTTGCCGTTCTCGCCACTGCTGCGCTTGCCCTTGTCGCCTGTGGGCGTCAATCCGAAGTGGGCAGTGTTGGCGTCGACTGGACAGGCAATGACATCTCGATTGAGGCTGTCGCCGATCCCAATGTGCAAGGCATTGTCTGCCACCTCTCCTATTTCAACCGCTCGTTCATTGACCGCGTGAGTCAGGGCAATTGGTTTGAAGACCCCTCCCATTCCGCTCTCGACTGCAATGCTGTGGGCCCAATCAACATTGGCAACATCCGCACCAGCTCGGGTGGAGAAGAGATTTTCAAGCAGAACCGCTCTCTGATTTGGAAGTCGCTCCGCGTCACCCGCATTTACGACAGCGCCAATAATGCCCTCATCTATCTCGCCCACGCGCGCGAAGTGAACCAGGGCTCTGGCAAGATGAGCCTCTCGGTGGTTCCCCTTAACGGGCTTGATGTCACTTGGGAAAATGGCGCTCCAGCCACCACGCCGATGCAGGGCTCAGTCATGGTTTCGGGCGAATAGAACGCTCATTTCCTTTTCACTTTGGCTTGCGCAAGGAACGCATCCAAACCGTCCCGCATTGGCAAAAGCGTTCCCCGCGCCCCCACTTCAATCGGCAATCACGGGCACGATATTCTACAAACAAGCACAGAGCCCATTGCTTGGGCGAAGGAATAGACAATGGCGATCCTGATCGGCGATACCGCACCAGATTTCACCCTCGAAAGCACTGAGGGCACCATCCACTTCCACGACTTCATCGAAGGATCGTGGGCCGTTCTCTTCAGCCACCCGAAAAATTTCACCCCGGTTTGCACCACCGAGCTGGGCTACACCGCCAAGCTCAAGCCTGAATTTGAGAAGCGCGGCGTCAAGGTCTTGGGTCTCTCGGTCGATAAGCTCGAAGACCACGCAGGCTGGGCCAGCGACATTGAGGAAACTCAAGGCGCGGCTCTCAACTTCCCGCTTTTGGCTGACACCAAGGGTGAAGTCGCACGCAAGTACGACATGATCCACCCCAATGCGGACAACACGCTCACCGTGCGTTCGGTATTCGTCATCGGTCCGGACAAGAAGGTGAAGCTGAAAATTGAATACCCAGCGTCAACCGGCCGGAACTTTGATGAAGTCATCCGCGTCATCGACAGTCTCCAGCTCACCGCCAAGCATCAGGTGGCGACGCCGGTCAATTGGAAGAGCGGCGATGACGTGATCATCGTACCTGCTGTCTCCAACGAACAAGCCAAAACCAAATATCCTGAGGGCTGGACGGAACTAAAGCCATATCTGCGCATTGTTCCTCAGCCGAAGAACTAACGGCACCCTGTTTTCTCCCTGACTGACCTTCGGGCGGTGACCTTGTCATCGCCCTTTTTCTTGCGCGTAAAGCCGCGAAAATCGGCCTCTCCCGCCCAAATCACGCCACAAATGCACGGGCTTTGGCGCTTGCAAGGGCTTTTTCCACATTCTCCACGGGCCATATCGGGAGAAAAATGACACCTAATCGGGAACCGTTGCACATTTCCCACAGGGAGAAAATGAATCCGGATTTAGTTCTTCAACTTGCTCCAGATCAGCAATCGCGAAAAAAGCTGAGATTCTGAATCTCTAAATCAGCCGATCGCTAGACTCGCAACTTTGCGTGAAACCCGCGTGAATGCGCCAAATTCGCCCATTCAGGACCCCCAATTACCCAAGTGTGGCAACTTGCCCACAATCTTGTCCGCGGTACGGGGTAGTTAGTCGTCAACGACAACTACTGTGAGCTCTAGATCATTGACTAAGAAAGTCCTCATTGTTGCTGCCTCGGCTGCGGCACTCTTCGCTTTCGTCCCTGCAGCCTACGCCCAATGTGGCGGTGCCTCCTGGTACGGACCTGGCTTCCACGGCAAAACTGCCGCTTCTGGCCAAGTGTTCAACGAAAATGCAATGACCGCTGCGCACCGCACGCTTCCATTTGGGACCGTCGTGGAAGTTGAAGATCAGCGCACCGGCAAATCAATCGAAGTCACCATCAATGACCGTGGTCCATTCCATGGCAAGCGCATCATCGATCTGTCCAAGGCTGCAGCAAGCGCCCTTGGGTTCAAGAACGCTGGCGTCACTTCGGTTTGCATCGCGCAAAAATGACCGTCTCTGAGGGCTGAGACGTTCAGGCCGCCTCCGGGCGGCCTTTTTCTTGCGCGCCTCGAAATCGATATAATTTCGGCCGCCAACTATTCTCTCAATGAACTGCTTGGCCTAGCTTAGCTCAACTTCGAGTTCGAGCACTTTGACCATGCGATTCGGCCTAAGCCTGCCGCCCCAGATTTCCGTCTTCGGGGCGTTTTTTGTATATTCCTTTTGCATGGGCAGCATGTTCCCCCGACTGCCCGATATTCGCTCCGCAATGGACGTCGCTGAGGGCATGCTCGGCTTGGCCCTCATCGGCTCTGCTGTTGGCACGCTGATCTCGCTGACCTTCGCAGGCCCGGTCATCGAAAAATATGGCCATAAGCGCGTGCTCTTGATCGCCATTCCCCTGCTCTCGGTGCTCTACGCCGCGTCAATGTGGGCTCAGACACCACTGGCGTTCTTCTTGTTGCTCGTGCCGGTGGGCCTCACCATTGGCGCCATTGAGATCATCATCAATATCGAGGCGGATCGCGTCGAGCATCTGATCGGCCGTCGGATTATGAACCGCGCGCACGGCTTTTGGAGCCTTGGGTTCTTTGCCGCTGGCATTGTCGGTGCCACCGTTGCGCAAACCGGCCTATCGCCTCAGCTGCATCTGATGCTGATGGTACCCGTAGTGCTGGTCGCGACCTTGCTGCTCTTGGGTCAATTCAAGGCCGCTCCCCATCGCCAGACCAGCGCGGAGAGCGGACCAAAATTTGCCCGTCCGACGATGACGATTATGACGCTCGTGGGCGTCTGCCTTTCGGCTATGCTGATGGAAGGCGCGGGCATTGATTGGTCTGCGATCTATATGAAGGACCTGTTTGGCGCTGAGCCGTTCTGGGCCGGCATTGCCGTTGCCTTTGTGGCGGGCAGCCAAGCCGCCACCCGTTTCGTCGCCGATAGCTTTGTTGAACGCTATAGCCCGGTTCGGGTCGCCCGCGTTCTGCTGACCATTTTGCTCATCGGCACCCTTATCGTCTTCTGGGCTCCATCGGCAATCGCCTCCTATCTCGGCTTTGCTCTGATTGGTGTCGGCTCCTCGGCGCTGTTCCCGCTGGCCATGTCGGCCGCCGCGCAGCAAACCGACCGCCCCGCGGCAATCAATGTCGCAGCTCTCGCCCAGTTCTCCTTTACAGCCTTCTTGCTTGGCCCACCGCTTCTCGGCTTCATCGCCGAGCATTGGGGCATTCAGTGGACGTTCGGTGTGGGCCTGCCCCTAATCCTGATCAGCCTCCTGACCTCCCACGTTCTGGCGCCCAAGCCCGTTTCTACGACTGTTCCCCGATGATCGCTCCACAACACCGCATCTACGCCAGCTTCTTCTTCTTTGCTCTGACAACGGGCGCGCTTATGGCGCGCCTGCCAGACCTTCAAACTCAGTTCGGCCTTTCCGAGGGCCAGCTCGGCTTGACCATGATCGGCATGGCAATCGGCTCGCTCCTATCCTTGACCTTTGGAGCGCCGATCATCGAGAAAATGGGCTTCCGCACCACGGCCTTCATCACGGTGTTGGGACCATCATTGCTGTTCGCAACCATTCCTTGGTTGCCCTCCGCGCCCTTCATGTTTGCGGTTCTGTTCTTGGCCGGCATTTGTTCAGGCGCGCTGGAGATAAACCTCAACGTCGAAATCGACCGCCTCGAAACGCAAACCGGCGGGCGGTTTATGAACCGGGCCCACGGCTTCTGGAGCGTCGGGTTTTTCGTCACCGCACTGTTTGGCGCGATGATCCGTCAATCGGGTCTCACCACCAATTGGCACCTGCTGGCGATTGCCATCATCGTTGTCGCCATTGCTGGCTGGTTGATCTACGGCGCAACAAACGCCCCAAAGCCGGTCCGCGCTACCGATGGCGACACCCACAAGTTCGCCTTCCCAACCCTTGGCCTGCTGCCCCTTTGCCTCATCGGCTTTGCCGCCTTCTTGGTTGAAGGCGCGGGCATCGATTGGTCGGCGATCTATATGCGCGACGTCTTTGCTGTTGAGCCATTCGTCGGCGGCATGAGCCTCACCATCTTCGCATTCTTTATGGCCCTCGTCCGCCTTACCGCTGACCCCGTCGTCGCGCGTTATGGTCCACGCAATGTCGCCATGGTCATGCTGGCAGTCGCAAGCCTTGGCGCAACTTTGGTTTGGCTCGCACCAAACTCCGAGCTCGCCCTCCTTGGCTTTGCGCTCA
Organism: Devosia sp. MC532; assembly: GCF_016461625.1. Lineage (NCBI taxonomy): Bacteria > Pseudomonadati > Pseudomonadota > Alphaproteobacteria > Hyphomicrobiales > Devosiaceae > Devosia > Devosia sp. MC532. The sequence continues at coordinate 265,027 of NZ_JAEMNZ010000003.1, read as the reverse complement.
TGGGTGCAGGCTGCTCGTCTGTTTATCCACTCGCTGTGTCCGCTGCCGCGCAGCGCACCGATCGTCCGGCGGCCGTCAACGTAGCGGCGCTTGGTCAGGTGAGCTTTGTGGTGTTCTTCCTCGCGCCGCCGCTGCTCGGCTTTGTTGCGGAATTCTTCGGCATTCGCGCCTCCTACATGGTCTGCCTACCGCTCCTCATGGCAGGTCTTTGGGCGTCGAGCTTTGCGCTCGGCGGCAAACACAGTTCTGCCAAAGCGGCGGGGTAAGCGCAGGTCATGAGTGACGAGCTGCCCGCCATTATTGACCTCCGGCAATCAGCAACAGCCCTGCGCGTCCAGCGCGGGGTGATGCGGATGCTGCGGGAGCGACACGATATGGCGTGTTATGCTGAGGTCGCACTCAACAATGGGCGGCGCGCCGATGTGCTCGCCGTCGGTCCCAAAGGCGAGATTTGGATCATCGAGATCAAATCGAGCCTGATCGATTTTCAGGTCGACCGGAAATGGCCCGAGTACCGCGAATTTTCTGATAAATTCTTCTTCGCCAAGCCACCGGAACTCGACAGCGAGATTTTTCCCGAGAGCGAAGGTCTCATCGTGGCCGATGGCCATGATGGCGCAATTCTGCGGGACAGCCCGGATACCCCGCTTCCGCCCGCACGCCGTAAGGCAATGATGCTCAAACTGGCGCGCTTGGGCGCGAACCGGATCCATGCCTTGATGGACCCGGGTCCGCGATTGGATGGGGTCTAGAGGTTAAAGACGCGCCGGGGCTGGAACTGACCAAAGGCCACTCCGCCCGTAGCGATAACCTTGCCCTTAAAGCTGACCCAGCATTCGTCCATGTTGACCGGCGCATTAGCGCCCGTCAGCAGAACCGCATTGCCATGCTGCACAGCTGTTGCTTGCAGAGCATCAAGACGGATCTCGGGAACATCAACCAGCGCCGCATGCACAGGCTTGAGCAGCGCATCGCGCACCTCGCCCGCTTCCGCAGCTTCCAGCTCTTCGAGCGTCACCGCGTCAGCGTCGGTGAAAGGACCAACCTGCGCACGATGGAGCGTTGTCACATGGCCGACGGTGCCGAGTGCTTCGGCAATGTCACGCGCCAAAGAGCGCACATAAGTACCCTTGCCGCAGGTGACTTCCAGAACCGTTTCGCTATCGCCATGCGACACGATGTTGATCGCGTCCACTTCGATCGGGCGAGCGGCTAGTTCGACCTCTTCACCTGCGCGCGCAAGATCATAGGCACGCTCGCCATCGACCTTAATCGCCGAAAAGATCGGCGGGCGCTGCATGATGAGGCCGGTGAACTGCGGCAGCACCGCTTCAAGCGCAGCCTGGTCGGCGCGCACATCCGAGGTGGCGATCACTTCGCCTTCAGTGTCATCCGTAGTTGTGGCTTTGCCCCAACCGATGGTGAACCGATAGACTTTGGTCCCGTCCTGCACCTGAGGCACAGCCTTGGTGGCTTCACCCAAGGCAATCGGCAGAATGCCGGTCGCGAGCGGATCAAGGGTTCCGGCGTGGCCGCCCTTGGCTGCAGACAGTAACCAACGCACCTTGCCAACGGCCTGGGTGGAGGTGAAGTCATATGGCTTGTTGAGCACGATCCACCCGGAGATGGCACGCTTCTTCGACTTGGCTTGCGTCAAGGCTTAGTCTTCGCTGTCGTCAGAATTGTCTTCGAGATCGCGCTTTACGCGGTCAGAGCGCAGCAGCGCATCGATGCGCCCGGCTTCTTCGAAGGTCTCGTCCACGTGGAAACGAATGTCCGGAGCGAACTTGAGGTTCAGCTGCGGCGCGATGCGTCCGCGGACAAATTTCTTGTGGCGGTTGAGTGCGTCAACGATTTCTTGCGCGTGCAAGCCACCGAGCGGCATGACATAGGCGTTCGCGAGCTTGAGATCGTTCGACATACGCACTTCTGGCACGGTCACGACTGTGCCAACCAGAGCTTCGTCTTCAATCTCGCCGCGCGCGAGCACGTCCGCCATTGCGTGGCGCACCAGTTCCCCAACGCGCAGCTGGCGCTGGCTCGGGCCTGAGGGCTTGTTGTCTTTCTTCATAAGCGTTGCGATAGGCCCTTGCGGGCTTCTCGTCAATCCGCTCGCAGCAGCGATACCTGTTCCTTGAGCTGGGCAATTCGTGCTTCAATCTCGTCGGGCGAGATCGGCCAAGTATCGCTCTTGCTCGCATCAAAGCGCGGCGTGCGCCACTCTTGATAGACCATGCCGATGCCCACTTCAGAGCGATAAAACCCCATGATCATCACTTCGCCTTCGCCGACAAAGTCGATGATGTGATCGGCATAGGCGCCGCAGACATAGCCCAGGGGCGGCAGAACATCGCCTTCGTCCGGCTCCAGCTGAAACAGCGCAATCGTGTCCGGATCGCACCCTTGCGCATACACATTGATCACCGAGGTGCGAAAATCCTGCAGGCTCATGCTGGCGCGCGTGCTCAGGCGCGCCCCATACATAGTGGTCCAGAATTTTTCATTCTCGCCCGCGCGATAGAGTTCCAACTGCGCTTGGCTGTCGTCCTCGGAATAGCGTGCGAGGGCCTTATCGCTCAATTCGACGAGGCTTTTGGTTTCCGCCGCCCAATCCGGCATGGGCATGACCAAGCGTTGCCCCAAAGCATCCAGCGCCAGCTGGCCGTCGACTTCGCTGAGAGGGGCATCACCCAGACCCTGCGCATAAACGGGCGCAACAAACAGCAAACACACGGCAATTAAGGGGCGTCTCAACGGCATACTCCTCGCCTACGCAGCAGTTCCAAGCGCGGCTCTTGAGTAGTCAACGAGCCACTAGCGTAGTCGTTGCAGAGTTATGGCCCCGCGAACTTGCATGCAAGCAGCAGAACAAATTCTGATTGACGCAAAGTTAGTGCTGCGTCCGATGCGCAACAGTTTTCAAGCGCCGCGCGACAATCGCGGGCCTAAGCTTTCGGGCAAAAGGCGATGGGGAGGTTGATGCCCGTCCATGAAGGTGCGGATATTGACGATCACGGCCTCGCCCATTTCGACCCGGGCTTCGAGCGTTGCTGACGCCATGTGGCCGGTGAGCACAACACGATTGTCCTGCGCCAACTCCAGCAGTCGCGGGTTGATGCCAAAACGGTTGTCGAACACATCGAGCGCCGCGCCTGCCAAATGCCCGGCCTCAAGCCGCTCGATCAGCGCGGTTTCTTCGATCAATTCGGGGCGGCTGACATTGACCACATAGGCTCCCGGCTTCATCGCCGCGAGACGTTGCTCGGACAAAATCCCATTGGTGCCCCGTGTTAAGGGCGTGTGCAGGGAGACAATGTCCACCTCGGCCAACATGGCATCCAGATCATCCCAATAGGTCGCATCGAGCGGCGCTTCCACCGCTGGAGGACGCCGATCGCGGGAATAATAATGGATCGACAGGCCAAAGGCCTTGGCCCGCTGCGCCACCGCCGTGCCAATGCGCCCCATGCCGACGATACCCAAGGCTTTGCCGCGCAAGCGATGGCCAAGCATGGATGTTGGGGACCAGCCCGCCCAGGCGCGGTCGCGCAGAAGGATTTGAGTGCCCTCGACCAAGCGCCGCGGCAGCGCCAGCATCAGCGCCATCGCCATATCGGCCGTATCTTCAGTCAAAACGCTGGGCGTATTGGTCACCGTAATGCCAGCGGCCCAAGCGGCCTCAAGGTCAATATTGTCCACCCCATTGCCAAACTGGGCGATCAGCCGAACGCTGGCTGGGAGTTGGGCAATGAGCGACGCGTCAATTCGGTCGGTGATGGTGGACACCAACACATCCTTACCCGCGAGGCCGAATACGATGTCCGCCCCGCTCAAGGCGTCATCCGCTTCGTTGACATCGGTCTCAAACAAGGTGGCCATGCGCGCTTCAATCGTCGCAGGCAGCCGCCGAGTGACCAAAATCTTGGGTTTTGTTGATGTCATTCGTACCAGTCGGGCCCGATCACGTCTGCTTGGATTGAGCCAAGGTTCAGTGACCATTAAGGATCATGGGCTAGTGATAGGGCAATTCCGAACTGTCTGCAAAGTGATGTTGTTAGTGTCAGCCCTCGCGGGTCGCCTGCGCCCTATTCTTTTTACCGTCCTATCGCTGTGTGCAGTCCCCGTATTGTCCCCTGTCCCAAGCTTGGCGCAGGACAATCCGAGCGGTCTACCACTGCCCCGTTTCGTCACCACGCGCTCTAACCCGATCAACGTGCGCGTTGGCCCCGGCACCAAATACGAAGTCGCGTGGAATTATCTGGTATCGGGCGTTCCGGTCGAGATCATCCAAGAGTTCGACACGTGGCGTAAAATCCGCGATGCCGACGGCGAAGAGGGCTGGATCCACCAGAACCTGTTGTCCGGCAATCGTGCGGGCTACGCGCAGCCTCTGCTGGCCAATGGCGACGTGCTGATGCGCGCCAATCGCTCAGCCGAATCGGCTCCGCGCGCGCACCTCAAGGCGGGCGTGCGCGTCTCGGTCAGTGAGTGTGATGGGCAATGGTGTCAGGTGTCGGCCGGGCACCCCGGCGAACGCGCCAGCTATAATGGTTGGGTCAAACAGGAAGAACTTTGGGGCGTTTATCCCAACGAAGTCTTCGACTAATCCCGCGCATCAAGCTCGGCCACCGCATCATTGCGTTGGCGACGCAGGCGCAATTCGTCCTCTTGCTTCGGGCAAGAGGCGCAATAGGCGTCAGGGAAAGCCAGATAATCAAGGCAGCACCCCTTGCGGGCGGTAATCACCACCTGCCGCCCGTCAGCCAGATCGAGCGTTTCCAGCCCGCCCTGGCCCTTGAGCCCCATGGCCTCAAACCATAACGCGCAATAGCGATACTGCTCGGCAATGTTGGTTTCGGGCCGATAGTCGCCGAGCCGGATCATCAGGGAGAGCATGCGATCGGCCAAGAGGCGCAGCGCGGGCACGCGCTTAAGCTTGGTCACCGTATTGATCTCAGCCAAGGCGACATCGGCTAAGCCGCGCAGCTGTCGCCCGGCGTGCTCGATCATTTCTTCAAGACCACCCGAGAATTGTGGCGCTGGCACCAAGCGATAGCCATTGATGTCGTTGTTTTGGCGCGCCTGCGACAGCAGAGCCATATTGGGCACCGAGCCCACCACATGAGCGCCCAGCACAGCGAGATAGGCGGGTTGCCACATGACATTGGTCCAAAGCCGCACCGCGTAGAAGGGCTGTCCGGCGTTCGGGAACGAAAGCGCCAATTGCGCGTTCATATGCTGGAGGAAATCTACGTTATTGCCGCCCATCTGATACCAATTCGGTAAAGGGCCACCCGGTGCGCCTTTTAAAAATCCCGAGACTGTACCAGCGGTCGAGATAAAGCGCGTCAGCGCAATATCATCGGCGGAGGGGGCAAAAAGAAAGTTGCGCGTCAAGTCAGACTCTCCTGTTGGCTCTACCTAGCCTTTGATGGTGGCCTTGGAAAGGCACGTTGTGCGCGAATTTTAATACGTAGAAATCCCAATAGTATTTGGACGTTTGCTTTAACGGTTCAGTAGCGTGAGCGGATCAACCTAATGTTTTTAGGGTGTTAGCTGCGGAGGCATGCGTGTTTAGAGCCTATGCAAAACTACGTAGAAACTCTGATGGCGCGGCGGCGGTTGAGTTCGCCATCCTCACGCCGGTGTTTTTACTACTGCTCACTGGCATGCTCGCCTACGGAATTTACTTCGGCGCATCGCTGAGCCTGCAACAATTGGCAGCCGACGCGGCACGCACCTCAATTGCAGGGATCAACGATACCGAGCGGCGCAATCTGGTTGAGCGCTTTTTGATCAAAAATGCTGGGGCCTATATCCTTCTGAACACCTCCACAATCGCGCATGATTTTGAGATCACCCGCAAGGACGCCAACCAGTTTGCCGTCACCCTGACCTATGACGCTTCCGATCTACCGATCTGGAACCTCTACGTTCCGCTCCCCTTGCCGAGCAAAATAATCGAGCATCAAGCGACTATCCGGAATGGCGGCATTTAAATGCTCCCCCGATTTTGGCGCGACAGTTCTGCGAACATGGGCATCATGTTTGCTGTCGCCATTACCCTAGGCCTGCTCGTCTCAACCGTGGTGGTCGATGCTGGCTCACTCTATTATGACCGCCGCCAAATGCAGTCGGCCGTTGATCTAGCAGCCATCGCGGCCGCATCCGACCTGACCAAAGCTCAGTTTCTCGCGCATCAAACCCTCGTCGATGCCGGCCAACTGGCCCCCGGCGTGACCACTGGGCTGACAGTGACCCTCGGGCGCTATGACACGACCATAACCGATCCTGCCAAGCGCTTTGTCGCAGGCACTCAGCCCCACAATGCGGTCGATGTCGCTTTTACCAAGACAGGAACGCTCTACTTCGGCCAAAGCCTCATCGAGCCGCCTGCGCTCGCGGTTTCCGGGGCAGCGACACGCGTTCCAGAGGCGTCCTTTTACGTCGGGTCGCGCTTGGCAAGCCTGAATGATGGTCTCGCAAACTCGCTGTTGGGCGGTTTACTGGGCACGACGGTTTCCCTCAAGATTGCCGACTATAATTCGCTGATCGGCGCGCAGCTGGAATTGCTCAATTTCCTTGATGCTCTGGCCCAGGAGATGGACGTCAGTGTCGGCACCTATTCAGACCTCCTCACCATGGAGGCGACAGCTGGCCAAATTTCTCGAGCTTTGACGCAAACCACCTCGGGTCTCACCAAGTCGGTTCTCGACCTTCTGAACCAACAACCCCGATCCTCCGGCGCAGACGGCAGCACTGTCCCGTTGAACAATCTGATTTCGGTTGGGCGCATCGCCAACATGGCGCTCGGCGACGCGCGTGGCGTCGCTGGCCTGAAACTGTCGGCAATGGAACTGCTGGCAGCCGCGGCCTCCGTCAGCAATGGCGCTCGCATGATCGACCTCGGGCTCAATGCAGGTGTACCGGGCCTTGCCTCACTCCATCTCGCCTTGGCTGTTGGCGAACCGCCCAACAGAGTTGCGTGGTTTCAATTGGGGCCAACCAACACGATTGCCCGTACGGCACAAATCCGGCTCTATCTGAAGGCAGAGCTTTTGGGGGGGCTGGGCCTTCTGGGGGCCACTGTTACGCTCCCACTATGGATCGACGTTGCCTATGCCGAAGCCAAATTAACCGCGCTAACCTGCCCCAGCGCCGCAACGCCCAGAGGTTCCGCCGTGGTCCATGTCACCCCCGGCATCGCCCATGTCGGCATGTCGGACCTGCCACAAAGTCAGATATTGGACCTCACCAAAAAACCGGTCGGAAAATGGACCAAGATGATCGACGTCCTCTTGCTCAGCGTCAGCGGCCGGATCGATTTAGCGATCGGCCAAACCAAGGCGATACCGCTGAGTTTTTCATCTGCTGAGATTGCCGCTGGCACGGTTAAATCCGCCAAGACCAGCACCATTGTTGGCTCCGTGGGCACGGCCATTCTCACCGGCTTAGAATTGCGCATCGATCAACTGCCGCTTTTGGGCGTTGTCGATGTCATCACCGGCCTTGTGAGAGCACTGATCATGCCTTTAGCACCCACACTGGACATGACCATCGATGGGCTTCTATCTTTACTCGGTGTCAAACTGGGTGAGGCAGATGTGAAAGTGCTCGGCGTGCGGTGCGCCGCACCAACCTTGATCCGCTAAAAGCCCCTTCCGATTTCGCATCCTCTGCCACCATTGCTCATGCATCAGATGACGATGGTCACGCGTTAGGAACACCATTAGACCGCTGCATTAGGCAGCTCTGAGCCGAAAGGCATTTCTAGATGACCACGACGACTGCCGCCCCCGTGCCAATCGTGTCTGCGCGCGGCCTGAAAAAATCCTTCGGCGGGCGAGAAATTCTGCACAGTCTCGATTTCGATATCCCGCCCGGTCGCATCTACGGCCTGATCGGGCACAACGGCGCGGGTAAGACGACGACGCTCAATGCCATGCTGGGTCTGACCAGCTATCAAGGAAAAATGACGGTGTTGGGCCTCGACCCCTTCGCCCATCGCGCCCGTCTGATGCAGGACGTCGCCTTCATCTCCGATGTTGCCAGCCTGCCGCGCTTCATGCGCGTGCGCGAGCTCTTCGCCATGCTGCGCGACATCCACCCCAAGTTCAGCGTTGAGAAAGCCAAAAGCTTTCTCGAAGGCACAGACGTCAAGCCGGACGCCAAAATCAAAGCGCTTTCCAAGGGCATGCTGGCCCAACTGCACCTCGCCGTGGTCATGGCCATTGATGCCAAGCTCTTGGTGCTCGACGAGCCGACCCTTGGCCTCGACATCACCTACCGTAAGCGGTTCTACAAGCGTCTGCTCGAAGACTATATGACCGGCGAGCGCACCTTGATCATCACCACGCACCAAGTGGACGAGATCGAGTTTATGCTCACCGACCTGATCTTTATCCGCGACGGCTCCATCATTTTGGATGCCCCGATGGACGCCGTCTCAACCCGTTTTGCGCAGCTGGTGCTCAGCGATCCAGCCCATCAAGACGCCGCCCGCGCGCTCAATCCTGTGTATGAAGAAACCCGCTTTGGCCAGACTGTCATGATTTTCGACGGTATCGGTGCCGATCGTCTTGAGCCCTATGGCCGACTGTCTGCCCCAACCATTTCCGATCTCTTCGTTGCCATGATGGAACGACCGACCACCAGTGTGGGAGGCGCAAAATGAAGAGTTTTGTAGCCCTCATCCGTCGCGAATTTTTGGAACACAAAGGCGCGTTCTTCTACGCCCCGCTCGGGCTCGTGGCCGTTGTTTTGGCGCTCGCGCTTTTTGCCTTTGGCGTTAATCGCGTCGACTTTACCACCACCGGCCAATTGGCCACGGTCGTGCCCACTTGGGTGTTTGAAGCCAGCTATGCAGGCCTAGCTGGCGCTTGGCTGCTGTACCTCGCATTCGTACTGTTCTTCTATTGCGCTGATGGCTTTGCGGCCGACAAGCGCAACAATGCCATGTTGTTTTGGAAATCCATGCCGGTATCGGACTTCAAAGTTTTGATGTCCAAGCTGACCGCAGCCATCACGCTCTTGCCCGGTACGGTCTTTGCTGTCGCGCTCATCAGCCTCGCGCTTCTCTACGGCGTCGCCTATGTCGCCAGTATGGCCGCAGGCTTGGGCTCTGGGGAATTGCTGAGCGCGATTGTCGGCAGTTTTGGCCAGATGAGCCTCCTGTTCCTCGCCGTCGTCGCAGCAGGCCTCCTTTGGTATCTACCCTATATGGCTCTCGTTGGGTCGATGGCGACCGCCGTCGGGCGCTGGGCGATCCCTCTGTCGTTCTTTGTGCCGGCCCTCATCTCATCGGTTGAATGGGTCGCCTTGGGCGGGCCCCATCCCTTTGCGACGCGCACTTGGGAATTCCTCAATGCGCGTTCGCAATTGCCCATCGACACCGACTATGTCGGCTCAGTGCTAGATGGGGCATCCAATTGGAACACGGGTGAATTCACCACCCACTTCCTCTCCACCTATGATTGGCTGCAAGCGGGCATTGGTGTCGTTGTTGCCATCGTTCTCATGGTGGCGGCGTCCGAATATCGCCGACGCTCTGCAGCGAACTAAACCAGCATCACCGGGCGGAGATCATCTGCCCGGTTCAACCGCTCCATCAAACATGCTAGAGCGCGGCAAACAAACTTGCTGAGGCGCTATGACCCTGCCCACGATCGTCAGTTTTTGGCATGGCCCGCTCAGCTGGCTGGAGCACCTCTCCATCATCTCCTTCCGCCGCCGCGGCCATCCGGTTTCGGTCTATTCCTATGAGCGGATCGAGAACCTGCCCGAGGGCGCGGTGTGGCACGACGCCAATGAAGTCCTGCCGCAAGAAAAGCTGGTGTTCTACAAAGGCCGCGGCACGCCGGGGGTCTTCTCCGATCATTTTCGCTACGCCGCTCTCAAAGCGGGCCTTGGCATCTATTCAGATCTCGACATCTATTGCGTCCGCGCCATAGAGGGGCCGCCAGACTATCTCTTCGCTTGGGAGCGCCCGGGCTCGATCAATGGCGCGGTGTTGCACATCCTTGCCGACGCGCCGCTGCTGGCCGATCTGATGACCATCTTCACGCAGGAAAAGCGCCCACTCTTGGAGCCACACCTGCCGCCCCTGCGTCGTTACGAAGTGGCCATTCGCCGCCTTTTAGGCGATCGGGTCCCCCCTGAGCACATGCAGTATGGCGCGACCGGCCCGATGGCCCTGACCTACTATGTGCAAAAGCACGGGTTCAAGAACGCCGTCCGCTCCGCGGCAACTTTCTATCCCGTGCCCTATGAAGGCATTCCCGAGCTGATCAAAGCGGGGTCGAGCCTCGCATCGTCAGTAACAGCCGAAACCTTGGGCATTCATATCTGGCGCAGTCAGCTGACCAATCGCGGTCGCGGCGACATGCCCCTTCCTGAAGCAGGAAGCGCCCTTGCGCAGCTTTGCGCGGCCGAGAACTTCGACCCCACCAGCGTCTAAACCTTAGCCAATCCGCAGCGTCTTCTTCCACCACCGCTTCCAACGGTGCTTGGCAAAGCGATAAAACAGCTCATTGGTCATCACATGGCGATAGAGGCGGGCAAAGGCGACAGTGCGGAATAGACCCGCAAGCGTGCCCCACGGCTTCATATCGCCCGTGTAGTGAACAATGGCAGGGTCGAAGCTTTCGTGGACCACGCGCGCGTCAATAAGGTTCCAACGCCAATTGAGGCGATGCCACTTGCCCTTAAAAATGAGGTTGAGCAAATCCTGGTCGTAGTAGATGCGCTGCATAACCCCAGTCGCATAAGCCTCTTCCATCCGCGCAAGAATGTCCGCCTCACGCCATTTGGTAATGTCGATCAGGACCATGCCCGCGTTGAAGTAGTAATCCGCCGGATTAAAAATGTCGCGATTGCCCAAAAGATCGCGGCCGCCGGTGATCAGTGCACCCGCGGTATCGCGCACTGCAGCGATGGAATTGCCCTCTAGATCAATATCAAAGAGGTAGCGTACGTCATCGCGTACCATCATATCGCAATCGAGATACAGAATGCGCTCGACGTCCGGGCCAACGAGCTTATCGATCATCAATCGAGCATAGACGATGTTGGAGAGACGCTTGTTTTCCGGCATGCGGGTCGCAATGTCTCGGAAAAGGTCGGATTGATCGAGATCATACCAGCGCAGCTCGACGGCAAACTCTTTTCGTATTGCCTCAAGGTCGGCCTTATGGCGCGGGCTCAGCGTCCGGTGGCAGAGGTGAAAAACCAGCTCTTCAGGTGTCTGTGTAAATAAACAAACCGAACGCATGGTTGCGAAGGCTGGGGCCCAGAAATTCTCGTCAAATGTCAGGGCAATGTGCATAGCCATCGTTCATTCCATCCGCTTTTGCGCTTGCTTATGGCTGTTCACCAATAGCTATTCCGCTGTCAACTGCGCCTTAACGCCCAATACCCAATCGCTTTAGCCACCAACGCTTCCAGCGATGGCGCGCGAAACGATAGAAAAGCTCATTGGTCATGACGTGGCGATACCAACGCGCATAAGCCGTCGAGCGCATGATGCCGGCTCGCAGTGCCCAAGGCTTCGTCGCGTAAGTGAAATGCAAAATTGCCGGATCGAGGGCCTCGTGTGCCGGGTGAGCGTCGATCGTGTTCCAGCGCCATTCAAGCTGTGCCCAGCGACCACGGAAGATCAGGTTGAGCATATCCTGATCAAAATAGAGGCGAGACAGTACGCCGCTCGAGGCTAGCGCGGCGATCTCCGCAGGAAAGTCAATTCTGCGCCAAGCAACCAGATCAATCAGCAGAACCCCAGAATTAAAGTAAGGCTCAGCCCCGTCAAAGATATCAGCGTTTTGGCGTATGTCAGTACGCAAAGGAATGAAAGGAGACAAAGCCTCCTTCACGGCGCCTAAGTCAGCGCCGGCCAGATCCGTCTCATACAACTTCTCGATCGGCCAGCGGACCAGAACGTCAGTATCAAGATAAATGACCCGGCTGATGTCCGCTGGCAGCAGCTTTGTCAGCGCGAGACGCGCATAAACGATGGCAGGCCATCGCGCACTGGTGGGCAAGTTCTGAACCAGAGCCAGAAAATCTGGTTGGCTCTCCAGTGGATAGAAGTTGAGCTTGGCGCCATATTCAGAGGTGATCTTTTCCAAGTCCGCACGGTGCTCATCGCTGAGTGGGAAATGGAGCAGATGAAAGACCAAATCTTTCCGTCGCTGCGTCGAGATACAGATTGACCGCATCGTCGCATAGGCCGGCGCCCAAAAATTATCGTCGAATGCCAGCGCGATGTCGATTTGATCTGTCACGTATTAGCTGCCGAGGGCTGCGGCGGCCCCAGCGCAAACAGGACCGCTGCGAGCATCACCAAAATGAACTTTGTCATCTGTAGCATAAAGATTGAACCCTTCGCACCAATCTGCGCGGGTCTCACACCAAGTTCGCGTGGGAATGCTACCAAACCGTAATAGGCAATTCTCACACTGACCTGTTCCTAAGAACACAGCTCATGTTGCCAAACATATAAATGGGATGAAAATGGTACGCCCTAGGGGAATCGAACCCCTCTCTGCACCGTGAAAGGGTGCCGTCCTAACCGATAGACGAAGGGCGCATACCGTGATCCGAAGATCATCATAAGCCTTCGCTTCACGTGTTTTGTGAAGCACGAGTGGTACGCCCTAGGGGAATCGAACCCCTCTCTGCACCGTGAAAGGGTGCCGTCCTAACCGATAGACGAAGGGCGCATCAGTTCGTTGACCCGCATATGCCCCATCCCTTCCGCTTTGAGCAAGTGCCTTTTTTCATTCTCAAAAAACTTTCCACACGTGTGTTGACATACAAGTTGCTTCTTGCAAATGATTTGCAACTGCAACCTATTCATCTCCTCCTAGGAACATTCATGCGTCGTCGAAGTTTTCTTGTCGCCACCCTGCTCGCCACCGCTGCCTTCACCATGCCTGCCATTGCCCAGGAGCGCATAAAGGCCGTCACGAGCTTCACCATTCTCGCGGATATGGCGCGCAATGTTGCGGGTGACGCCGCCGATGTCGTCTCGATCACCAAGCCTGGCGCTGAAATACATAACTACCAGCCGACCCCCGGCGACCTCTTGGCAGCGCAGGACGCCGATGTCGTCTTGTGGAACGGCCTCAATCTCGAACAATGGTTCGAGCAATTCCTGGGCAATCTTCCCGATGTCCCAAGCTATGTGCTGACCGATGGCATCGCGCCTATCGGCATTGGCAAAGGCCCCTACGAAGGCAAGCCCAACCCCCATGCATGGATGTCGCCGACCGACGCGCTCATTTATGTCGAAAACATTCGCAAGGCCTTCGCTGAGGTGGACCCCGCCAATGCGGAAATCTACGCCGCCAACGCGCAAGCCTACAGCGCGCAGATCACAGCCACTGCCGAACCCATCCGCCAAGCCCTCGCTGGCGTGCCAGAAGACAAGCGCTGGCTCGTCAGCTCGGAAGGTGCGTTTTCTTATCTAACGCGCGATTTTGGTCTCAAAGAGCTTTATCTCTGGCCAATGAATTCTGATCAGCAAGGCTCGCCGCGTCAGGTGCGCGATGTGATCGATGCCGTCCGCGAAAATTCTATTCCGGTGATCTTCTCCGAATCGACCATTTCCTCGAGCCCTGCGGAACAAGTGGCGCGCGAGACCGGAATAGCCTATGGCGGCGTTCTCTATGTCGATTCACTCTCAGAACCTGATGGTCCAGTGCCGACCTATTTGGACCTTCTGCGCGTGACGACGACAACGATCGCACAAGGCTTGACGAAATGACCGACGCTGATGGGATTCTGGTCGACAATATCACCGTAGCCTATCGCAACGGCACAACGGCGCTCAAACAGGCCAGTTTCTCTAGCCCGCGCGGCTCCATCACCGCTTTGGTTGGCGTCAATGGCGCGGGCAAGTCGACCATTTTTAAGGCGATCATGGGCTTCGTGCCCGTGGTCTCCGGCCGCATTTCGATTTTGGGCCTTGATGGCAAAAACGCCCAGCGCCAAAACAAGGTCGCCTATGTGCCTCAGTCCGAAGACGTTGACTGGAATTTCCCAGTGCTCGTTGAAGACGTGGTGATGATGGGCCGCTTTGGTCACATGAACATGCTGCGCATACCCCGCCCTGTCGACCGTGAAAAAGTCGCGTCCGCTTTGGCGCGCGTGGATATGACCGCCTATGCCAAGCGGCAAATCGGCGAGCTTTCCGGCGGCCAAAAGAAGCGTGTGTTTCTTGCACGTGCCCTCGCACAGGAAGGCGAAGTCATCCTCCTCGACGAACCCTTCACCGGCGTCGATGTCAAAACCGAGGATGCCATTATTGCCCTGCTGCGCGACCTTCGCGACGAGGGCAAGGTGATCCTTGTCTCCACCCATAATCTGGGCTCTGTGCCGGAGTTCTGCGACCGCACGGTTTTGGTCAAAGGCACTGTCCTGGCCTATGGCCCCACGCCGGAAATTTTCACTCGCGAAAAGCTCGAAGTCGCGTTTGGCGGCGTCTTGCGCCATTTCGTTCTGTCTGGTGCAGGCCTGCATGACGATGACGATCCGCGCCACCTCTCGGTGCTGACGGACGATGAGCGCCCGCTTGTCCTTTACGGCGAGAAGGGCAATGAAACGCACCAGCAATCGAGCGACAAGCAATGATCGACGTCCTGCTTGAGCCGTTCGGCTACAATTACATGGTTAATGCCATGTGGGTTTCCGCCCTCGTCGGCGGGGTCTGCGCCTTTCTCTCGGCCTATCTCATGCTCAAGGGATGGTCGCTGATTGGCGACGCCCTTTCGCACTCCATTGTGCCCGGCGTTGCTGGCGCTTATATGCTGGGCCTGCCGTTCTCGCTCGGCGCTTTTCTCTCCGGGGGTCTGGCAGCTGGCGCCATGCTGTTTCTTACGCAGCGCACCAAGCTGCGCGAAGACGCGGTGATCGGGCTCATTTTTTCGAGTTTTTTCGGCTTGGGGCTGTTCATGGTTTCGGTCTCACCCACCGCGGTCGACGTACAGTCGATTGTGCTGGGCAATATCTTGGCCATCACCCCGAGCGACACGCTGCAGCTGGTCGTCATTTGCGCGATTACACTTCTGGTCATGGCCGTCATCTGGAAAGACCTTATGGTCACCTTCTTTGATGAAAACCATGCGCGATCGATCGGCATTCGCACCACGCTTTTGAAGCTGGTGTTCTTTGCGCTGCTCAGCGCTGCAACCGTTGCTGCCATGCAAACGGTTGGCGCGTTTCTCGTCATCGCCATGGTCGTCACGCCCGGCGCAACGGCCTATCTGCTCGCCGATCGCTTCCCTCGGCTGATCCTCATCGCCATCACACTGGGCGTGCTCACGAGCTTTTTGGGCGCGTATTTGAGTTATTTCCTCGATGGCGCCACGGGCGGCATCATTGTTGTGCTGCAAACGTTGGTCTTCCTCACAGCCTTTGTCTTCGCACCAAAGCATGGCTATCTCGCCGCGCGCCGCCGCATAGCCGAGGAGAACGCCTGATGGCTTGGTATGAATTAGCCCTGTGGCCGTTCCAACTGCCCTTCATGGTTCAAGCGATGGTCATTGCTGTTCTGGTGGCCATTCCAGCGGCACTGCTCTCGTGCTTTCTGGTGCTCAAGGGCTGGTCGCTCATGGGTGACGCGATCTCTCACGCTGTGCTTCCGGGCGTGGTTTTGGCCTATGTCGTGGGCCTACCCCTTGGTGTCGGCGCCTTTATCGCAGGCATGGTTTGCGCGCTTTCGGTTGGTTTTCTCAAGGAAAACAGCCGGATAAAGGAAGACACGGTCATGGGCGTGGTCTTTGCTGGCCTCTTTGGCCTCGGCATCGTTCTTTTCACCGCCATCGAGACCGATGTTCACCTCACCCATATTCTCTTCGGCAATATTTTGGGGACCAGCACCTTTGATCTCGTCCAGTCAGGGGTCATTGCTTTGGTCGTTACCCTGATCATCGGCGCGAAATGGCGAGACCTGATGCTCTTCATCTTCGATCCGCAGCAGGCCGGTGCCATCGGCCTGCGGACGAGGGTGCTGCACTACGGCCTTCTGGCGCTGATTTCACTCACCGTGGTGGGTGCATTGCAAGCCGTTGGCATTGTGCTCGTCATCGCCTTGCTGATTGCCCCGGGCGCTATAGCGTTTCTCATCACCAAGCGCTTCGGGACAATGCTGATCATCTCCGTGGTGGTCGCCACGGTGTGCAGCCTGCTTGGCGTCTATATCAGCTTCTTTCTCGACAGCGCTCCAGCCCCGACAATCGTCTTGCTCATGAGCGTGGTGTTCATCGTCGCCATGATCGGATCACGCCGAGCCAGCGTTGCAGCGGTCTAAAACAAAAATGGCGGGCCAAGGCCCGCCATTTTCTTGTTCAGTTTGCGTGTCGCTTAGCGCGGAGCGCGCTTGGCCAGAATGCGCTGGAGCGTCCGGCGGTGCATGTTGAGGCGACGAGCGGTTTCCGACACATTGCGATCACACAGCTCATAAACGCGCTGGATATGTTCCCAACGGACGCGATCGGCCGACATTGGGTTTTCCGGAGGTTCTGGCTTTTCTTCGCCGGTCGCCAACAGTGCGTTGATCACGTCGTCTGCGTCGGCAGGCTTAGACAAATAGTCCGTCGCCCCGAGCTTAACAGCGGTCACAGCCGTGGCGATATTGCCGTAGCCGGTCAGCACAACAGCCCGCGCATCGGCGCGCTTCTGATGCAGAGCCGAAACCACTTCCAGGCCATTGCCGTCTTCAAGGCGCATATCCACGACCGCATAGGCCGGCGCGCGCTCGTTGACGGCCGCAAGGCCTTCAGCAACCGAATTGGCAACACGTACTTCAAAACCACGGCGCGCCATGGCACGTTCGAGGCGGGTCAGAAAGGCGGCATCGTCATCCACAAGCAATAAGCTCGGGTCTCCTGCCAAAAGATCTTCTATCGTATCCATTGTTCTTCCTTAGGCGCTCGCAGCCTTTCCGTCAAAAGCCGGAGCTACTAACGCGACGACTGGCCATTCCGCTGCCACACGATATGTACGCGCGCATGACCATGTAGTTCAGCATTATCGAACGTGAGGCGAGCCCCGGTTCGTTCCAGAAGCGTCTTCGCGATGAAAATACCCAGCCCAAGTCCGCCGGGTTTATGCGCATCGCTACCGGCGGGGTCGCGCGGTCTGGTGGTTAGATAAGGCTCTCCGAGCCGTGCGGCAAGTTCTGGAGCAAAACCGGGACCATCGTCAATAATGCTGACGCTAATTCTTTCGTCATCCCACTTGGTCTCGATCCGAACCGTTTGCTTGGCGAAGTCGGTAGCGTTTTCAATAAGGTTACCAAGGCCGTAGAGCAATCCGACACTGCGCGGGAACACCGGAATGTCGCCTGTAACATCCTCTGAGTAAAAGAGGATGACCTTGCCCCGGCTTTCATGCGGACGGGCCACTTCATCTAGGATTTCGAGCAGTGGCGCCTCTGCGAACATCTCAGCAGGTTCGGACCCAAGATTGCGCAACTTCGCCAAGATTGCCCGACAGCGTGCGGCCTGTTCAATGATCAGTTCGATATCTTCGGCCAGTTGCGTCTTGGGCTCGACGTCGGCACGCATCTCTTTGGCAGCCAAAACAATTGTTGAAAGCGGTGTCCCCAGCTCATGGGCCGCCGCCGCCGCCAAACCATCGAGCGCGGAAAGCTGCTCGCGACGGGACAAAGCCAGTTCCGTCGCCGCCAGCGCATCGCCAATTTGGCGCGCGTCATAAGCAACCCGATTGGTGTAGGCGGTGATGAAAACCGCCCCACACACGATCGACACCCAAATCCCGATCACAAATATGCGATCAAAGACCAAATCCTCACCCGGCATCCATGGCAGGGGCAGGTGCAGGATGGAAATCACCGATGCACAGGCCGAAACCATGAAGGCGATGAGAAAGGCCTGCTTGGCCGGGAGCGTCGTCGCTGCAACCGAAACCGGCGCGAGAAGAAGAATACAGAAGGGATTGGTTAGCCCCCCGGTGAGCGCCAGCAATCCCGCCAATTGGCAGACGTCAAAGGCCAGCAGCCAGCCAGCGGCGCGGGCCGTCAACCGGCCCATGGAGCCGAAGCGCAGCACCATCAAGATATTGAGGAGCGCCGAAAAAGCGATAAGGCCCAGGCAGCTCCACAAGGGCAATGGGAAGCCCAGCCCCCAATGCACAAACAGCACCGCCCCCGTCTGACCCGCCACAGCGAGCCAGCGCAACAGCACTAGGGTCTGCATTCGCAATGGGCGCCAAGGCTCTGGCGCTAATGGGGAAACACTCGTGAATTCGCTCATCTAATGTCCTCGTTCGCTTCCGCGCTTAGGGACGTGCCGTGGCGATTTCAAGAGTAAAATACCGGTAGGCACACGCTTGATCCTGTCCCAAAACAGAACCACCTCCTGTGCAGTGACACAGGAGAGTGCAACAACATGAGCACAGCAATTATCAAACCGCAATGGTCGCCCCTCACCATCACGTTGATGGTGCTGGGCTTTATCTTCTTCTTCCCCGCCGGCTTGGCCATGCTGGCCTATATTTTGTGGGGCGAAAACTTTGGCGGCTCTGCCGAAAAGGCACAGCGCTATGTGAACAAGGGAACAGACTTCGTGCGCAATATGACCAAGAAATCCTCGGGCCCAGTATTCACCGCTGGCGGCTCGGGCAACGCCGCTTTTGACGACTACCGAGCCGAACAACTCCGTCGCCTCGACGAAGAGCGCGCCCGTCTCGACGCCGAAGTTGGAGCGTTCCAGGAATATATGGCGAACCTGCATAAGGCGCGCGACCGTGAAGAGTTCGATCGCTTCATGTCTGAGCACCGCGGCTCCCGCCAAGGTTATAGCGACAACACCTAAGCCCCATCATCATCCCTCCCCACTAGCGCCCTTCGGGGCGCTTTTTCTTTGCCTTTTGCCCGCTCTGTTTGGCTAAACTGGCACCACCGACTCACCCCTCCTGAAAGTGCCCATGCTGTCGTTCCTGCGTGCTCGTGCCAACAAACCTCCCAGCGAAACCAAGGTCGAGTTCGCAGGGCGGGTTGTCACTGTGAGCGTAAAGACCAGCGCGCGCGCCAAAAGCTTTCGCCTCTCGCTGCCGCCTGCCGGGCCGCTGCTGACCATTCCGGTTAAATCGCGCTGGGCGGACGCTGAAGCCTTTCTCCATCGCCACACCGATTGGCTGGCCGAACGCCTGCCCATTGGCGCTGGGCCACAAATCTTGGCGCCCGGGGTTGAGCTGCCGGTGCGTGGGCTCGCCTATCAGATCATCGCCTCGGGCCAAGTGCGCGGGCGGGTAGAAGTCCTCCCAGACCGGCGGATCAGCGTGCCCGGTGCGCCCGAACACCTGCCGCGCCGTCTCTATGATTGGCTCAAGGCTGAAGCCCTCCACGACCTCACGGCCCAAAGCGCCTTTCACGCCCAACGGCTCGGGGTCAAAGTGGAAAGCGTCCGCCTGCGCAGCCAAGCAAGCCGCTGGGGCTCGTGCTCCTCAACGGGCTCGATCAATTACAATTGGCGGTTGATCCTAGCGCCGCCCCATGTGCTCGATTATGTGGCCGCCCATGAGGTTGCCCATCTCGTTGAGATGAACCACTCACCAGCCTTCTGGGCGACGGTGGAGCGCACCCTGCCCGATATGGAGCGCGGACGAGCGTGGCTAAAAACACACGGCCGCCAACTCATGTCGTGGCAAGCTCCTTAAAAACCACGTCTTTCCGCGTTCGGTCTTGTTTGCGCCGCATTGTCTCGGTTAGGAGCGAGCTATGAAACGCCTGCTCGTGCTCATCGCCATGCTGTTCACCTTCGCCAATATGGCGGGGAGTGTCTTGGCGCATTCGCATCGCTATGTGGTCGATGTCGCGCAGCCGCTCGTGGTTCTCAACCACGTCGATGAGGACAATCGCCCGATCCCCGTCGTGGTCAAAATCCAGCCCTGTGGGCATATCGACCTCGGCAATGGCTTGGTTCTCTCCTGTGGTTCGCACCTCGCAATTGCGCCCGATGTGCCGCAATTGCCTAAGACCGAAGGCGAAGATCATCATGTTCTGATGGTTGATGAGACCGCCCCTGCAGGCACGCGTTTGAGTATTTTGCGGCCACCGCGGCACGGCTAGTTCGCCGTCACGCCCTCTTCCCGCACATACTCTCGGCCCCTTGGGCCCAAGGATTTCATATGACTATCGCTCTCGACGCGACGCTGTCGCGCCGCACCTTGCTGGCAGGCCTCGCCAGCACCAGCGCTTTGCTTCTGGCCGGTTGCGCCACCACCGCGCGCCCAAGCGCTCCCGTTGAGCCACTGCGCCCCATCGTGCCACCCGATGTCGCCATGATGTACGGCCCATTGCCGCTCGAAGAATTCCCTATTCCGGCGGCTGATGTGTCCCTCATGGACCCGCGCTTCTGGCGTCAGGAAGTCGAAAACATCACCGGTCAGCCACAGCATACCGTTGTCGTCGATACGGCCAATTTCGTTCTCTACTGGACCATGCCGAACGGCCGCGCCATGCGCTATGGCGTCGGTCTCGGCCGCGCTGGCTTTGAGTGGTCCGGCGAAGGTCACATTGCTTACAAGCGCAAATGGCCAGTGTGGACCCCGCCTGCCGAAATGATCCTGCGTCAGCCCGAGATCGAAAAGTACCGTCACGGTCAGCCGCCTGGCCTCGACAATGCTCTGGGCGCGCGCGCGCTCTATATCCATCAGGGCCAGAAGGACACGCTCTACCGTATCCACGGCACCATGGACGTCCCCACCATTGGCAAGGCCGTATCGAGCGGCTGTGTGCGCTTGCTCTTCCACGATGTCATCGATCTGCATGATCGCGTCATTCCGGGCTCAAAGATCGTCGTTATCTAATCGGCCCATGCCACCAAACAAAAAGGCCCCGGACACGTGTCCGGGGCCTTTTGTATGATGATGTGTGTGGTCCTCAGTTGCCGAAGATCATGTCCATCAGGGTGCGCTGGCTGTTCTCGTTCTGATAGACAGGCTGCTGTCCCAGATCGGCCGGTGGCGCAAATTGCTGACCACCATTGGGCACTTGCTGGATCACCTGATCACCCCAAATGGTTGTGGGCTGCTGCTGTTGGATCGGCTGGTTCTGTGACACTGGTGCACTTGGCACCCAAACCTGCTGCCCCGTCTGAGGGTCAACAATGAGCGTCATCGGCATCCCGGTTTCCGGATCAATCGGCGCCTGCCCAAACCCCTGATCAATCGGCGCTTGGCCGAAGCCCTGATCAACGCCCTGCTGGCCCATAGGCATGCCGGTGTTCGGGTCAATCTGGCTCGACAAGGGTAGACCGGTGTTGGGATCAATCTGCATGCCAGATGCAGGATCTGTACCCACGCCCGGCTGCATCATGCCGCCGCCCGCTTGCGGGTTCGCCAAGGGCTGCAGACCTTCAATGGGCTGTCCGGTGTTCGGATCAACGCCAAAAATCTGCCCGGTGTTCGGGTCCTGCACGGTCTGAACCGGCTGGCCTGTACCACCATCGACATATTGAACCATCGGCATGCCGGTATTGGGGTCAATCGCGACCTGTCCGGTGTTTGGATCGATCATCTGCTGGGCCACCAATTGGCCGGCGTAGCTGCCACCGGGAATTGGATTTGGCGATTTGCCTTCCAGCGCCTTGGTCATGAAATCACGCCAGATGGTGGCCGGAACATTGCCGCCCGAAAGCTTGGTGCCCTTATTGTCGTCATTACCCAACCACACGCCGGTGATCATGGCCGAGGTGTAGCCCACAAAGAGCGCGTCTCGGCTTTCCTGCGATGTGCCGGTCTTGCCGCCAACCTGCCAGCCGCCAAGGTTCGCCCCACGACCGGTGCCCACTTCAACAGCGGTTTCCATCATGTCGTTCATATAGGCGAGCGTTGTTGGGTCGATCACACGGCCCGGACCAGCTGTAGAGGCTTCATAGAGCACATTGCCTTCCATATCGGAAATCTTGGTGATCACGTTTGGAATAACGCCATTACCCCCGTTAGCGAACGGCACATAGGCATTGGTCAACTCAAGCAGATTCACTTCCTGCGTGCCCAGCGAGATCGAAGGCACGGCCGTGAGATTGGACGAGATGCCCAAACGCATCGCCACTTCCACGACCTTTTCAGGGGTCACGTCAATCGCCAGACGCGCTGCAATCGTGTTGAGCGAGTAAGCCAACCCCTGACGCAGCGTCACCGTGCCTGAATACTTGCCAGTCGCATTTCGCGGGCTCCAGCCATTGTAGTCAAACTGGGCATCCTCAGCCAAGGTCTCGGGCGTATAGCCCTTTTCCATAGCTGCGAGGAACACGAATGGCTTGAAGGCCGAACCGGGTTGGCGCTTTGCCGTCACAGCGCGGTTGTACTGGCTCTGCTGATAATCAACACCGCCCACCATAGCGCGGACCGAACCATCAATATCCATCGCCACCAAAGCGCCCTGCGTAAAGCCGCGCTTTGGCCCTTCACTGGCAACAGCTTCCTTGACGATAAACTCGGCGTCGCGCTGCAGCTTGTAATCGATGGTTGTCTGCACAACCACGTCACCAGAAATATCGCCGATATAGGCGGTCATCAGGCTTTCAACCCAGTCCGCAACATAGCTTTCTGCGCCGGCCACGACGGTGCGAACCTGTTGGTCAGGGTTGATCTGGGCCGCCGAGGCTTCAGCGGTCGAGATATAGCCCTCTTGCGCCATGGCATTGAGCACAAGGCGTTGACGGTTCTTGGCCGTTTCAGGGTTTGTCTTCGGATTATAGGCCGACGGCGCAGGCAGAATACCCACCAGCATCGCAGCCTGTCCGAGCGAGAGATTGCGCGCCGACACACCAAAATAGGTCTGTGCCGCCGCTTCGATCCCATAGGCACCAGCGCCGAAATAGACGCGGTTCATATAGAGTTCGAGAATTTCTTCCTTGGTAAAGCTCTGTTCGAGCCAGACCGCCAAAATGGCTTCCTGCACCTTTCGACCAAGCGTTTGGTCTGGGGTCAGGAATAGGTTCTTTGCCACCTGCTGGGTCAGGGTCGATGCACCACGGGTCACACCGCGCGCTTGGATGGATTCCACCGCCACAGCCATCAGACCGATCGGATCGACACCAAAATGGCTCATAAAGCGACGGTCTTCCGAAGCGATGAACGCAGCCGGGACATAGCTTGGCAATTCGCGGAAGGTGATCGCTTCACCCCCGGTCTGACCGCGGTTGGAAATCAGGCTGCCATCTGCCGCCAGAATACGAATATTGGGCGGACGCTCTGGGATCGCCCAAGTGTCGGACGACGGCAGCTGCGCGCCGTAATAAACGATGACGCCAATAACGGCCAAGCCGCCCCATAGGCAGGCCACAAAGCCCCACCACACAAGGCCGAGCAGGAAACCGCCTGAACGTTTCTTACGCTTTTTCTGACGCGCTGGCTGTGCTTTGCCGCGACGCGCGGGCTTTTCGCCTCTCGGAGGCTTGCCGCCACCCGAACCGCCACGACCGCCATTGCCCCCGCGCCCTGACCCACCGCCGACGCGCGGCGGTTCGGCATCAACCGAGAAGCTCATGCTCTCGCCCATGCTGGCACCAGACAGGGACGGCTCTTGACGCTGCCCCTTAGGCGCGGTGCGGCTTTGAGCTTTACCCTGCGATTTGGCTGGGGCACCAACGCGGTCATCGGCCGAAATGCGGAAGTCCATCAAGCAGTCCTGTCCAGAAGTGGATTACGCAGCTTCTACCTCTTTCCCAAGCTGAGGGAAACCACGGCCGAGCGAATGGAGAAGATGAACGCACCCTTCCCCATTGCTTCGCAGCGCGATTGCGCCTTATCGCCCCAAAATGTGGCACTTTGTAGAGCGTTTAGCGGCTCACCGATCCGTGTAGAAACAAGGGTGTAGGCTTAACCCATGCGCGCAAGAGCCGACACTTGGGAACAATTTGGGGCCACCACCCTTCTCAGGAAAACCCCTGGAGGCTGATATGCCCTATCTCAACACCCGTGACGGCACCGCGCTCTATTACAAGGATTGGGGCACAGGACGCCCTGTGATCCTGCTTCATGGCTGGCCCCTCTCATCCGACAGCTGGGACGATGGCGCTCTGGCGCTAGCCGAGGCGGGCTTCCGCGCCATCAGCTATGACCGCCGGGGATTTGGCCGATCTGAACAGCCTTGGGACGGCTATGATTACGACACGCTGGCCGATGATCTCGCCGATGTTATTGCCCATACCGGGGCAGACGATGTGGCCCTCGTTGGCTTTTCCATGGGCGGGGGCGAAGTCGCCCGCTATATGTCCCGCCACGGTGGCGCTAAAATCAGCCAAGCAGCGCTAGTCGCCTCCGTCGTTCCCTATATGCTCAAGACCGAGGACAATCCCAACGGCACGCCGCAATCGGTTTTCGACGACATGACCGCAGGCATGAAAGAGGATCGTGCCAAGTTCTTTGCCAGCTTCTTTCAGGACTTTTTCGGGATTGGCCTGTTCGGCAACGCCACCTCTGACGAAGAAGTCCATCACGCTTGGACCGTTGCCATGCAGGCAGGGCTAAAACCAACTCTAGCCTGCGCTGCGGCGTTTGCCACGACCGATTTCCGGCCCGATCTTGCAGCCTTTAAAGTGCCAACCCTCATCATTCACGGCACCAAGGACAAGACAGTGCCGATTGAAGCCTCCGCGCATGCCGCTGCCGCCGGGATCAAGGATGCGACCCTGATCGAATACGATGGCCCGCACGGGCTCTTTGCGACCCACAAAACCGAGTTGGTCGCAGACCTGATCCGCTTCCTCAAAACCTAGGCTTGTCACTGCCACAATTTGCGGCGAGAACAACCAAATGCGTCTTTGGCTTTCGGTTCTTTTCGCCGTGTTCTCCTGCGTTGTCCCAACGCAAGCAGACCCTATTGGCCGCGCGCTCGACGATGCGAAAGCTTATTTTCGCTCTGCTGCGCCCGCACTGAACGGCGCTGCCTTCGACATCGATCTGCGCGCCTATAGCGACGCCCTCGAGCACCGCCGTTTTACCTCACCCTATTGGGGCAAAACCGTCGAGCTCATCATTTTCGATCAGCCCGACACCAGCGGCCTCTGCGGTAAGTTTGCGGCATTTGTCACCACCCCGCCGCGCGATGGTACAATCACGCTAACCCTCTGCCCGCAGTTTTCGCGGCAAGGCTCCGATGGGTTACGCACCCTCACCATTTTACATGAGCTTGTTCACGTCGTCGCCGGACCAGACGAATGCCGCGCTATGGCCTTCGCTGCGCAGGTAGAATTTTTGGCCTCAGGCTCTTTTTCGCGCGTAGATGCCTATTGGGAGGCCAATAAATGCCAGCACTCTGCCCATAAAATGCCATAGCGGGCTACTCCGCTGCGGCGTAGTATTGCGCAGACGGTTTAACCAGCGCCACGACGGCATCTTGCGACGCTAATCGAAAGGCAGGATCGGCCCGCAAGGCATCGAGATCGCGTGGTTTGGGCAAGTCGCCATCCCAGTCATCAAATGCGAACTCCAGCACGGCGGCAGCTTCGGCGACAGCTTCGTCCAAGGTCGAAGCAACAGCAGTTACGCCGGGGACATCGGGAAATGACGCACCATAACCCGAGCCCTCGTCCTTGTGGATCAGAACCACATAGTGAGCACTAGCTGTTGTCATCTAACCAACCCGCCTGTCGATAAATCGAACGCGCCGTTCCCGTCGGAATGTCCCGCCTAGGATGCGTTACAATAACGAGTTTTCCGGTCATTGGATGCTTAAATTTGTGATGGGACCCGCGCACCGAAATCAACACAAAACCATCGTGTTCAAGCCGCTTGATGATCAACCGGCTGTCTTTCAACAGGTGCTCCATAGCGCCACTGAACACGGCACGTACAGGGCAGACAAGCTGGCAATTCTCCGCCGTAAAAAAGCCGACCAGTCGAAAATCGAGAGGTCGGCTTTATTCTGTTAGCGCCAGCCTAGCGCCGGGGCCACGTGCTTGAGAATGTTCTCGATCACGTGAGCATTATAGTCGACGCCCAATTGGTTCGGCACCGTGATGAGCAGGGTGTCCGCTTCAGTAATCGCCTCATCCTGCCGCAGCTCCTCAATAATCCGCTCCGGCGCGCCAGTATACCCGCGCCCAAACACAGCGCGTTTTTCTGGCTCAATATAGCCGAACTGATCTTCCTCACGCTGACCTGCCCCAAAGTAGGCTCGGTCCTCGTCAGAGGTGATCGCAAAGATCGAACGGCTCACAGAAACACGCGGCTCCCGCTCATGTCCCGCTTCCTTCCATGCAGCCCGATAGGCCCGAATTTGCTCGGCTTGCTGAACATGGAAGGGCTTGCCGCTCTCATCAAATTTGAGCGTCGAAGACTGCAAATTCATGCCAAGCTGCGCAGCCCAAATCGCCGTCGCGTCACTCGCTGCACCCCACCAAATTCGGTCACGAAGACCTTCAGAATGTGGCTCGAGACGCAGGAGACCCGGAGGATTAGGGAACATCGGCCGTGGGTTAGGCTGCGCGAACCCGCGCCCCTTCAACACCTCCCAGAAGATCTCGGCGTTTTGGCGCGCCATGTCCTGATCGGTCTTTCCTTCTTCCGGGTTGTAGCCGAAATAGCGATAGCCATCGATCACCTGCTCCGGCGAGCCGCGGCTAATACCAAGCTGCAAACGTCCACCGGCAATGAGATCGGCTGCGCCAGCGTCCTCCGCCATATAGAGCGGGTTCTCATAGCGCATATCGATAACGGCCGTGCCGATTTCGATCTTTTTGGTTTTCGCGCCGATCGCGGCCAAAAGGGGGAAAGGCGAAGCCAGTTGGCGGGCAAAATGGTGCACGCGGAAATACGCGCCATCAGCGCCAAGTTCTTCTGCGGCAACAGCTAAATCAATCGACTGCAGCAAAACGTCCGAAGCGCTTCGCGCTTGGGAATTGGGTGCAGCACTCCAATGTCCAAAGGACAAAAAGCCAATCTTTTTCATGGCAAACCTTTCAGCGCTATGACGCAACATTGACAGCCAATCTAGGCGCTGTCGGCCCCCGAGATAACCCCCGCGCAGGGAACAGTGATGTTCGATTTCCTGAACAATTTCGGCTCGCCCAAAACAAAAAAGCGGCCCCCGAAGGAGCCGCTTTTATCGTCAAACTTATCCCCGGCCTTACACGTCCAGGTTAGAAACGTTCAGTGCGTTTTCCTGAATAAATTCACGGCGAGGTTCAACCAGGTCACCCATCAACTGAGTGAAAATCTGATCGGCCTCACCGGCCGTTTCATTGAGCTGAACGCGCAAGAGAGTACGAGCATTTGGATCGAGCGTCGTTTCCCATAGCTGCTCGGCGTTCATCTCGCCAAGACCTTTATAACGCTGCAGCGACAGGCCCTTACGGCCAAAGTCCGTGACAGCCTTAAACAGCGAACCGGGACCATAGACGGGAATGGTATCGCCCTTACGCGTCAGGGTCGGAACGCCGCCGTAGAGATCATCGAGACGCTCGGCCATCTGGCGCAGCTTGCGCGCATCGGCGGACTGAAGCAGCGCCCGGTCAATCGCATGGTTCTCGGTCACGCCGCGAACAGTGCGCGAGAAGACAAGGGCGTCCTCGTCATTGACCGCACCCGTCCAACCGCGCTCAAGCTCGTCCGAAATGCGATCCAGACGGTTTGATACGCGGGTCAGCGTCTCCTGCATCTTTGCAGGTTCTGTCAGCCCTTCCATATCCAAACCGCCAACAATTGCGGCCTGCTCAACCAGACTACGGTTGTATCGCAGGTTCAGATTGTTGATGGCGTGGGTGATGTCACGGGCCTGCTGCAGAATGGAAAGCAGGTCAGCGCCAGCATGGCTTGAGCCGTTGCGGGTGTTAAAGACAGCGTCTTCAATACCATTTTCAAGCAGGTAATCTTCAAGCGCGCGTTCGTTCTTGAGGTAAAGCTCGGAACGGCCACGGGTTGCCTTATAGAGCGGCGGCTGCGCGATATAGATATGACCACGTTCCAGCAGAGCTGGGGTCTGGCGGTAGAAGAAGGTCAACAACAGGGTGCGAATATGCGCGCCGTCGACGTCCGCGTCGGTCATGATGATGATCTTGTGATAGCGCAGCTTATCAGGATCAAACTCTTCGCGACCAATACCGGTGCCCAGCGCCGTGATGAGCGTGCCGACCTGATCGGACGAGATCATACGGTCAAAGCGTGCGCGTTCGACGTTGAGGATTTTACCACGCAGGGGAAGCACAGCCTGATTGGAGCGATCACGCCCCTGCTTGGCCGAACCACCCGCGGAGTCACCTTCCACGATGAAGATTTCAGACTTTGTCGGGTCGCGTTCCTGGCAGTCTGCAAGCTTGCCGGGGAGCGAGGAAATTTCGAGCGCGCCCTTACGACGGGTCAACTCGCGTGCCTTGCGCGCCGCTTCACGCGCCGACGCCGCTTCCACCACCTTCATGACGATGGCTTTGGCTTCCGCCGGGTGCTCTTCAAACCATTGGCCGAGCTTCTCGTTGACGATGTTTTCAACGACCGGGCGAACTTCGGAAGAAACCAGCTTGTCCTTGGTCTGGGACGAGAACTTGGGATCTGGCACTTTCACCGAAAGAACGCAGGTCAAGCCTTCACGGGTGTCATCACCAGTGAGATTGACCTTTTCCTTCTTGGTGATGCCAGAGCTTTCGGCATAGCCCGTCACCTGACGGGTCAGCGCACCGCGCAGACCTGCAAGGTGGGTGCCGCCATCGCGCTGGGGGATGTTATTGGTGAAACACAGCACGTTTTCGTGGTAGCTGTCGTTCCACTGCAGCGCCACTTCCACTGTGATCCCGTCTTTTTCCGAGATCATGTAGATGGGCTTGTCGATGCCGGGCGTCTTACCCTTATCGAGATAGGACACGAAGGCCTCAAGACCACCTTCGTAGAAAAGCTCGGTGGTGATCGGCTCGGACGGACGATTGTCCGCCAAATTGATGCGAACGCCAGAATTCAAGAACGCGAGCTCGCGCAGGCGATGCTCCAGCGTCTTGTAATCAAACTCCACCATGGTGAAGGTGTCGGTGCTTGGCAAGAAGGTGACTTCAGTGCCCGAGCGACCTTCATATTCGCCCACGACCGCCAACGGCTCGTTGGCGTCACCATGGGTGAAGCTCATCTCGTGGATCTGACCATCGCGACGAATACGCAGCTTCAGGAAGACGGACAGCGCGTTCACCACCGACACGCCCACGCCGTGCAAGCCACCGGAAACCTTGTAGGAGTTCTGGTCGAACTTACCGCCAGCGTGCAGCTGGGTCATGATCACTTCGGCCGCCGAAACGCCTTCTTCCTTATGGATGCCCACAGGAATACCACGACCATTGTCGGTCACGGTGCAAGAACCGTCTGCGTTCAGCGTTACCGTCACAAGGTCGGCGTGCCCGGCCAGAGCTTCGTCGATGGCGTTATCGACCACCTCATAGACCATGTGGTGCAGGCCAGAACCGTCGTCCGTGTCCCCGATGTACATGCCGGGGCGTTTACGCACCGCGTCGAGGCCTTTCAGCACGCGAATGCTGTCGGCACCATACTCATTCGGGGTCGGGTTTTCGCTATCGCTCATGAGGTCCGAATCGCTCGATTTCAGATATCTTTAGTACTAGCCCAAAGGGGCGCAAACCCCAAGGAAATTGGCACTTTGACGGTGTTTGACCGGGGATTGAGCCCGGTATTGCCGCACCCTCGCGCGGCTTAGTGCGAATGAAGGCTCAAGCGCCCATCACGCACGGTAATTCTTTGTGCCCGATCTTCGAGCGCCTCGAAGAGAATAGGGTCTGTACCCGTCAAAAAACACTGCGTTTCGAGCCCATCAAGGGCTGCAAAAAGGGCCCGGCGCCGATCTGGGTCGAGATGGGCGGCAATTTCGTCAAGAAGCAGGAAAGGGACAATCCCGGTGCGCAGTCGCACCAAACGGGCGTGAGCCAAAATGAGCCCGATCAGGAGCGCCTTTTGCTCCCCTGTTGAGCCCAATGCAGCGGGCATCGCCTTTTGGCTGTGGACGACATCGAGATCCACCCTATGCGGTCCTGATGTGGTGCGTCCTGCAGCACGATCAAGCCCCCGCAAATCATGCCAGCGTTGCGCCAGCAGACCTTCAAGATCAGCAGACGTCTCAGGCACAGCCACATCGTCAAACAAGGGCGTCAGCGACAACAGTGCTGCCGGGAAACTGCCCTCTTCAACACTTTCGACGATCAGCGCCTGAAGATGCTGTAGGCTGTCGGCCCGATTGAGATAGACCGATGCGCCGAATTGAGCCATCTGCGCCTCGACCGCCGAAAGCCAACGCGCGTCCCCGCCCTCTTCAAGCAGCTTATTGCGTTGCCGCATGGCTTTTTCAAAGTCAGTTACAGCGGAGGAGTGGGAAGGGATGAGTGTCGTGACCAAGCGATCGAGAAACCGCCGCCGTTCGCCTGCGGGCCCCGAGAAAAGCCCATCCATGGCCGGGGTGAGCCAGAGCACGCGCATATAGTCACTCATGGCCTCAATGGATCGCGCATTGGCCCCATTGATCCGCACGCGACGACCGCCGTCGGCCAAGGCGCCAGTGCCGATATCTGTGGGACCCAGCTCGGTCTCAATTGTCGCGGCGACGGCCCACGGCAGATCCGATCCGTAACCCTGGAGCGTGTCAAAGCTGGCCCCGCGCAATCCGCGACCGGGTGATAAAACAGACACCGCTTCCAATAGATTGGTTTTACCCGAGCCGTTTGCGCCTGTGAGCACGACATGGCGCTCATCAATGTCGAGCGCGGCGCTCGCATAATTCCGGAAGGCGGTAAGGCGAATACGAGAAAGATGGCGGATCAAATTCTAGCCCCTTTCCCACTAGGCCTTTGAATCGGAAGACCTCCCCCGACGGGAGAGGTCCTGTTAGTCAAGATATAGGCTTTAGCGCAGAAGCCTCTTAGACGCGCATCGGCATGAGGACATAAAGCGCATTGGCTTCGCCCTCTTCCTTCACCAGCGTTGGCGAGTTCGCATCGTTAAACAAGAACTCTGCGCTTTCAGAGCGGATCTGGGTGATGATGTCGAGAAGGTAACGGGCATTGAAGCCAATCTCAAAACCTTCGACGTCGAACTCAACCGCCACTTCTTCG
Organism: Devosia sp. MC532; assembly: GCF_016461625.1. Classification (NCBI taxonomy): domain Bacteria; kingdom Pseudomonadati; phylum Pseudomonadota; class Alphaproteobacteria; order Hyphomicrobiales; family Devosiaceae; genus Devosia; species Devosia sp. MC532. Next base: position 233,963 of record NZ_JAEMNZ010000003.1, on the reverse strand, counting down.
CTTGCTGTTCCGTGATCCGGATTGGTCACAGTGAGTTCGAGAAGGCCATTAGAGGCCTGAAGCTTTACAGCCTTACCGCCGCGATCCGAAGCAATGGTCGACACACGGTCAACTGCAGTCGCGAAGCCCGCCTTATCAACGGTCATCAGCTTGTCGTTGTTCTTGGGCGTAACGCGATCGTAATCCGGGAAGGTGCCTTCGATGAGCTTGGAGAGCAGCACCACAGGACCGACCGTGAAGCGGATCTTGGTGTCCGACACTTCAACGTGGATGTCACCATCAACGCCATCGAGAAGTTTTTGAACTTCGCCAACGGTCTTCTTCGGGACGATAATGCCGCTCATGCCTTCGGCGCCATTTGGCGCTGGGATTTCAGCACGGGCCATACGGTGACCGTCCGTCGCAACGGCGCGGAAGAGGCTGCCGGTCGCCGAGTTTTCAATGGCATGGAAGTAGATGCCGTTGAGATAATAACGGGTTTCTTCGTTTGAGATCGCAAACTGTGTGCGTTCGATCAATTCACGCAGCGAAGACGCTGCGATTTCGAATTCATGCGCGAATGTGCCCGACTTGAGATCGGGGAAGCTGTCAGGCGAAAGACACGCCAAGTTAAAGCGCGAACGACCAGAGGTCAGGACCATATTGTCCCCACCGTCGGTTTCGAGCTTCACTTCTGAACCATCGGCGAGCTTGCGCACGATTTCATAAAGGGTGTGAGCCGGAACGGTGGTCGACCCTGGGGTCGAGACCATGGCAGGCACGCTTTCGGTGACCTCGATATCAAGGTCGGTCGCGCGCAACTCGATGTGGTCTTCACTGGCCTTGAATAGCACGTTGGCCAAGATGGGGTAGGTATTACGGCGCTCGACCACCCGATGCACATGGCTCAGCGACTTGAGCAGGTGATTGCGTTCGAGGGTAACTTTCATATCCGGCTAATCCTGGCGGTACGCTGCTGCAAACACCGGCCGATGGCCGGGTCTGGGACGTTTACAGTTTCGCCGCAAATTGGCAAGACCACTCCTCTGCAAGCTGTGGATCAGGGCTTCATTTTCCCGCCATCCACAACCCACATTTACGAAAAAAGGCGACCCTAGGGCCGCCTTTTGATTGCGTGTCAGACGAGGAGGCTTATTCCTCAAGCATGCGCTTCAAGAGCTCGATTTCCTGACCCAATTCCACATCGTCCTTGATCATCTGCTCGACCTTACGAACCGAGTGAAGAACGGTGGTGTGATCGCGACCGCCGAAGCGCCGGCCGATTTCAGGCAGCGAACGCTGGGTGAGCGCCTTGGCCAAGAACATGGCGATCTGGCGCGGACGCACAACGTCACGCGAACGACGGGCAGACAAAAGCTCGTTACGTGGCACCTTGTAGTGGCGCGAGACGATCTTGAGAATGTCTTCGATACGGACGCGCTTGGCATCACGAGCACGAATGAGATCGGCGAGAGTCTTTTCGGCCAGCGGTACGGTGATCAACTCACCGGTCAGCTGATTTGCAGCCACGAGACGGTTCACGGCGCCATCGAGGTCACGACCATGGCTATTCACAGCGCGTGCGATGTAGTCGATGACCGCCGTTGGGAACTGCATGCCAAAGCGCGAATTGACCTGATCAGCACGACGCTGAACGATGGCGCGGCGCAGCTCGACATCAAAATTCTGGATTGGAACGACCAAGCCGCCCGACAGACGCGACTTAACGCGATCATCAAGCATCTCGAGATCGCGCGGCGGGCTGTCGGCCGCCACAACAACCTGCTTGGCGCCGGTGAGCAGAGTGCCCAACGTGTGACCGAACTCGGTCGCCGACTTGCCCTGCAGGAACTGCATGTCATCGATCAGCAACAGATCAACACGGCGCAACCATTCCTTAAAGCCGAGCGCGGACTGGCGCTGAACGGCAGTAATGAAGTGGTACATGAAGTGGTCTGCGGTCAGATAGACGATGTTCTTGGACGGATCGGCTTCTGAAACAGCATGCGCAATTGCATTGAGAAGGTGCGATTTACCCAGACCGACCGAGGAATGAATAAACACCGGATTGAAGGTTACGGTATTGTTGATCGCAGCGTTGGCAATCTGCTTGGCCACACCGAAGGCCATGTCATTGGCTTCGCCTGAGACAAACGTCTCGAAGGTCATGCGCGGATCGATCGCGCTCCCCGAAAGGGCGTCACCATTCTTTGCTGTGCTCTGCGGCACAAGACGCGGCTGGGCAGCAGCGGATGCCGAAGGCGATGCGGCAGCGCTTGAGCTGTGGGCGATTTCCAGCACTGGCGCTTCTGGAGCAGGCGCTTCAACGACAGGCATGATGCGCTTGACCTGACCATTGACGCGCATGGTCACCTGGATGCGGGCAACATCAGGCAGATCATTGCGGAAAGCCTCAACGATACGATCCGAATAATTGGACTGAACCCACGAGCACAAGAAACGCGTCGGCGCGCTCAAGTGGACCAGATCTTCGACGATTTCTTCAAGTTCGAGACGCGCAAACCAGGAGGTAAAGACGTCTTCACCGACAGATGCCTTCAGACGGGCACGCACACGAACCCAAAGTTCGCGCTGATTTTCGGAAGAGTCTTGGGTGCCCGACATAACAGAATCGCCGCCTTTGTTCAAAATAGTAGAGGAGGGGTCGCTAGCTAAAGCCAAGTCATCCCTGCCCGCGGTCGCCTGTCGCATCATTGGTCGTGACCCCATGGTTGTTCTGCCGGATCCGCAAAGCCCGGCAGTAGTGTTCAAATTCACATCGCTCCAGCTTTCCGCCAGACGCAATGCTTCGCCGTTGCGCCCGAATTCGGGCACAAATCAAATCCCCGGCCGACAGAAGTCGCCGTTATCCTATTGACCTTTTATTGATCCGGCCTACCCGGCCGAAGGTCTACGCTCTGCCAACCTCGAATGACCCGACGGCGTTACGCTACGCTGCCGCCAAAACAATCTAACTCTGGCATTCCTTCTGACGAGGCCGTCAAAAGTACCACCCCAAACCCTCACCCAAACTGGGCTTATCTTTGGGTCGGCTCCTGTATTCAGGTTCCGTTTTCTCCCGCTGACCAAGGTACATTAGAGTGACGGTTTTCATGCCGCAACACGTGAATCGTTGAAATAGGGGCTTGACTCCGAACCTCATTTTTTCACGTCACCCGCCTCTCAAAAGCCCCTCTCAGCAAGGGCTTGTGACTCAAAGCAGATTCCAAACCTTAGCTGAACGATAAAGGTGAAAAATTTATTCGGCCTAGCTCTGAAAGTCGCTTTGCCGCAGCATTCTCTGCGCAACCCCTAACCGCATCAACCCGCTGCCCTAAAGGAATAAAACAGCCTGTGCCCGATCCGTTCCGGATCGTGCAGTCGTGTCCGTAGATCGACACATTACAGATTGATGACAGAAAAGCGTTCCCGGGACTCACCAACAAAAAGGGCTCCCTAAGGAGCCCAATTTTCTGACGTCCCGCGTCTGCCGAGTGGCGCCGCGGAGCCTCGCGTCTTAGACTGCGAGAGCCTTAACGCGGCTGTTCAGGCGGGAAACCTTACGAGCTGCCAAGTTGGCATGAACGATGCCCTTGGTCGCAGCGCGATTGATTTCTGGTTCCGCAACCTTGAGAGCGGCAAATGCTACTGCGTGATCACCAGCGGTGATTGCTTCTTCAACCTTACGGATGAAGGTACGTACGCGGCTGCGACGCGACTTGTTGATCGCGGTGCGAGCAGCAATCTTGCGGGTCGCCTTCTTGGCTGACGGCGTATTGGCCATGTCGGTCCTCTTGATCGTCCAGCCGGCAAACTCAGCGCGAATTGCTCGCGTCCGGCCCACCGGGAAAAATGAATGCGGCAGCAAGATGCCGCCAAGTTCGGGGTGCTATAGGGGATTGGCAGTGGAGCGTCAACTGGATTCAAACCCTGAGAGCTGCTCTGCCGCATACCAAATGCGCTAATGGCTCTTCTGGCACGAAGGGCAGAAAAAAGTCGAGCGCCCTGATTGCACAATGCGTTGAACTTGACCCGCACAATTGGCGCTCCGGCAGGGCTCCCCTTCGCGATCGTAGACGGCAAAATTATGCTGGAAATAGCCAGTTCCACCTTCAGCATTGCGGAAATCCTGCAAGGTCGAGCCCCCGGAATGGATCGCTTCCGTCAACACCTGACGGACAGCAATGGTGAGATCCTCTAGTGCTTTTTTGGGCTTTCCTTTGGGTGTCACCAAAGATCTCGCCTCAACAGTTGGCAAGATATGAGCGCGGTAAAGGGCTTCCGCCACATAGATGTTACCCAGGCCCGCCACGACTCGTTGATCGAGCAGCGCGGCTTTGACTGGAGCTTTTTTACCGAAAAAGCCTTTGGCTAATGCTTCAGCATTGAAATCATTGCCTAAAGGCTCGGGACCGATTCCCAAAAGATAGGCATTGTCGGCGCCGGTCTCAAAGAGATCGAGAAAGCCGAACCTCCGCGGGTCTGCATAAATGAGATGGCTCGATCCATGCTCGGGATGAGAGATCTCTGCGACAAAGTGATCATGCTTGGGTTCTGTGCCCGGTTCGTAATAGCGCGGAGGCTTATCGATTCCATGTTCGGCAAAGCGCCATGACCCGGTCATGCCCAAATGGCTCAGCAAGGTCTGGCCGTTTGAGAGCGCAATAAGAAGGTATTTTGCGCGCCGCCCAACATTGAGCACCCTCGACCCTTCGAGCTGTTCTTTCAGACTGACCGGAAAGGGAAAGCGCAGGTTCGGGCGGTTGAGCGTGACGGCCTCAAAGCGCGCGCCCGTCAGCCAAGGCTCCAAGCCCCTGCGAACAGTCTCTACCTCTGGCAATTCCGGCATCGTCTCTGAACTCCTTCACCCTCTTGCCGAACAGGCATGGGCATTTTGTTGGGCTTTATATATGGTGCGCGCAAAACCGACTATCGAGGCCAAGCCATGACAGAGCCACGCGAAACCACACATTTTGGCGAGCAGACAGTCCCGCTGGAAGAAAAGCAGGGCCTCGTCAACAAAGTGTTCCATGACGTAGCGGACCGCTACGATTTGATGAATGATCTGATGAGTGTCGGCGTCCACCGCCTCTGGAAAAGCGCTATGGTCGCCGAATTGGCGCCGCCCAAGTCCGGCTCGCGCCCCTATCGTGTGCTCGATATGGCGGGCGGCACAGGCGACATTGGCGAGCGCATCATCAATTCATCGCTCGGCCACGCTTCTGTCGTTGTTTCTGACATTAATTCGGACATGCTGCGCGTCGGCGCTGAGCGTGCCAAAACGTGGCGTTATCCCGATCAGGTGAGCTTTGTTGAGGCCAATGCCGAAGAGCTGCCCTTCGAGAGCAATAGCTTTGACGCCTATACAATCGCTTTTGGCATTCGCAATGTGCCGCGTATCCAGCGGGCACTCGACGAAGCCCATCGCGTTTTGAAGCGTGGCGGACGCCTTTTGGTGCTCGAATTTAGCCAAGTGGATGTCCCGGGCTTTGACGCGGTCTACAAATTCTATTCCGACACGGTCATTCCGCCGATGGGCAAGCTCGTCACGGGCGACGCGCAGCCCTACCAGTATTTCATCGAATCGATTCGGAAGTTCCCGAACCCGCCCGCTTTTGAAGCGATGATGACCCAAGCAGAGTTCAAACGCGTCAAGCACACCTCTATGACAGGCAATATCGCCACCCTCTTCTCCGGGTGGAAACTCTAAGCATGGCTTTGACGTCGTATTTCCGTCTGCTCAACGCTGGCTGGGTTCTGGCGCGCGAAGGCGCCCTATCGGTGCTCCCAAGCGAATCGTTGCCGCCAATTATGAAGCTGGGGATTCGCATGGGGCGCATCGTCGAGCGTCCCTCTGTGCGCAAAACGGGGAGCGTCGAGCGTCTCAACGCGGCACTCCACAAGCTGGGCCCCAGCTTTGTGAAGTTTGGTCAGACTCTAGCAACGCGTCCTGACATTGTCGGCGCACAGGCGGCGGCCGAACTTTCCGGATTGCAGGACCGCATGCCGGCTTTTGACGAAAAGCTGGTGCCCGGCATTTTGTCTGATGCGCTCGGCTCCAAGGCCAACCAACTGACCGAAATGAGCGGCCCCATTGCTGCGGCCTCGATTGCGCAGGTGCATAGGGCAAAGCTCGTCGAACCCGGTGAACTGCCCAAAACTGTCGCCGTCAAAATGCTCCGCCCCGGCGTCTCTGAGCGTTTTCATGCCGACACTGACGCACTCTACGCCGGTGCGCGCCTTGCTGAGACTTTCTCCTCCAAGAGCAGACGTCTACGCCCGACAGAAGTGGTCAAAACACTCGACCATTCGATGCGCCTTGAGCTGGACCTGCGCCTTGAGGCTGCGGCCATCTCGGAAATGGCCGAGAACATTAAAGACGACGCTGGCTTCCAAATCCCGGACGTACAATGGGACCATGTCGCGCAAAATGTGCTGACCACCACCTGGGTCGACGGCATTCCCATTCGCGATCACGCGGCGATAGACGCCGCTGGCATCGACCGCAAAAAACTCGCCTCCAACGTGCTGCAGTCGTTCTTGCGCCACGCTATTCGTGACGGCTTCTTCCATGCCGACATGCATCCGGGCAATCTGTTTGCCGACCCAAAGAGCGGCGATGTCATCGCTGTCGACTTCGGCATTATGGGACGCCTGTCGATGCGCGAGCGTCGCTTCCTGGCCGATATTCTTTATGGCTTCATCACCCGCGACTATCGTCTCGTAGCGCAGCGCCATTTCGACATTGGCTATGTTCCACCGAGCCAATCGGTGGATGATTTCACTCTTGCCATTCGCTCCATCGGCGAGCCGCTGCACGGGCGCACTGCCGAGAACATTTCCATGGCACGTGTCCTCGGCCAGCTTTTCACCATCACCGACCTCTTCCAAATGCAGACGCGGCCGGAGCTGGTGCTGCTGCAAAAGTCGATGGTGCTGGTCGAAGGGGTCGCTCGTACACTTGATCCAGAGCTCGATATCTGGACCGTGGCCGAGCCTGTGGTTGGCGAATGGTTGCGCCGTGAACAAGGCCCGATCGGGCGCTTAGAAGATCTCTATGGTCACTTCACCCGCGCTTATGAAGCGGCGGGGCGTGTGCCCAATTTGATCGCGCAAGCTGAAGCGACGCTGGAAGAGCACCGCGCCTTCCTCAATCGCCCGCACAACCCTCTCTCGCAAGCGCTCTCGCTCGGGCTACAAATGGGTGGGTTCATTCTTATTCTTGTGCTGATTGGCCACTTCATAAACTAAGAAATTGGCTTGGCGGCGCATCGTCTTGCGCAAAATGCGCGCCCACAATAATTTGCCCGCTAATTTCAATATGGGGGGATACCCATGACTTCGAACATTGTTGGCAAATTCGCCGCGGTCCTGCTGCTTGGCGCTGGCTTGGCTGGCTGCATGGACGCCGACGTAGAAGTGTCGTTCATGGATAGCGAAACCGCCCATGTGATGACCACGACGACTATGGGTGCGGACTTCTACGGCATGATCAAGGCCGCCGAGGCCGAAGCGCCAGCCGACGGCGACGACGCCATGGGCGAATTCAGCGAGTCCTTCTGCGCTGAAGGCGATTTGACTGAAAACGCCGATGGCAGCGCTGTTTGCGTTGAAATGATGCACGGCACGCTCGATGAGCTAAACGCGCAAAACGAAGAAGAAGGTGGCATTCACTTCGCCGCTCAGGACGATGGCACCGTCCGCGTCTCTATGCCGATGTCTGCACTCAACGCCCAGCTGGGTGCTGAGGAAGAAATGGATGCGGACACCAAGGCGATGATGGTCGCTATGTTCGAAGGCCATGCCATCACCTTCACCATTATTGGCGAAGAGATCCTCGACACCAATATGACCGTGTCTGACGACAAGACCTCGGTTTCCCTCGAACTCGAGTTCGCCAAGCTCCTCGCGGGCGACACCGAGTTCCCTGAAGAATACTACGCACTGGTACGCACTCCGTGACACAAGACCTGACCGTTCGCTTTAAACTCCTCCCCCATGGCGAGGGCCTTGCCCTCCCGGCTTATCAGTCGGCTTTAGCGGCTGGGGCGGACATGCGAGCTGCGGTTGGTGAAACTGAGCCTGTCGAGCTTTTGCCCGGCAGGCGCGCCATCATTCCCTGCGGTTTTGCCATGGCCATTCCCGCAGGCTATGAGGCGCAGGTCCGCCCGCGTTCGGGTCTCGCGGCCAAGCATGGTCTCACAGTCCTCAACTCTCCAGGCACGATCGACGCTGATTATCGCGGCGAGGTTATGGTGATCCTGCTCAATACCAGCGATGTGCCCTTCACCATCACGCGCGGCGAACGCATTGCACAGATGGTGATTGCCCCTGTGGTGCAGCCTCGCTTTGAGGTCGTGACCGATCTCGACGAGACCGTGCGTGGCGCAGGCGGCTTTGGATCGACCGGCACGGCTTAAATGACGCCCCACACCCCGCCCCATCTTTCTGCTGACGAGACTAAGCGCTACGCGCGTCATCTTGTGCTCAAAGATTTTGGCGGGCAAGGGCAGCAAGCGCTCAAGGGCGCAAGCATAGCGATTATTGGCGCGGGCGGCCTTGGCAGCCCAGCCATTGCCTATCTCGCGGCCGCAGGCATTGGCCGCTTGGGGATTTTCGACGCCGACACTGTTTCGCTGAGCAATTTGCAGCGGCAGATCGTGCACAGCACTGCTCGTATTGGAATCAATAAGGCCGAAAGCGCTGGCCGCTTTGCCCTGTCACTCAATGAGCATGTCGCACTCGAGCTTTTTGCCGAAATGCTCACGGCTGAAACCGCGCAGCGCTTCCTCACGCCCTATGACATCGTGCTTGATGGCACGGACAACCTCGCCACACGCCGCGCCGTGGCAGACGCCTGCGAAATATTGCAAAAGCCGCTCGTCTCTGGTGCCGTCTCGAGTTTTTCAGGTCAACTCACCGTCTTTGCACCTCATCTGGGCGGCCCCAAGCACAGCGACGTCTTTGCCGATGAGGCAAACGACGACACCCTCCCCTCCTGCGAGGCCAATGGCATTTTGGGTCCGGTGACGGGCGTCATCGGTACGCTGATGGCCATGGAGGCCATTAAGCTCGTCAGCGGTGTTGGCACGTCGCTGATCGGTCGGCTGATGCTCTATGACGCCAAGGACGCGCGGTTTACCGAGATTGCCCTTTAAGAGGCAATCATGGGCTCTAGCGCCGCGCGCAGCAGCGCAAGATCCTGCGGCCGCGATAAGCGATGGTCGCCATCGGGGATCAAAGAGAACGTCACCGGGTCATGCAGAATATGGGTCAGTAGTTTTTCGACATGCTGCCGCGGCACGTCTGTGTCTAAACCGCCTTGCAGAATATGCACCCGACACCCCGTCTCGATCACCTTGCCCAAGAGCAAATGATTACGCCCGTCTTCGAGCAGTTCTCGCGTATAGCGACAGCTGCCGTCTCCATAGGCGCTGACCCGGTCATAATAGCCTTGAGTGAGAATCAACGCGCGCTCTTCTGGGTTGAGCCGCGCCGGGATCAACACTTCCGTGGCGTCCACCGCAGGAGCGATCAAAACGAGGCCCTTTAGAGGCTTGCCTTCAACGAGGCGTTTGCGCGCGAGCAGCAGCGCCAACCAACCGCCCATGGACGAGCCGACAACAATCTGCGGTCCTGTCGTCGTGGAGAACGCCGCCTCGGCCTCTTCCAGCCAGCGACTGATGGTTCCCGCGTTAAAGTCACCGGGCGAGTCGCCAATCCCAGCGTGGTCAAACCGAGTGACCGAAAGACCCTTTTCTGCCCCAAACGCATCCAAGGCTGTTGCCTTGTCGCCGGTCATAACGGATCGAAAACCATTAATCCAAAATAGCCCGGGGCCGTGTCCGTCGCGCTGCAATGAGGCGATTTCTCGGGCTTCAGAGCCGTTACCAAGGGTAATAATGCGTTTGTTTAAGGAACTCATGCGTGACTTGGTCGATTTTGTGATAGAGCAGCAATGGATTTCATGCCATTGAGCGCATAAATCAACTGCTTCGGCTGTTGACTTATGACGCAGCTAGCACGATTTTAGGGCCGATTTCAGCCCTTCCTAATAATAGCACAAGGAACGCTTGCCATTCGCCGTCCAATGAGACCCGTTGCGCCCCAGAAAGATGGGCCGCTTGCAAACGAGGACATCACTAGCCCCGACGTTCAGCTCATTGATGCGGAAGGCCAGAATCGTGGCATCGTCCGCACCCGCGAAGCGCTCGCCGAAGCGCAGGAAGCTGGCCTTGACCTAGTTCTGATCGCCGCTAATTCGCAGCCGCCGGTCGCCAAGATGCTTGATCTTGGCCGCTACAAGTACGCCGCCCAAAAGAAGGCAGCGGAAGCGCGCAAGAAGCAGAAGGTTATTGAAGTCAAAGAAGTTCAGATGCGTCCGAACATCGATGACCACGACTACAACACCAAGATGAAGGCTGTGCAGCGCTTCCTCGAAGACGGCGACCGCGTGAAAGTCACGATGCGTTTCCGTGGTCGTGAAATGGCACACCAAGATCTGGGCATGGCCTTGCTCATCAAGGTCAAAGAACAGACTGAAGCTGTTGCTAAGGTTGAATCTCAGCCACGTGCCGAAGGCCGTCAGATGGTCATGGTGTTGGCACCAAAATAAGTCGCACCGACTTATACGAGTTTTGAAAAGCGGGTCCTCGGGCCCGCTTTTTTATTGGCTGCGCCATTACGCGGCGAAGGAGCAGACCTGCACCATGCCGCAAATGTGATCCTTAAAAATAAAAAGCCCCGCTCGCGCGGGGATCAATAAGGCATCTGAGGCACAACTGTTAAGCGCCCAGAATGTCTTCGACATCTGCCTTGGTTGGGATGGCAGGCTGGGCACCAGCCTTGAGGCAGGCAAGCGAGCCGGCAATTGCTGCCCGCGCCATCGCGTCCTTGAGCGAAAAACCTGCGTCGAGTGCTGCCGCAAGATAGCCACAGAAGGTATCACCGGCGCCAACGGTATCGACAGGGGTCACCTTATGAGCTGCAACCGAAATGACGCCTTCTGGCCCATTCGCACGCGCACCGTCAGGCCCCAGGGTGACAACAATGGTCTTGCCAGTCTTGTCAGCCCATTCGGCCATTGCGGCATCCAACTCTTCAATCGGACGACCCGAGAGCAGAGAAAACTCAGTTTCATTGGCCACAACGATATCGGCAAGCGGGGCGAGCCCCACTGTGTCTTCGAGGAATGGCGCGGTGTTGAGCACGCTGCGCACACCTTTTTCGCGGGCAATTTCAAGCGCACGCCGGGTCGCTGCCTGAGGCACTTCTTGCTGCACGAGAAGAGTGTCGTTGGCCGAGAGCCTAGCCAGCCCTGTGTCGGCATCCGCTGGGCTGACTGTGCCATTGGCACCGGGCAGGACAGCGATGACGTTCTCGCCATCCGCGTCGACAAAGATCATAGCGATGCCGGTCGCCGCTTGCGCCTTACGCAGCTGCGACAGGTCAACGCCGCCCTTTTCCAATAGCTCAAGGGCCATGCCTGCAAAGGCGTCGTCGCCGACCGCCGAGACATGCAGCACATCTGCACCAGCGCGACGAGCGGCCAAAGCCTGGTTCGCGCCTTTTCCGCCTGGAGCCATGGAGAAGGTACCACCGGCCACAGTTTCACCGGGCTTGGGCAGACGGGTCACAGTGCCGACTTGGTCGAGATTGGTAGAACCAAAAACAGTAATCACGTGAGCAGCTTTTCTATAGTGTTCCAGTTGCGCATGGTGCTGAGCCTGGTGTCTCCCAGGGCCCGGTAGAGCGGCTTGAGAACCGCTTCAACATTCTCTGTATAGCGCCCATTGGGCTGGCGATAAGCCGCAATGATGATCTCACGGTCGGTAATGCGCAAGATTTCGGTATCGCGCGGCCTGCTTTCGACCCTCACCTCAGACGGCAGCGGCGCGTCGAAGAAAACAACATGCCGGGTAAGGTCTGCAGTGGGGTCAATCGACTCGAACGGCGCGCTCGCGCGCAAGGCCTCAAGCTCGTGACGGGTGCGAACGACAACGAGAACCGGAAACTCGAAAGCAGCAGCCAGCGCTGCCTCTGCTCTCGCTTTCACTTCACCCTCGCTCCCGTCGTATCGAGCGCAGAAATTGCCGCTCGCCAATATGGTTCGCACCTCGTCAAATCCGGCCCTCTCAAGCGCCGCTTTCAGTTCCACCATTTTCATCTGGCGCTTGCCGACATTGACGCCATGCAGCAATCCCACCCAGACACTCATGTCTCAGCCAATCGCGCTTTTTGCGGATAGATCGTTTCGCCGCGCGCCAGCATCTCGACAAATTGCGCTATCCGCTTCTGGCGCGTCGCGGCCGTCTTAGCCCCATTTGTGCGATAGATCAGAGCGAAGCGGTTGTGGGCGGTGAGAATATCATATTGTCGTTGTGACGATTGATTGGCGGCAATTGCAGCAAGGAGATCGTCGGGAGCCTCTTGTGTCGTCGCATAAGCCGCGTCCCAGCGACCGTCCGCTTTTGCGGTCTCCACGTGAGCGAGGCCGTATGGTGTCATCAGCCCCGCCGCACTTAACCGCGCGACATTGTCTCGATTGACCTGACTCCACACTGATTTCTTTCGGCGCGGGCAATAGCGCTGCACGTAGGAGACATCGTCCCAGCTCTTCTTAATCGCATCAATCCATCCCCAGCAGAGAACCGCATCTATCGCCTCTACTGGGCTAATTGTGGCGCGACCTGAGGATTTTTTGAAAATCCGAATCCATATTTCTGCGTCACGATCGTTGTGGTTCGCCAGCCAGTCGTAGAACTCCTGAAAGCTCACGAACTCTCGCAGTGCCTCTTGAGCAACAACGACCGGCGCCATCGTTAGGCTTCGCTTGTCACTGGTTCTACAACCGGTCTTGGTGGTGCAAACCGAGCCAGAATGGGGTCAATGAGATCGGGCTCGGGCAGAACCAAACCAAAATCGGCAGTCAGGACCTGCTTGATATCCTGCCAGGCGGTGAGTTCGGTTTTTACCGGCGCCTCGCCCAAACCCTGCTCGGCATAGCTTGTATTGTGCAGTTTCAGGCGTTTCCCGGGCGGAGCGAGGGCGACGCGCAGCTGTGTTGTAAATGGGCTGCCGTCGCCAAGCGCGATCTCATGGTTGATCGCCGCAATGGTCTCGTCGTTCACCGTTTCGGTGGTGAAGACATAAACCGGCTTATAGTCATCATTGATTTTAACAAGCAGCGTCCACTGTCCATCCGATTGGATCAGCTTGAGCACTTCATGAGGGGTCTGCTGGTCGACATCAGCTCGTAACCGCAAGGGCGCAGACAACGACAACCCACCAAAGCCCACATCGGCAATGTAGCTTTGGCCAGAAATTTCAACCAGCAGCAGCATATGGGTCGGAGGCCGATCCCTTCCAGTTTCATCCGTCCAGACCACGCGCGCCAGCAACGGCCGGACCGTGTAGTCGAGATCGGTTAAAACACGCTGCAAAAGCGTATTGTGCTCGAAGCAATACCCACCGCGCCGATCAATCAGCAGCTTTTTCTCGAGGCTTAGCTGGTCTAGCGCGACAGGCACACCGAGCAATGGACTGAGGTTCTCAAAGGGAATGACCGCTGGATGGAGCGCATGAAGCGCCTCAAGTGTCGCCAGAGTGGGGGCGATCGATCCAGCAAATCCGATTCGGTCGAAATAGGCTTTGAGATTGACCTTGTCAGCCATAAGCCATCCTTGCCGCTGTTTATATCGCGTCTCTTTTACCACCCTCTTGGCAAAAGTCACAGTTGCTCAGAAGGGCAAAAAAGAACCCCTTGGCAACGCCACGGGGTTGTAATGGTTCATCACAGGATCGCCCTGTGCTGCTCGTTAGATCGCTTTGCGGACGCGGATGACGACATCAACGTGCGCCACTTCCATGCCTTCAGGCGCCGCAGGTAGCGACTTGAAGATCACCGAATCAGCAGGGATATCGATCATCCGTTGCTCGTCTTCCACGTAAAAATGGTGGTGATCTGAGGTGTCGGTATCGAAATAGGACCGGGAGGCATCAATCGCGACTTCACGCAGCAAGCCTGCTTCATGAAACTGATGCAACGTGTTGTAGATTGTCGCGAGCGATACATCGACGCTGGCAGTGGCCGCCTCGTCATGCAGTTGCTCGGCGCTAACGTGCCGGTGTGGTCCATTAAACAGGAGTTCAGCCAGCGCTACACGCTGTCGCGTAGGGCGCAATCCTGCCATTCGCAGAACTGCTGTCAAACATGGTCTGTGCGATTGAGGCCGAGCGGCTAGGCTGCTATCGTGCATGTGGCGAGAACTAGTCGTCTTCTTGCATCCGGAAATCCAGCCTTCTTTATAGTGCCGGACGGCTGCGGAGACAAGCTCTGGCCCGTACAAGGTTACTGAGTAAGCCTACCGGCTGGCTTGACCCTCCGGGGGAGCCCCTATACGAGACAAGGCTTGAATTTTAGTGGGGACGTGCTGATGGCCGACCGGCAACACGCATTTAATTATGAAGAATTGCTGGCCCATGGCCGCGGTGAACTGCCCGGTCAGGGCGATGCGCGCCTACCTGCGCCGCCAATGCTGATGTTTAATCGCATCACCGAAATTTCCGAGGATGGCGGCGCCTATGGCAAGGGCATGGTGCGCGCTGAGCTCGATGTGAACCCAGACCTCTGGTTCTTCAAGTGCCACTTCATTGGTGACCCGGTTATGCCGGGCTGCCTTGGCCTTGACGCAATTTGGCAGATGACTGGCTTTTTCCTGAGCTGGCTCGGTCAGCCGGGTAAAGGCCGTGCTCTTGGCGGCGAGATCAAGTTCACCGGTCAGGTGACCGATGACGTCAAGCTGGTAGAGTATGGTATCGATTTGAAGCGGGTTCTGAAGTCCAAGCTCACCCTCGGCATTGCTGACGGTTGGGTGAAGGCCGATGGCAAGCTCATCTATGAAGCTAAGGATTTGCGCGTTGGCCTGTTCACCGACTCGCAACTGCTTGAACAAAAACGCTAAGCCCATTTCTGGATTAGCACCGGGAAAAGGATTCGCCCGCCCCATGGCGAACTTTGTATACGACCTGACGAGGACCAAATGAGACGTGTTGTTGTAACCGGAATGGGAGTCATCTCCCCGATCGGCAACAGCCTCGATGAGGTCACTGAAAGCCTGCGCACAGCAAAGTCAGGCATTGTTTTTGCCGAGGATTATGCCGAACTGGGCTTCCGTAGCCAGGTAAAGGGCGATCCACGCATTGATCCGTTCGAAATTCTGGATCGCCGCGTCACCCGCTTTATGGGCAAGGGTGCTGCGTGGAATTATATGGCCATGCAGCAGGCAATTGCTGACGCTGGCCTGTCTGAAAGCGACGTGTCGAACCCGATGACCGGTATTGTCATGGGTTCTGGCGGCGCATCGACGCGCACGATCGTTGACGCGGCAGACATCACCCGCAAAAACACTAGTCCCAAGCGAATTGGGCCTCTGGCAGTGCCAAAGGCAATGGGCTCGACTGCGTCGGCAACCATGGCGACGGCCTTTGCCATCAAGGGCATCAACTATACGATCACCGCAGCTTGCGCGACGTCCAAGCACTGCATTGGCAACGCCGCTGAGCAGATCATGCTTGGCAAGCAGAACATCATGTTCGCTGGTGGTCACGAAGATCTCGACTGGTCGCTGTCGAACCTCTTCGACGCAATGGGCGCGATGAGTTCGAAGTATAACGAGACCCCATCGGTGGCCTCGCGTTGCTACGACGCGAACCGCGATGGCTTTGTTATCGCTGGTGGCGCAGGCGTTCTCGTGCTCGAAGAATACGAACACGCCAAGGCTCGCGGTGCCAAGATTTGGGCCGAGTTGGTGGGTTACGGCGCGACCTCTGATGGTCTCGACATGGTTGCCCCATCGGGTGAAGGCGCGGAACGCTGCATGCGTTTGGCTCTCGCCAATGTCAAAGCACCAATTGACTACATCAACCCGCACGCCACCTCGACGCCAGTGGGCGATCTCAAGGAAATTGAAGCGCTGCGCAATGTTTTCGGCAACGAAAACAGCTGCCCGCCGATCTCTGCCACGAAGTCGCTTACCGGCCACAGCCAAGGCGCGACAGGCGTGCATGAATCGATCTATTCGATCCTGATGATGAAGCACCGCTTCATTGCCGAAAGCGCCAATATCGTCGACCTCGACCCAGCTATGGCCGACATGCCAATTCTGCGTCAGCGTCGCGACAATGTCGATCTGGGCTATGTGCTCTCGAACTCGTTCGGCTTCGGCGGCACAAATGCCGCTCTGGTCTTTAAGCACCCAGACGCTTAAGCGATCCAAGATCTACAAAATACAAAACCCGGGCCAAAACCCGGGTTTTCTTTTTTGGCTCCGACATTGTCGCTCGTCACTAGCGCCTGGTCACCAGCTTGGACTTCTGCTGACCCAAATCGTCAAAGTTGCCCGGGTCCAACCAGCGCGCAAACTCAGCGCGGATCAGTGGCCATTCGCTCTCAATAATTGAGAACCAAGCCGTATCGCGGCTCTCGCCTTTAACGATCATGTCATTACGGAACAGGCCCTCATACAGAAAACCAAAGCGCTGAGCGGCCGCCTTAGAGGGTTCATTGCGATTGTTGCATTTCCACTCAAAACGCCGATAGCCGAGGTTATCAAAGGCGTGCTGTGCAAAGAGAAAAAGCGCTTCGGTTGAAAGCCTCGAGCGGGCCATCGGCAGCCCCCAATAGATCCCGCCGATTTCCACCGAACCATGCTCAGGGCGTATTCGCATCCAGCCTTGACGACCAACTGCCTTGCCCATGCTTTTGTCGATAACCGCATAATAGATGTCATCACCCGCATTGGCGTGTTCGATCCATTGCGCGACCGCATCCTCCGTTTCGGGGGGATTGCTGGGCAACCATTGATAGCGCGCCGAAGCATCTGGCGTGGACGAGACCGCAAAAAGCTCCGACGCGTGGCGCTGTTCGGCCGGTTCTAGGCGAATGTATCGCCCCTCAAGCACAATGCGCTCGATAGGCTTGGCCGGTGTTGGGCTCATCGCTCACTCTCTAGAATGCTTTCCAAGCCAGCGCGAAAGTTTGGATAAAGCAATTCAATTTGCAGGGCCTGCTTGATGGCGCTGTTGGCGACGCGTTTGTTGTCTGCGTAAAAACTGCGCGCCATGGGCGACATGTTCGCAAGTTCAAACGGGACTTCTTGAGGTGCAGGGACATCGAGCATGGCGGCAGCGTGGGTGATGACATCCTGTGGTGGCGCCGGTTCATCATCGGCAAGATTGAAAACGCCGCCCAGCCCGCGCTCTGCGGCCAAGGCGGTCACGCGGCCAATGTCGGCGACATGGATGCGGTTGAACACTTGGCCCGGCTTGATGATGCGTTTGGCGGTGCCGTCGCGCAGCTTGTCAAAAGCCGAACGGCCGGGGCCGTAAATCCCGGCAAGGCGCAGGATGAAAAGCGGGACATTCTTTTCGGCGGCCAAGGACTGCCATTCAGCCTCCGCCGCAACCCGCCATTGCGAACGGAGGTTTTCGGGCTCTAGCGGGGCTGTTTCGTCGACCCAAGCGCCATTGCGGTCGCCATAAACCCCGACGGTAGAAAAATAGCCCAGCCATTTGACGTCCGGCGCGTTCAAAATATCGTCGCGATGGTGGCGCAGTGCTGGGTCACCATCCGCGTCTGGGCCGATGGAGCCAACGACGTGGGTTGCAGAAGTGGCGAGAAACTCACTCAGAGCTTGGCTGGGACTGGTGCCATCGAAAAAAACCGACTGGGGCGAGACCGGTGTCCGCGAGGTGCCCAAAAGCACGGCGCTTGGGTCGATAGCTTTGAGTGCCTCGGCACTGGCTTTTGAGGAATAGCCAAAACCAAAAAACAAGACCTGCATCACACCTGCCCTTCCCATTCCCGCTCCACTTCAGCGTCCTCGTCCGGCATGCGCCGAGTGGCCTTGAGCGTTTCGGCTTCCTCCCAAGCGAGCTTTCGGAGGGCCCAAATGGCCGCTCCGCGAATGAGCGGGGACGGATCGTTCAGGCGCTGGCGGATAGCTGGCAAATAGGCGGTGTTTTGCGAATTGCCGATACCGATGAGAACGTTGCGCAAGAAACGGGCGTGACCGATACGTTTGATCGGCGAGCCGGAAAACATCTCCCTGAAACCCTCGTCATCGAGTTGGACGAGGTCGGCCAGAGCCGGCCGTTCCAGTTCGGGTCGACCAATCAGCTTGGCTTCGTGGGCGATCTTGGCAAATTTGTTCCATGGGCAGACAGCAAGGCAATCGTCGCAGCCATAGATGCGGTTGCCCATGGGCGTACGCAGCTCGCGCGGAATTTGTCCCTTATGCTCGACCGAATAATAGGCCAGGCATTTGCGCGCATCCAACTGGAAGGGTGTCGGAAAGGCGTTGGTTGGGCAGGTATCGAGGCAGCGTGTGCAGGAGCCGCAGCTTTCCTTGTGGGGCTTATCAGCTGGCAGTTCGGCCGTGGTGAGAATGGCGCCCAAGAACGACCAAGAGCCCATATCGCGACTGACGAGCACGGTATGTTTACCCTGCCAACCTAGGCCTGCCGCTTCGGCCAGCGGCTTTTCCATTAGCGGAGCGGTGTCGACAAAAACCTTTACGTCCGCCCCCGACCGCCGGGCCAAAACGCCAGCAAGCTCTTTCAGCTTGCCCTTGATGATTTCGTGATAATCGCGATTTCGCGCATAGGCCGACAGAATGCCGATGTCTTTTTCTGCCAGCAAATCCATCGGATTGGTCGCCGGGCCATAGTTCATGCCCACGAGAATGACCGAGCGCGCTTCTGGCCAAAGCTGGTTGGGATGGCCACGGCGATCCTCAGTTTCGGCCATCCACTCCATTTCGGCGTGATAGCCCTGCTCTATCGCATGGCGCAGTTTCTCTGGAAGATCAGGCCGCGCATCAGCGGGCGCAATGCCAAAAGCATCGAACCCTAGGGATGAGGCACGATGCTTGAGCTCTTTAACGAGGACATTCAGGTCACTCAAAAATCCAGATCCGAATAGCCGCGCGATGGCGGCATGGCGACGACGCGATCATTGAGAAGGGTGCGGAACGCCGGACGCGACTTAATCCGCGAATACCAATCCTTGGTCTCAGCCGACTTGGACCAATCAACGTCACCCATATAGTCCAACGTCGATAGATGCGCTGCCAGCGCAAAATCCGCGAGTGTCATGTCGGGACCTGCGAGCCAATTACGGCTGGCTAAAAGCCAGTTGAAATAGAGCATGTGCTCATTCAGGTTCGCCTTAGCGGCCCGCAGCACCGAAGGGTCAGGCGTTGCGCCGCGTATGTCGCGCTTGGAGATTTTTTCCTCGAAGAGATAGCGCGTCACTTCTTCATTGAGTTTGACCAGTGTCCACTCAACCAAGCGCCACATCTCGGCGCGCGCCAGAGGGTCGGGCGGCACCAATCCGCCAACAGTGTCCGGCGTATAAAAATCCTCCACCGCATGCATCACTGCCCAAATGCCGACGATGGGGGTTTCCCCTTCGAGCAAAATGGGGAGCGTCGCGGCCGGATTAACCGCCAATAGCTCTGCTTCACGCAACCAAGGGCGCATTTCCTCAAGGTCCAGAGGCACACCGTATTCCGCGCACATCAGCCGGATCAGGCGGGATGAGGGATCAAGAGGGTAGTGCACGAGGCTGGGCATAAGGACGCTCTACTGTTGGGGGCCAACCTGCCTGCCGCTCCGCCTTGGCGCGTTTCGCGAACAAGGCTAAGAGGTTTGGCATACTGAAGCCTTCTTGGACGAGTTAGGGGATGAAATGAACGGGGATCAAGGTCTTTTTGTGCCGCTGGCACTGGGAATTCTCGAAGGCCTGACCGAATTCCTTCCCGTCAGCTCGACCGGGCACCTGCTTTTGGCCGGACACTTCTTCGGCTGGAGCCAGCCAGCGACCTTCATCGTGCTCATTCAGCTCGGTGCAATTCTCGCTGTCGTCACCATTTATTTCGCCAAACTCGCATTGCTCATCGCAGACGCTTTGAAGGGCAAAGCCTATGCTTGGCACTTTGCTGTCGCTGTGCTTTTGGCCAGCATTCCTGCGGCTTTGGCGGGTGTTCTGCTGCGCGATTTCATCCAGACTGTTATCTACGAAACGCCGATCGTGATATGCGTCTCCTTGCTCGTTGGTGGCATCGTTTTGCTTATCGTTGACCGTATGCCAAAGCGCGAAGAGCATGACTTGATTTACGCCTTCCCGTGGAAGCTCGCTTTCATCATGGGCCTGTTTCAAATGATTGCACTTATCCCCGGTGTTTCGCGTTCTGGCGCAACTGTCGTGGGCGGAATGCTGTTTGGCGCGACGAAACGCGCTGCTGCAGAGTTCACCTTCTTTATCGCGTTGCCGATCATGGTGGGGGCCTTTGGCTATGACCTCTACAAGAGCCGCGACATGCTGGACGCGAGCCTTGGTATCAATATCGCTATTGGCTTTGCTGCCGCGTTTGTCGTTGGCGCGATTGTGGTTCGGTATCTCTTGGACTTTGTTTCCAAGCACGGATTTGCGCCATTTGCCTGGTGGCGTATTGCGATTGGCACAATAGGCCTCATCGCTATTCTCGGCTTTGGCCTCTGAAAACAAAAATCCCCGCTGGAGCGGGGATTTTCATTTCTGAAGACGGCCTAGTTCTTGGCCGGGTCCCGGCCCTTGAAGGTCGACGGGAAGGTGAAGAAGTGGCTTGGGATTTCTACGCCCTGCTGCACATCGTACAGCGAGAAGGTCAGCTGGCTGCCATTGGGCTCCACCAGTGTCCACTGTGCCAAATCTTTGGTTTGTGTGTCGAAGACGAGCGAGACCTGCACCGTCCCGGCGATGGTCTGATCCTGCAGGGTCACGCTGAGGTAGCCATCAGTGGTGGTGAGATCGACAACATTGCCCGACAGGATATTGATGTCTGTGCCCAAAAACTGGCGCAGAGGGATCGAGTCCTGCGGATAGGCGTAATAGGTCTCTTCCCGGCGATCGACGACGTAAAAGCCACTGCCGCGCGAGACAATTTCCTCACGCGAGGGCGGAGCATAGCGGAACGCAATCTTGTTGGGGCGCTCAAGGAAGAAGGTCCCCTCGCTACGGCCACCATTGGTATCAATCTGCAAGAACCGTCCGACCATGGTGCGGATGGCGCCGTTGTGCGCATTGATCTCACTGACCAATTGCTGCTCTTCTGGCGTCAACGTGCGCTGTGCGTAAGCGGGAAACGCAGACACTAGGGCGGCAGCAAAACCGAGCATCAAAGCATGGCGTCGAATCATTGGCAGCTTGTCCTCTCGAGGCGTTTGACTAAACCTAGCCTAGTCAGCAATTACGGCAACAGCAGGAAGGTTCCGATGCTGCTTGCATGTGGGGAGTTAAAGTCATGAAAACAATCATTTCGGCAATTTTTATGACAGCCGTTGCCACATTCCCCGCTCACGCAGCACTTCCTCCGCAGTATCAACGACAGGCTGAGTTTGTTGCCGTGCTCAACGCGGCGACCGAGGTTTTGGGCGTGCAGCACATCATAGACACAATAGAGCTGACTGAACCCGACCTCTATGTCGTGACCTCGGGCGACTGCACTCTTGCCGTACGGATTAAGGATGTCGCTTCAAACGGGGGAACAATGATGGTCGGGCCACGCCAGTTTGAGGCGCAGCCCGAAGAGATTATCTGCGCGACAGCTCAATAGCCGTCAGCATTGTTTCCGACGAGAATTTCGCGCTTGCCTGCATGGTTCGCCGGGCTGATCACGCCTTCGCGTTCCATGCGCTCAATCAGGGTCGCAGCCTTATTGTAGCCAATGGCCAAGCGTCGTTGGACGTAGGAGGTGGACGCCTTCTTGTCCGTCAGCACGATGTGTACGGCCTTGTCGTAAAGTTCGTCGCCAGACCCGGCGTAACTTTCATCGCTCGAACCGCCTTCGCCATAGCCGCCCTCTTCTTCTTCCTCGGTGATGTTCTCAAGGTAATCAGGCGAGCCCTGCGACTTGAGGTGATTGACGACGGATTCGACTTCTAGATCCGAAACGAATGCGCCGTGCAGACGTTTGGTGCGGCCGCCCGAGGCCATGTAGAGCATGTCACCATTACCAAGGAGCTGTTCTGCGCCCTGCTCGCCCAGAATGGTGCGACTGTCGATCTTGGACGTCACCATGAAGGAGATGCGGGTCGGGAAGTTAGCCTTGATGGTACCGGTGATGACGTCGACGGATGGACGCTGCGTGGCGGTGACGATGTGAATACCTGCCGCACGCGCCATCTGTGCCAGACGCTGGATCGCGCCTTCGATGTCCTTACCAGCAACCATCATCAGATCGGCCATTTCGTCGACGATGATGACGATATAGGGCAAGGGCTCAAGATTGAACTCTTCGCTTTCAAAGATCGCTTCGCCGGTTTCACGGTCGAAGCCGGTCTGCACAGTACGACTGATAACGCGCCCTTCGGCAGCGGCCTCATTTACGCGCTGGTTGAAGCCGTCGATGTTGCGCACACCGATCTTGCTCATCTTGCGATAGCGATCTTCCATCTCGCGCACGGCCCATTTCAGGGCCACGACGGCCTTCTGCGGGTCGGTCACGACCGGGGTCAGCAAATGCGGGATGCCGTCATATATCGACAACTCCAGCATCTTAGGGTCGATCATGATCATGCGGCACTGATCAGGCGTCATCTGATAGAGCAGCGAGAGAATGAAGGTGTTGATGCCCACGGACTTACCCGAGCCGGTGGTACCGGCAATCAGCAAGTGCGGCATGCGCGCGAGATCGGCGATAACAGGTTCGCCGCCAATGGTCTTACCCAGACAGATCGGCAGCTTGCCTTTCATCTTCTCGAAATCGGACGAGGCCAACATTTCGCGGAAGAACACAGTTTCGCGCTGCTGGTTTGGCAGTTCGATACCGATAGCGTTGCGGCCAGGAACCACGGCAACACGGGCAGAGATCGCGCTCATCGAGCGGGCAATGTCATCGGCCAGTGAAATCACGCGGCTGGACTTAATGCCCGGAGCCGGTTCGAGTTCGAACAGGGTGACGACCGGACCGGGGCGAACGTTGATAATGTCGCCCTTAACGCCAAAGTCCTGCAGCACCGCCTCAAGCTGGCGTGCCATCGATTCAAGGCGAATCGGATCGTGCTCCGGAGATGGACCACTCCGCTTCGGTTCTGCCAATAGGCTAAGGGCTGGCAGCTCAAAGCCCTGTGGCTCATCGAGCAAAGAAGGCTGCGCTTCGCGGAACTGGCGCTGCCCCTGAGCAGGGCGCGGCGCCGGAGCGGTCACACGAGGCGCCACTGGGTCGACGGCCTGGAAACGAGAATCACCGCGCTGGGTATGTGCTGGAATGGGTGTGTCCGGTACATAGCCTGCGTCGTCATCTTCCAGATCATCTGGATAATCGATCGCGGTCTCGTCATAGGACGGGCCCATATTGACACGCGGGCTCGCGGCCACCGCCGGTTCATCACCGAAGGCAGGCTCGATATCGTGATCAACTGGCGCATGAATACGGCGCTGCATGGGCTCACGGAAGACTTCGCGCGCCGAGGCAGGCTGAACCGCGCGCGCGGGCTCCATGGAGGGCTCTTCGTCGTGATCGTAAACCGCATCGTGGTCGTCGGCGCGTTGACGATCGGCATAGCTTTGCCGCGCCCGGCGGAAAGCGGTGCGGATCGAATAACCGGCATGGACCACTGCGCCCATAGCAACATCAAGGAATGGGCTGTTTTCAGGCTCGTCGTAGTCCTCGTCGCGAGCCGATTTGCCACCTGCTTTGCCCTTTTGGGGCTTAACTGGGACGGTCGTGCCGAGGCCCATGGCCACCCAAAGGAGTGCAAATGCTGGTGCAGCCAAAATTATCGCGAACAAAGTCGAGGTGATGGCCTGCGGCTCGTCGCCAACGATGGTGCTCGCCAGATTGCTAAACATCATGCCGCTGAGCCCGCCCAAGCCTGTCGGCAGCGGCCAGCTTTGTGGCATCGCCACGAATGAGAAAACACCCGTCGACAGTACAGTTGCGCCCAACCAGCACAGCACCCGCAAGCCGGTTCGCGTCAGCGAATGACGCCGAGCCATTGCCCAGCCCCAAAGGGCAAGCGGCACAACCAGGACAATGCCCCCCAGCCCCAAGAACTGGAACACGAGGTCAGCAATAACCGCACCGGGATAGCCCAACCAATTCTCAGCCGATTTCGCCGTCGCCAGCGAAAAGCTTGGATCATCGACCGACCATGAGGCCATCGACGCCAGAATGATGGCTGACAGAACCAGCAGGATCGCGCCCGCAACCCGAAGCGGGATGCGAATGGCAATCGCGGGCGGCGGCGTTGGCACCTTGCCTGCGCTTTTGCCGCGTGGCGGTACGGGTCTGGTGTCTTCGACATAGGGAAGAGGATGGCTGGGCATGGATACGCGTACTCGTTGCCGGCCCTCAAACCATCGGACTGGGCCGTTTGCGCCCTATGCTAACCATGTGGGGTTAATCGGGTGCTAACCATCTAAAATGATAGGACCTGAGGCGTTTAGCGGGGATTGGCGGCGATAAAGACGAGAATCAAATTGGCCGCGACAAGTGCTACGCATTTCGGCTAAAGCGAGGGGCTTGTTAGTGGTGTGCAGCTCGACCATTGCGAGTGGGAAGCTTCTCTTGATGCCAAGAGGGACGCGAGCTGCACGCCACTAACAAGTTTCGGTGGCCGGATCACTCCGGCCACCAAGAGCTTAGTTGTAAGCGCGTTCGCCATGGCTCGAGAGATCGAGACCATCGATTTCTGCAGCTTCCGACGCGCGTACGCCGCCGAATATGGCTTTCACGATCAGGATTGCGACAAAGGCAACCACGCCGGACCAGACGATCGCGACAAGCACGGCCAGCGTCTGCGTTCCGAGCTGCGCAACCATGTCATAGCCTTCTGCGCCGAACCCGCCGAGGGAGGGCGCTGCAACAATGGCTGTGCCGATAGCGCCGACAATGCCGCCGACCCCGTGAATGCCGAAGACGTCAAGGCTATCGTCGTATTTGAGCAGTGGCTTGAGGGTCACAACGGCCCACAGGCAGATAAAGCCGGTGACAGCGCCGAGAACGATCGCGCCGAAGGTGCCAGCAAAACCCGCTGCCGGAGTAATGGCAACCAAGCCCGCAACGGCGCCCGAAACAAAGCCCAGCGACGAGGCATGACCACGGGTGATTTTTTCGCCGACAGCCCAGGCAATGCCAGCCGCAGCAGGAGCCGTGATGGTGTTGAGGAAGGCTTGAGCGGCCAGCCCGTTCGCACCCAGAGCCGAACCAGCATTAAAGCCGAACCAACCAACCCAGAGAAGGCAAGCACCGACATAGGTGAAGACGAGGTTATGTGGAGCGATTGGCTCTTTCATGTAGCCAAGGCGCGGCCCAAGTACGATGGCCGCGACCAGTGCAGCAACGCCGGAGTTGATGTGGACGACCGTGCCACCAGCAAAATCGAGCGCGCCCATGTTGAAGAACAGGCCGGCCCCAGACCACACCATGTGTGCAATCGGCAGGTAGGAGAAGACAAACCAGATGGCGAGAAACGCCATCACAGCACCGAACTTCATGCGTTCAGCAATACCGCCGACAACCAGCGTCGCGGTGATACAAGCGAACGTCAGCTGGAAGACAACGAAGACGAGTTCCGGAATTGATCCTGACACCGAGTCGGGTGTGACGTTGGCGAGGAAGAGATTGGAGAGATCGCCGATGTACGCCGACAATCCACCTTCGCTGGGACCCGAGAAGGCTAGGGAATAGCCGAAAGCGACCCACAGCAGCGCGATCATCGAGAAGGCGCCGAAGACTTGGGTGATCACCGAGAGAATGTTCTTCGAACGCACCAGCCCGCCGTAAAACAGGGCCACGCCCGGGATGGTCATCAGGATGACCAACAGGGTCGAAACAATCATCCATGCGGTATCGCCAGAGTCGATGGTTGCGACTTCCACCATTTCAGCGGGGGCGGCATCCTGCCCGAGGGCCGGCAAGGCTAAAAAGAGGGAGGCTAACGCCGCACTCCCAAAAAGTTTTGATGATTTCATCTTGGTCTCCAGGAGTGATTAAAGCGCGGATGCGCCGGTTTCGCCGGTGCGAATACGGGTGACAGCGAGCAGGTCGAGAATGAAGATTTTACCGTCGCCGATACGGCCGGTTTGGGCGGCATCGCGGATGGTCGCGCCGACGGTGTCCGCCTGATCGTCTTCAACGGCGATTTCGATTTTGAGCTTGGGCAGGAAATTCACGGCATATTCAGTACCACGGTAGATTTCCGAGTGCCCTTTCTGGCGCCCATAGCCTTTCACCTCGGTCACGGTCATGCCGTGAATATCCAGTGAATTGAGCGCCTGCCGGACCTCTTCCAGCCGCGATGGCTTGATGATGGCAACAACAAGTTTCATCTGACCCCCTTCGCGTCACAGGACGCAGTGTCGAATACAAGATGAGACTCAAGTCGCGTGCCAATTGAGCGAAACAAGAATCTTGCAGAAACAGCAAATACTTAGGAAGTTAGGGAATTCGCCCGCTGAAAACGGAGATCTAATTTGCACAATTACTGAGCGAAATATTCTTTCGGCGCTTATTATTTGTGCAGGGCTTATTAGGGGTGTGCAGCACGCGCAGTGCGAGTGGGAAGCCTCTGTGGCGGGCCAAGAGGGACGCGAGCTGCACGCCGCTAATAAGAGGGGGGAACGCCGGGCGTGAGACACGCCCGGCGTTCGCGGCAATTACTTGAACTGCGGGTAGGCTTCGACGCCAACTTCAGCAACGTCGAGACCAACTTCTTCATCGTCGGCGCTTGGGCGCAGGCCCATCACCGCCTTGAGGATGGTCCAGGCAGCAAAGCTGATGACGAAGGTGAACACACCAACAACAAGGATCGAGATCAACTGGCCGCCAAGGGTGGCGTCAGCATTAGTAAAGACGACGGCGATGGTGCCCCACATGCCTGCAAATAGGTGAACTGGGATCGCACCGACAACGTCGTCGATCTTGAACTTGTCGAGCAGTGGCACCGAGAGAACAACGATAACGCCACCGACAGCACCGATCAGCGATGCGGTGCCAAGGCCTGGGGTGAGTGGTTCAGCAGTGATCGAGACAAGGCCTGCGAGAGCACCATTGACCACAAAGGTCAGGTCGACCTTTTTATACATCACGCCAGCCAGCAGAGCGGCGGCAAGCGCGCCACCAAGTGCACCGGCATTGGTGTTTGCCATAACGCGACCAACGTCAGCGATATCGCCAATGGTGCCCATTGCCAGCTGCGACGCACCGTTAAAGCCGTACCAACCCATCCAGAGGATGAACATGCCCAGAACAACAAGCGGCATGTTGGAGCCCGGGATCGGGTTCACTGAACCATCGGCATTGTACTTGCCCTTACGAGCACCCAGAACAATCGCACCTGCGAGAGCAGCCCAGCCGCCAACGGAGTGAACAACTGTGGACCCGGCGAAGTCGAGGAAACCGAAGTTGGTGTCGAGGAAGCCGCCGCCCCACTTCCAGGATGCCTGGATTGGGTAAACCAGCGCGGTTAGGATCGCGACAAAGATCATGAACGGAACCAGCTTGATGCGCTCGGCAACAGTGCCCGATACGATCGAAGCTGCAGTGGCGCAGAACATCACCTGGAAGAAGAAGTCCGAGCTGGTGGTTGCGTAGGTCAGATCAGCAGCGTCGGCAGTGAGGCCAACAGGCTCAAGAACAGCAATGCCAAGCGCGCCCAAGACGTTCGGGATGATCCACGCATCGCCTGGATACATCAGCTTGTAGCCGATGACGTAGTAAGCAAGACATGCGAGCGAGTACATCAAGATGTTCTTGAGCAGCTGCATGGAGACGTTTTTCTTACGGACCATGCCCGCTTCGAGCATGGCAAAACCAGCAGCCATCCAGAAAACAAGGATGCCACCGAACAACATCAGGAAACTGTTCAGAATAAACTGGGTGTGAAGCGTCGCTTCACCAACAATGGCTGCAACGGCTTCTGGAGCTGCATCTTGGGCTGCGGCGGGCAGCGCCAGCAAAGCTGTCGCGAGCGCGACACCGCCTGCAATCTTAAGAGGAGCGTTCAACGCAATCATACAATAATTCTCCTGAAAGGGCGGATCAGAGCGCGGACGCGCCGGTTTCACCGGTGCGAATCCGGGTCGCTGCAAGCAGATCGAGGACGAAAATCTTGCCGTCGCCGATGCGGCCGGTCTGGGCGGCGTCGCGGATGGCGACAACAACAGCGTCGGCCTGATCACTTTCGACAGCGATTTCGACTTTCAGCTTGGGAAGGAAATGTACGGCATATTCGGTGCCGCGATAGATTTCCGAATGGCCCTTCTGGCGACCATAGCCTTTGACTTCAGTGACAGTCATGCCGTGGACGTCGAGCGAATTCAGTGCCTGACGAACTTCTTCCAAGCGCGACGGCTTAATGATGGCAACAACGAGTTTCATCTTACCCCCTTGGCGCCATCTGGCGCAGTGTGGAATGCCAACTCAGGTTCAAGCGCCATGCCAACTATGGGTGCCGCAAGAAAATCGTGCTAAATCAGAGCGTTACCGCGCCGCCTAATTTTAAGGCGACCCATGCGACTAACATGCGTCTAGTTTTTGAGCATCGACGCGGCATGGCGGTTAATATTTAGGCGCGTGTTTTGGCCCCCTTTTTGGGCCCGGGGCTTGCCGGGGGCTTGCTCCGATCACACATGCAGGCCAGAACCGAGAACAGAAGTGGAGTGGTTCATGACAAAGTCCAGCTGTGAGCGTTTTGATGTGCTGATTGTGGGCGCAGGTCCCGTGGGCCTTACGCTGGCTTTAGCGCTGGTGCGCTCGGCTGCAGGAATTCGTGTTGGCCTCGTTGATCGCCGCCCGCTTTCTGTTCCGCAAGACAACCGCGCTTCGGCCATTGCTGCTGGAGTGCGTCGCATTTTCGAGGTCTTGGGCGTCTGGAATGACATGGCCCCGCATGCGCAGGCCATGACTGCCATGCGCATTACGGATTCCGGGACAGGCGATTTGGCTCGCCCCATGTTTCTACAGTTTGACGGCGAAGTTGAGCCCGGCGAACCCTTTGCGCATATGGTGCCAAACCAAGCCGGTGTCGGCGCCTTGCTCGAGGCAACTGCGCCGAACATCTCGGTCATTGCACCGGCCGCAATCCAATCTTGGGATGCAGGCGCATCGCTCAGCACCATTACGCTTGAGGATGGACGTGAACTCATCGCGCCGCTGATCGTGGCTGCCGACGGCGCGCAGTCTTTGCTGCGCAAGCAAGCCGGTATTGACACCATGGGGGCCGATTACAATCAGACGGGGCTAGTGGCGACGATCAGCCATGAATTGCCACATGATGGTGTAGCTTATGAGCATTTTAGGCCCGCAGGGCCTTTTGCCAGCCTCCCCTTGCCGGGCAACCGCTCATCACTGGTGTGGACTGAAACGACTGAAGCGGCAAAGCGCTTTCTCGCCATGACGCCGGAGCAACTGGCAGAGGAGATTGAAGCCGTTATGGGTTCAACGCTGGGCAAGGTGACGCTTGAGGACAAGCTCGCAGGCTTCCCCCTGCGATTGCAGCTCGCGAAAAGCTTTATCGGGCCACGCCTCGCGCTTGTGGGGGATGCCGCCCATGTGGTGCACCCGATTGCTGGACAAGGGCTTAATCTCGGGCTGAAGGACGTTGCGGCGCTGGCCGAAGTCATTGTCGACGCCATACGCCTCGGCCTCGATCACGGAACACAGGACGTGCTGGAGCGCTATCAGAACTGGCGGCGGTTTGACACTGCCTCGATGGCCGTTGTGACCGATGGCATGAATAGGCTGTTTTCCAATGAGATTGCTCCCATTCGAGCAGTGCGCGATTTCGGGCTGGGCCTGGTCGACCGCGCGGGGCCGGTGAAATCCGCTTTGATCCGGGCGGCATCTGCCGGCAATGGGCCTAAGCTCTTGAACGGGATACCGCTTTAGACCAAACGCAGTTTCTGAATTTCTTCGAGCTCGACGGCGCGTGCGTCGTCGAGACTCAGGAGCGGCACTCCTTTGACAATAGGGAAGGCCAATCGCGCGGCGACCGAAATTAGTTCGGACTTGTCGGGCGACAGGGTCAGCCGCGTCTTCGTCATCGGACAAACCAGCATTTCGAGGGTTTGCGGATGCAATACATATCGCGGAACGATGTCGCCCTTGACCATCAGTTCACCGAGACAGTGCCATCGCCCGAGCCGCGTGCCATTTCATATTCTGTCATGGCAATCAGGGTCTCCGCACGATCGTGAAGGGTTTGCGCTTCAAGCAAGACCTGCTTTTCAGCGGCTCCATAGGGCGACACCATACAGCAGAAATTGACAAGGTCAGCTGTGCCAGTGCTCTCAATCTCTTCCCAATTGAGTTCAAAATTGGCGAATTCAGCATAGTCCCGCATCATTTTGAGGAAGCGCTGACGATCAACAGCGCCCTCACCATAGGTGCGTTCAAAATCTGCATCATAGCCGAGAGCAGAAATTTCAGCCTGACGGAAAGGCGTATCAACGCTCAGCTCCCTTTCAAGGCGGAAACGGCAAATCCCTTCTAAAACAACGAAATAGCGACCATCGGCATTGTCTTCAAAATGCGTGAGCCGCCCCAGGCAACCGATCTGTTGCAAGGGCACTTCGCCCTTTGGACTTTCCTCGCTCATGTCTTCTGGCTGGATGAGCCCGATCAGGCGATCACCCCCCAAGGCCTTATCGATCATCTCGATATAGCGCGGCTCGAAAATATTGAGAGGCCGATGAGAAAAGGGCAGCAACAGCGCCCCACTCAGCGGGAAGATGGCAACCGATTGCGGCAGCTCAGCAATGCTTGTGGGGCGCGTTGGCATAGTATCCTTAGGAAAACAGCGCTGCAGAGAGGAGACGGCGCCCCTTAACGGTTGCCGGGTCTTTAAAGCCCCAAGCCTCGAAGAACTCGAGCAGTTTCTTGCGGGCCGCATCTTCATTCCAAGTGCGATCGCGCTTGAAAATCGTGACCAAAGCTTCCGCTGCTTCGACGCGCTTGCCTTCAGCATTGAGCACCATGGCGAGATCAAAGCGCGCCTGATGATTGTCGGGCTCGGCAGCCACTGTGGCTTCTAGCGCCGCAGATTCGGATAGGCCTGCGGCCTCGTCCTTGAGGCGAATGGCATTGGCCAAGGCATTGTAAGCGTCGCCGGTGCGGCCAGCTTCGGGAACAGCATCCAAGGTTGCGCGTGCTTCTTCAAGCTCATCGGCGGCCAAATAGATACCGGCCAATCCGATCAGCGCCTGAGCGTGATCAGGGACGTGCTGGAGAACCATGCCAAAGATTTCAGCGGCTTGCGGGAGATCGCCAGCGGCAATTGCCTGCTGCGCGATGTTGAGAGCATCCGCGATTTGGCTTTCGAGCGTATCGGCAGCCGGTTGTCCTGCAGGCGCAGCCGAAATAACGCGCTCGGCAAAACGGCGCACTTCGCCTTCTGGCATAGCGCCCATAAAGCCATCGACCGGGCGACCGCCAGCAAATGCGAAGACCGCCGGAATGGACTGGACGCCAAGTTGGCCAGCAAAATGAGGATGTTCGTCGATATTAATTTTGACGAGACGGATGGCTCCGGCCTTTTCGGCAACCACTTTTTCAATGGCTGGGCCAAGCTGGCGGCAAGGGCCGCACCAAGGGGCCCAGAAGTCCACAAGGACTGGAGTCTCTAGGGATGCGTCGATCACATCCGCTTTAAAACCGGCGTCACTACCATCGCGGATTAGCTCTGCAGGAGGACGAGAAGCACTGGGTGCTGCATCAAACGACATGGTCATGGCAATCTGCTCTTCTGCTTTTGCTACAAAGCCTTGGACCCCTTTTTCCCTTGTTCCGCCTAGCGTTTCAAGAGCGTTTCCCACAGCCCTTTGAACAAGTTGGGTCTCCGGAAAATATCGGGTTGCAATCAGCCGGGCGATTGGGCATATAAGCCCTCGTTGGCGCAACGACAAGGCGCGGCAACAAAAACGGAGCGCGGGTGTAGCTCAGGGGTAGAGCATAACCTTGCCAAGGTTAGGGTCGTGGGTTCGAATCCCATCGCCCGCTCCAAATACTTAAAGGCCTTAGGGCTTTGACCAGAAGATAACCTTCCGCGAGGAAATCTTCTATACCGATACGGAATGCGGGTGTAGCTCAGGGGTAGAGCATAACCTTGCCAAGGTTAGGGTCGTGGGTTCGAATCCCATCGCCCGCTCCAATTCGGTGAAATAGTTGGCAAAACAAATCGGCTCCTTCGGGGGCCTTTTTGTTGTTTGGCGTTCACTTCCTGACCAGAACCTGCCTTTGGCGGAACGGCACTGCTCCCCAAGAGTTCTCTTGGATTAGGGTGCCGCTGTTGAGACCATTCCGGTTGCGGCCCCCGACAGACCTTGTTCTGCGGAGAACCCCATGCCAGACGAGAAAAACTCTCCTTCTAATTCCAATAGCTTACATGAGCACGCACCAGGCGAAGTGCGCTTCACGCCCGATGAGAAGCGCGGCAATTCTGGCGAGTTACAGCAGCAGGCTCCCAAGGGTGCGGACCCCAGCGCATTTCTGACCGACAACCACGGTCATCGCATTTCCGACAATCAGAACAGTCTCAAAGCCGGATCGCGCGGGCCGACGCTGCTCGAAGATTTCGTGCTGCGCGAGAAAATCTTTCACTTCGACCATGAGCGTATCCCCGAACGCATTGTGCATGCTCGCGGATCCGGCGCGCATGGGGTGTTTGAAGTCACCAAAGCGATTCCCCAACTCACAAAAGCGCAGCTCTTTCAAAAGGCTGGCACGAGCTGCCCGGTGTTCGTGCGGTTTTCGACCGTGGCTGGTGGCGCTGGTTCGGTCGACACGCCGCGCGATGTTCGCGGCTTTGCAGTCAAACTCTATACGGAAGAGGGTAATTGGGACCTCGTCGGCAACGACATTCCGGTGTTCTTTATTCAGGACGCAATGAAATTTCCTGATTTGGTTCATAGCGTTAAGATGGAAGCGGATCGGGGTTATCCGCAGGCCGCCTCCGCCCATGACACGTTCTGGGACTGGGTGAGCCTGATGCCAGAAACCAGCCATATGATTATGTGGGCTATGTCGGATCGCGGCATTCCACGGTCCTTGCGGATGATCGAAGGCTTTGGTGTCCACACCTTCCGCTTCGTCAATGCCAAGGGTGAAGGCACGTTTGTAAAATTCCACTGGAAGCCAGTTTTAGGAATTGAATCAACGACTTGGGACGAGGCAGTGAAATTAGCCGGGGCTGATCCAGACTTCCATCGCAGAGACCTGTTTGAAGCAATTGACGGTGGCGACTTCCCGCAATGGGATTTGGGTGTGCAGGTTTTTGACGAAGCATGGGCCGCCAAACAGCCTTATGACGTGCTCGACGCCACCAAGCTTATTCCGGAAGAGGAGGTTCCGGTCGAGATCATTGGCCGTATGACGCTCAATCGGAACGTCGACAATTTCTTTGCCGAAACCGAGCAGGTGGCCTTTTTGCCATCCAATCTAATTCCCGGCATTGATTTCTCAAACGACCCGCTGCTCCAGGGCCGGTTGTTCTCCTATCTCGACACGCAAAAATCGCGTTTGGGCACGACGAATTTCCACCAGATCCCGATCAACGCTCCAAAGTGCCCTTTCCATAATTTCCAACGCGACGGCATGATGCAAACGCTCGTACCTAAGGGTCGCGCGAATTATGAACCTAACAGCCTTTACGAGGCCGGGGAGAACTCCGGGCCAAGGGCTTCTCTCGACAGCGGTTTTACAACGCTCGCCGAGAATGGCGAGCGCAACGATCCGACCGAGAAGCTTCGCATGCGCGCGGATTTGTTCGCGGATCACTATTCGCAGGCGCGCTTGTTCTTCAAAAGCCAGACGGAGAATGAGCAGGCCCATCTCATCGACGCGATTGTGTTCGAGCTCTCAAAGGTGACGCTGAAGCATGTGCGTGTCCGCGTCATGAGCAATTTGCGCAATATTGACGAGGGGTTAGCCAAACGTGTCGCCGCGGGCCTCGCGATGGATTTGCCCGCAAAATCCAAGGCGGCTAGAGAGCCTGTGGACCTTGGCACATCGGACGCGCTCTCGATCCAAAAGCAGGCGAAGAAGACTTTTGAAGGGCGTAAGATTGGCATTTTGTTCGCCGAAGGGTCGGATAAGGCCAGTATTGATCAGCTGAAAAGCGATATCGAAGGCGCTGGCGGGACTGTGTTTTTGGTCGCGCCTAAGGTTGGCGGTATTCCGGTTAAGGGGGGGACGCTCAAGGCTGATGGAAAACTTGAGGGTTCGCCTGCGGTGATTTTTGATGCTGTGGCGTCAATCCTCATGCCAGACGCTGCCGAAAAGCTGCTCAAAAATGGTGCGGCAATTCAATGGTTTATGGACGCGTTCGCGCATTGCAAAACCATTGCCCACTGCAAGGGGACACAAATCTTGCTCGATGCCGCTCGCGTTGAAAAAGACGAGGGCGTTGTGCCGATTGAGGAGCTGATCTCGGTTGGCCCGGTGCGTCATTGGGCGCGTGAACCCAAGGTCCGTGACCTGCCCTAACACCAAAAAGAAAGCCCCGTGTATGGGCATACACGGGGCTTTTGGCTGGCACTTTTGGGCCTGTGGAGGGGCCTAGGATTGGCTTATGGCGTTTCCAGCTTCGTCGAAGACGTGAACCTTGCTCGGATCGAGATAGAGGGTGACCGTCGCGCCCATTGCGACCGCGCGCTGGCCTTCGAGAACGACCGTGAGCGCTTCACCATCGGAGGTGGTGGCATAGACCACAGTTTGGCCGCCGAGGTTCTCGATGAGGTCGACGCGCACGTCGGCGAACTTGATGCCGCTGCCTTCCGAGATGGTGATGTGCTCAGGGCGAATGCCCAGAGTTTTGGTTCCGGTGACGTCGCGGCCGAGGAGCAGGGAGGACCCCGCAGCTTTGACGGCACCGTTCTCAACTGTGGCGGTGAGGAAGTTCATTTTCGGCGAACCGATGAACCCGGCCACGAAGAGGTTTCGCGGATTGTTATAAAGATCTAGCGGCGCGCCGGCCTGTTCCAGAATACCCGCGCGCAGAACCACGATCTTGTCGGCCATGGTCATGGCTTCGACCTGATCGTGGGTCACGTAGATCATGGTGTTGCCAAGGTCGTTGTGGAGTTTTGCAATCTCCACGCGCATGGCAACGCGCAGTTCGGCGTCGAGGTTGGACAGCGGTTCGTCAAAGAGGAAGATCTTTGGCTCGCGTACAATAGCCCGGCCAATGGCGACGCGTTGGCGCTGACCGCCTGAGAGCTGCTTTGGCTTGCGCTTGAGGAGCGGCTCGATCTTGAGGATCGCCGCCGCCTGCTGCACCCGCTTTTCGATCTCGGCCTTGGGCATGCGCGCGGTTTCAAGACCAAAGGCTAGGTTCTGATAGACCGACATATGCGGATAAAGCGCATAGGACTGGAACACCATGGCGATGCCGCGCTTGGCAGCGGGCACGTCGTTCATGCGCTGACCATCGATGATGAGGTCCCCGCCAGTGATCGGCTCAAGGCCCGCGATCATGCGCAGTAGGGTGGACTTGCCGCAGCCGGAGGGGCCAACGAAGACGGTGAACTGTCCTGGCTCGATGGTGAGGTCAACGCCGTGAATGACCGGGACTTCGCCATAGGCCTTTTTAATCTGCCGCAGTTCGATGCTGGTTGCCATAATGGATCTCCCTGTTAGCGGAATGCGGCCGGAACCCAGCTCTGATAGAGCGGGTGATCGGGGCGGAGGGGAAGTTCAACCTCAGTATGGGTTGAAGACGAGTGGTAAAAGGCCGTGACCAGTTCCAGCGCGCGACGGGAGTCGGCACTAGTGACGGGCAGCGGGCCATTGGTTTCTAGCGCAACGTAAAAGCGCGCCATCTGCGTTTGGAAACGCGACGGGACGTGCTTCCAATCCTTTAGTAGAGCTTCGATCTTGGCGGCCGTTTCTGGATTGCGCGGCTCGATCTTCCACGGCTTGTCGCCGGGATTGTAAGGCGCGTGATCGCTTTCGAAGGTGACGTTTTCAAACGCCAGACGAATGCGCGAAATGTCGGTGGAGGAGCCAAGGGTTGCCGTAAAGCTTCCCAGAGCGCCGCTCGCCATTTCGACGGAAGCGGAGACGCAATCTTCGACTTCAATGTCGTTGACGCGGGTGGCAACGCGACCAAAGAGACGAGACACATCGCCCATGAGATAGGTGAACATGTCATGGGGGTGAATGGCGTGGGTCATGAGCACGCCACCGAGCTCGGTGGCCCACTTACCGCGCCATGGCACGGCGTAATAATCGGAGCCGCGACGCCAGAGGGTTTCGACGGTGCCGACATAAGGCTTTCCGGCAATGCCAGCGTCGATGATGGTTTTTGCCTGTTCGACGCCATCGCCAAATCGATATTGGAAGACCGGCATGAGGCGGCCTTTTGACTGGGCTTCGGCGGCGATGACTTCATCGACCTGCGCGAGCGAGCCAACCAGCGGCTTTTCGCAGATGACGTGCTTGTTCGCCTTGAGGGCGGCCAGCGTCATCGGGTGGTGCAGCATGGGTGGGGTGCAGACGTCGATAATATCAACGTCGGCCATGGTGAGCAGATCATCAAAATTGGTGATGCGACGTTCGATGCCGAACTCGTCGCCCACCGCATTCATGCGCTCGGTGTTGAGGTCGCATAGCGCCAAGACTTTGAACTTGTCGGGATTGGTCAGATAGCCTTCGACAATGTGGCTGCGGCCAATGCCCATGCCGACGACGGCAACATTATAGACGCGGCTCATTGGGCCCACTCCGTG
Organism: Devosia sp. MC532; assembly: GCF_016461625.1. Taxonomy (NCBI): domain Bacteria; kingdom Pseudomonadati; phylum Pseudomonadota; class Alphaproteobacteria; order Hyphomicrobiales; family Devosiaceae; genus Devosia; species Devosia sp. MC532. The sequence goes on along the minus strand of NZ_JAEMNZ010000003.1, from coordinate 197,215 downwards.
CCTTGCTCGGCCAGATTTTGAGCATTGAGGGCCATTTTCATGGCATTAAAGCAGCGCTCTTGTGGCATGGCAGTTTCGGTGCGATTGCGCACGTCGTCGAGGAACTGGCGGCCAAAGGGCAGCTCGACGCCAGAGCAATCCTTGTAGTGGACGCCCTTTTTATCGACGAGGAAGAGGTGGTTATCGCCGGGCTTGCCGTCGATATCGACGTATTTCCTCAACTCGATATAGCCCTCAGTGCCTAAAATGGTCAGGCGTCCATCGCCCCAAGTGGGGAGACCTTCAGGGGTGTACCAATCAACGCGGACATAGCCGGTAGTGTTTTGCGTGCGGACGTGAGCATCGCCAACATCCTGGAGGCCCGGACGGTGTGGGTTATTGCGGTTGGCAACGGAAGCAGACACCACTTCGCCATCCATGGCGCCAGAGAAGAACAAAAACTGCTCGAACTGGTGGCTGGCGATGTCACACAAAATGCCGCCGTAGCGATTGCGGGTGAAGAACCAATCGGGGCGATTGTTGAGGCGCAAAGAATGCGGGCCCATGCCGATGGTGTTGACCACCTTGCCGATGGCGCCAGACGCAATGAGATTGCCTGCTTCCACCGCTGCCGGAACTTCAAAGTGCTCGGAATAAAGCACAGAGAAGATGCGGCCTGTTTCCTTTTGGACGCGGCGGATCTCGTCGAACTGGGCAAAGGAAATCATGCCCGGCTTGTCAGTGAGCACGTCTTTGCCGTGGCGCATGGCGGCGAGGCAGATCTCGGCGCGGTCGCCGGGAATTGCGGCGGTTGTGATGATCTGAATGGACGGGTCTTCGAGCAGGACGGCCGGATCGGACACGCGCGGCGCTTCGGGATATTTCGCGCCAAAAGTGGCGGCGAGGTCGTCTTCAGCCGAATAGAAGCCAACAAACTGCGCACCAGCGCGCTTGAGGCAATCGACCTGCCCGTAAATATGGGCGTGGTTGACGCCGATGGCTGCAAACTTAATCGTCATTGGAGGAGAACCCTCAATTCAATTTGGTCTGGAAGGAGCGGCGGGTGTGGCCGCTCCTGTGCAATTTAGGTCCGCGATCAGCGCTTCATGCCGGTGGTGGCAATGCCCTCGATGAGGAGGCGCTGGAAGGCGAGGAAGAAGACGAAGATCGGCACCAGAGCGAGGACGCTCATGGCGAACATGCCGCCGTAGTCGGACTGGCCGGTACTATCGACGAAGGTGCGCAGGCCGAGCATGACGGTGTATTGGCGCAGATCGGAAAGATAGATCAGCGGGCCAAAGAAATCGTCCCAGGTCCAGATGAAGGTGAAGATCGCGGCGGTCGCCAGAACCGGCGTGCTCAAGGGAAGAAGAATCTTCCAATAGATGCGCCACGGCCCTGCCCCGTCCATACGCGCGGCTTCATCAAGCTCCTTGGGGATGCCACGGAAGAACTGCACCATCAGGAAGATGAAGAAGGCGTCGGCGGCCAAGAATTTTGGCACGACGAGGGGAAGGAAGCTGTTCACCCAGCCCATGTTGAGGAACATCACATACTGCGGGATCAGGGTGACCTGATAGGGCAGCATGAGAGTCATCAGCATCATGGCGAACCAGAAGTTGCGGCCAAAGAACTCAAGGCGCGCAAAGGCAAATGCGGCCAGCGAGCAGGCCATGACATTGCCGATCACCGACAGGCCCGAGATGACAAAGGAATTGAGGAAGAGCTGGCCAAAGCCAACGCGCAACCCATTCCAGCCACGGAAGTAGCTATCAATGCTCCAATTCAGGCTCGGCAGCACCGAAATGCCCGAGGTGAAGATCTCGTTCTCCGGGCGGAAAGAGGCCGCCAGAAGCCATAGCAAGGGGTAGAGCATGATGATCGACGCAGTGATCAGCAAGCCATGCGCCACAACCGACATGATGCGTTTGCGGGTCGGTGACGTCGAGGTCACGACGGTGAGACGGTCTGCATCAGTCGTCATAGTGCACCCAGAACTTTGAGGTGAGGAACGAGAAGGCGGTAAACGCAGCGACGATGATCAGCAGCACCCAAGCGAGCGCCGAAGCATAGCCCATGCGGAAGAAGCCAAAGGCCTCGTTGTAGAGATAGAGCGTGTAAAACAGGGTCGAGTTGATCGGACCGCCTGTGCCGCCCGAGATGATGAAGGACGGGGTGAAGCTCTTGAAGGCTTCAATGGTCTGGATAATGGCGTTGAAGAACACCACCGGGGTCAGCATGGGAAGGGTGATCTTCCAGAACTGACGCCAGCGGGACGCACCATCAAGGCTTGCCGCCTCATACATATCCTGCGGGATCTGACGAAGCCCAGCGAGGAAGATGATCATGGGCGAGCCAAACTGCCAGACGGCCAGAATAATCAGCGTCCACAGCGAGGTGTTTGGATTGGAAATCCAGCTTGGGCCTTCGATGCCGAAATTGGCGAGGACCTGATTGACCAGACCATTGCCGGCAAAAATCTGACGCCAGAGAATGGCGATGGCAACGGAGGCACCCAAAAGGCTCGGGAGATAAAACAGCGCGCGATAGATCGAGAGCCCCTTCATGCCGCGATTGAGCAGCAGGGCGACGCCGAGCGCAAAGGCGAGCTTGAGCGGCACCGAGAAGATGACGAAGACGAAGGTGACGCGCATAGAGGCGGCAAACTTCGGATCGTTGGTGAACATGCGCGTGTAGTTATCGAGCCCAGCCCAGCGCGGGGCGGTGAGCAGATCGAAATGGGTAAAGCTGAGATAGAGAGACGTCAGAATCGGCCCGATGGTCAGGCCCAAAAAGCCGATGAACCAAGGCAAAAGGAAGAGGTAGCCGGGGGCATGGTTTTCCCATATCCCCCGCCACACCGATGGGGCGGCCACGCGGGCTGCCGAAGTCATATGTTTCGTATCAACCTGCGTGGCCATATACGGTCCCCTAGGTTTTAGGCCTGACGCGCCAGAACGGCACTTGCTTCAGTGACGAAATACTGGCCGGCGTCTTCTGGCGTGCGTGCGCCGAAAGCGACTTCCTGGCTGAGCGTACGCAGCACGGAGATGTCGATTTCGCCAGCAGCGGCTGGTGGAGGAGGAGGCAGAGCGCCCAAGAGATCGCCAAGGTTGGCAACGAAATCGAGTGCGATCTGATCCTGTTCATTCAGGGTCGGCGCAATGGCTTCGCGAACGCCCGGAATGCACGGAATGCCGCGTTCGACGCCGAGAATCTTGCCTGCTTCAGGATCGTTGATGAAGTAGGAGAGATACTCAGCTGCCAGTTCCTTGTTCTTGGACGAGCCGCCGATGGAGAAGAACATGGATGGCTTGCGGTAGTGACCGCCGCCAACACCCGCTGCAATACGCGGATAGCTGGTGATGGTGACCTTGTCGGTCATCAGTGCCTGGAAGCCCACGAGCTGGTTGGAGTTCGACGGCATCATGGCCGACTTGCCCATCACGACCATGGTTGTTTCGAGCGGACCATTGGTGTCGAGCGCCTGAGTTTCGGCGTCAACGCAGATCTTGTCGGCGCGCATCTGGTTCCAGAATGTGAACCATTCGATCGCTGCGTCGGCATCAAAGCCGAGCTTGCCATCAGCGGTGTAGAGGGCGAGGCCCTTCTGGCGGAGCCAGTTGTCGAGCATTGGCTCGGAGCCCGAACCGTCAGCGATAACGCGAATGCCACCGCGGATGTTCTTGGAGAGGAATGCCTCGCCCATGGCGCGGATGTCATCATAGGTGGTGTCGCGGTTCGGCAGATCGATACCGGCTTCTTCAAAAGCTGCGACGTTGACCAGCTGGGCCACGGAGTTGGCGCCCAGCGAAATACCGTAGAGCTTGCCGTCGACCTTGCCGCCTTCGAGCTGGTCAGCATCAAAGCCATCGAGCTTGAGCTGATTGCCGACATATTCGTCGAGCGGAGCAATGGCGCCGCGCTTGGCGTATTCAACGATGAAGCGATAGTCCATCTGAACGATGTCTGGCGAATTACCGCCTGCGGTTTCAGTGGCCAGCTTTGGCCAGTAATCGCCCCAGCCGAGGAAGCTGGAATCAACCTCTGCGCCATTGGCGGCCTTGAACAGGTCGTTGACGCCATAGGTACGGTCGGCGCGCGCCTGACCGCCCCAGAAGAACTGACGCAGGCCCGCGCTTTGTGCGAAGGCTGGGCTCAGACCCAGAGCGCCAGCAGCGGCGAGAGCGGACGAGCCCATAAGAAACTGACGTCTATCGAGACGAATAGTCATATTTATCCTCCCAAAGTGCACAATCCCGGAGTGAGATTGGCGAATGACCAGCGACCTCCCGTCGCTAAGTCACTAACTGGTTACAAGATGAAGAAGAACGAACCCATTTCCGTTTCTGCCTTGCTCGCCACCGCCCGAGGTATAATCGGGCAGGCTTTGTGCGCCTTGCCAGCTATTTACGAACGTTACACGTCCAAATCCGGCTGGGCAATGTCTTGTATGGAAGAATCGCGCTAGGCGCGAAATTCCACAGACAGGCCATGTGAACGAATTGGTGAAATTCCTCTCCCTCATGCGCGGCTCTTCGACCGCGTCAGATTAAGGAGACAGTGACCCAAAAAAATCGCTAGGAAAACTACGAAATTTCCTGCGTATTATAGAAACAGTCTATAGCCGGAGGAGGCGATGGATAAGCTACTCACCCAATTCATGGCAGTTGCGGATGCCGGTTCACTGTCTGGAGCGGCACAAAACCTGCTGATTACACAACCGACATTGACCTTCAACATGCGCAAGCTCGAAGAGAGTATCGGCGCGGCGCTGTTTGAGCGGAGCTCACGCGGGGTAAGGCTCACCCGCTACGGGGAAACGCTTTATGAAAACGCGCGGATGATGAGCCGCATCTACGATAATACTCTCAAGGTGATCAGCGATCAGCAACGGGGCGTGCAGCGCGGGGTGTCGATCGGGTCGGGCTATTCATGGTGGTCGCTGTTTTTACGCGACATGGTGCTCGACTATGAAAAAGAATTTCCACGATCGCCCGTGCAGGTGAGCTTAGGCAATCAGCTGCGGCTGCTCGACCAAATGCTTTCAGGCGATATTTCGATGTTTCTGGCCCATGAAATCGATGGATTGAGCCCATCGGTGGGCACAGATTTCATTCCCCTCGCTAAGGTTTACAACGCCTTCTTCGCCCATGAAGGGCATCCGCTTTTGGGACAGGCACGATCGGCCAGCGAGATCGACCAATTCGCGCTGGTCACGACCGCCATTGCCGAAAGCCGGCACGAGCGATTTCTCGACCCAACCCTGCGGCGCACGCGGGTGGAGACGATCTTTGATCGCGCCCGGTTTGCGTTTCGATCGAACTCACTGGCGGCCTGCATTGACTACGCCTTGGCGACCGACGCCGTATTGCTGCACACCAATGTGCTGTGCGACGATCTCAAGGCCAAAGGGCTATTTGAGGTGGACCAAGCGGACGAGCCGCGACGCGCGATCAGCGGCATTTATGTGCTGCGGGAGAGACGCGGCGAAGAGCGCATAGAAGAACTCATAGAACGCATCACCAAAGCGTGCCACGCCGTACTTCCCGCATGGACCGGCGAGGCGTAAACCAAAGGTAATATTGAAAACCCTCCACAGGGTGCTTCTGACATGTTAGCGCTATAATTATGTACCAGGCCCCAAACTACTCCACCCAACCCCAAGCCCCCACGCCCGAGCGCCTTGCCGCCGGCGAGCGGGTGGCTCAGCGTCTCAAATCCGAGGTGCGGGGCAATATTTTCACCGACCCGTTGATGACCTACGCTTGGAGCGGGGACGCGAGCAGCTATCGCCTGATCCCGGCTGTCGTGGTTTTCGTCAATTCGGAAGATGATGTGCGCGCGGTCTACAAAGCGGCGCGGGCTGAAGGCCTGCCCGTGACCTTCCGCGCGGCGGGAACATCGCTCTCCGGCCAGGCCATCACCGATGGTGTGCTGGCGGTTTTGGGCGACGGGTGGCGAAAGCTCTCCATTCACCCCGGCGCGGAGAAAATCACGCTCGGGCCAGCGGTGATCGTGGCCGAAGCCAACAAAGCGCTAAAGCCCTTTAACAAAAAGATCGGCCCAGATCCGGCAAGCCAAGCCACGGCAAAAATCGGCGGCGTGGTCAGCAATAACTCCTCGGGCATGTGCTGCGGTGTGGCGCAGAACACGTATTACACCATGGACCGCCTGCGCATCGTTCTGACCGATGGCACCATGCTGGACTCAGGGGACGCGGAGAGCTGCGCCGCCTTCCGTAAAAGCCATGCGGCAATGCTCGAGAAAATCCATTCTCTGCACCATGTGGTGATGGATGATCCGGAGCTGGTGGCGCTGATCCGCGAAAAATACCGGATTAAGAACACGGTCGGCTATTCGCTCAATGCGCTGGTCGACTATCACGATCCGCTCGATATTCTCATCCACCTCATGGTGGGTTCGGAAGGCACGCTCGGCTTTGTTTCCGAGGTGACTTACAACACCGTGCCCGAGCATCCGTTTAAGTCAACGGGCATGATCCCCTTCCCCGACGCGCAATCGGCTGGTCGCGCCATTATCGAAATGGCCAATGGCGGGGTGCAGCTGACGGTTGGCGTCAACGCCGCCGAATATATCGAGCGCCGCGCTTTGGCGACGGTGGAACACGTGCCGGCAATGGCCAGCATTTTGCCTTGGCTGACCGAGCATTCGCCTGCCGTGCTGATCGATGTCACCGCGCCGGACGAGGCAACGCTGTTTGCTGAGGTGCAAAAAACCGAGGAATTGCTAGCCCGGCACGGGGCGACGCATCTCAATTTCTCGACCGACCAACATTTGAGCCACGCCTTCTGGGACATCCGCAAGGGCTTCTTCACAACGGCTGGGGCGACCCGTCCTCAGGGCACCACCCTAATGACGGAAGACATTGCTGCGCCAATTGAAAAGCTCGCGGATTTTGTCACCGATGTTCGGGCGATGCTCGACGAGCACGGCTATGAAGATGCGATCATTTTCGGCCATGCGCTGGCGGGCAATCTGCACTTCCTGATGGGCGATGATTTTGCCGTGCCGGGCGCTGCGGAAAAGTTTGACCTGTTTAATCAGGCGCTCTCGGATCTGGTGTCGGTGCGTTACAACGGCTCGCTCAAGGCCGAGCATGGCACGGGGCGCGCGATTGCCCCCTTCGTTGAGATTGCCTGGGGCAAAAAAGCCTATGGGTTGATGCAGGACATCAAGGCGATCTTTGATCCCGAAACCATGCTGAACCCTGGGGTCATTCTCAACGCTGACCCGAAAGCGCATGTGCAGCATCTCAAATTGATGCCACAGGCCGATGGCCTCGTGGACATGTGTATTGAGTGCGGGTTCTGCGAACCAGCCTGCCCAAGCCACCATCTGACGCTCACCCCGCGCCAGCGTATTGCGGTGACCCGCGAACGGGCGCGGATGCGGGTGAGTGGGGAAGATCCGGCACGATTGGAAAAGTTCGAGGCGGACTTCCAATATGCCGGGCTCGACACCTGCGCGGGATGCAATCTTTGCGCGCTGCGCTGCCCTGTCGGCATTGAAACCGGCACTATGGTGATGGGCGAACGCGCCCGGCGTCGTGGCGGCACGGCCCATTCCGTCGCCAAATTTGTTGCGGGCAATCTGGCGACAATCGAAACGGGGATGCGGGTCGGCCTTGCCGTGGCCGATGGCGCGCGCGCCGTCGTGCCGAGCCGTGCCGTGGAAGCCATAACCGATACGGCGCGTAAACTGACCGGCAACCGCATTCCGCGCGTGTCGCGGGCGCTGCATCACGGCACGGGAACGCCAAAGGCGCGGGACAATCGGCAAGACCCGCGCAACACGGGCTTCCCGGTTCCGATCACCCAGCCAGCACGGGAAAAGATCGTCTATTTCCCAGCCTGCCCAAGCCGCATGTTTGGTGCGCCGAAAACCGAACATGGTTTCCTCTCGACGCAGGACGCCATGATGGCACTGCTGGAGCGCGCCGGTTTCGAGGTTGTCGTTCCGGAAAAACTCACCGGGCAATGCTGTGGTCAGCCGTTCCAATCCAAGGGTTTCCCTGAGGAAGCCAAACGCGTGGGCGGTGCGCTCAACGAGGAGCTATCCCGCCTCTCGCATGGCGGGGAGCTCAATGTAGTGACGGACGCCTCCACCTGCGCCAAGCATCTCAAGGAGTTTCCGGGAGAGGCGCCAGTTGCCGATAGTGCGCAGTATCTCGTCAGCCATGTGCTGCCGCGATTGACGATTACGCAGCGTTTGCCGGTGGTTGCCGTGCATCACAATTGCTCGGCGCAGCGCTTGGCCGAACAGCCAGCGACGGAAACTGTGGCACAAGCGTGTGCCGAAAAACTGGCGGTTTTGAGCTCGATTACCTGCTGCGGTTATGCGGGTGACAAGGGGCTGTTCATTCCTGAGTTGAATGAACACGCAACGCGCCGGGTGAAGAATGATGTTCCGGCAAATTGCACCGTGGGTGTTTCCACTGTGTCGACATGCGCTTCGGGGCTGTCGGAGCGGGCTGGGGTGCCGTTTGTGGGGCTCGCGAGTTTGCTAGAGTGGGCCACGCGATAATTTTTGAGGTTTTGGATTTTGGGAAGGGGGCGGCTTGGGCTGCCCCTTTTTTTGTTTTATCCCCCCACCCTCGGTCCCTCCCCTCAAGGGGGAGGGAGGCGATGTTGCGCGAGGCTTAAATACCCCCACCTAACCTCCCCCGAAGGCGGGGGAGGGACTGGGCTGGTGATGGGGGCGACTTAATCGCCAAAAGAAAAGGCAGCCCGGGGGCTGCCTTTAAGATTATTCCGCTGCCATTTTTTCTTCGGCGGGGCGCTGGTCGGTGATGGCCAGAGGTTCTGGCGCATCATCGGCGCGCTTGCGGCGAATGCGTAGGCGTTTGATACGACGGCTGTCGGCCGCCAGAATTTCAAACTCAAAGCCTTCGAGCGGACCATTACCCGACACGCGTTCGCCACGCTTGGGAACGTGACCGGCAATATCGAAAACGAGGCCACCAATGGTGTCCACCGCTTCGGCATATTCGACGGGGTCGAAATCGGGGCCAATGAGCTTACGCACATCTTCCAATTCGGCACGGGCATTGGCGATGAAGAGATCATCACCGACGCGACGAATCAAAGCGGCCTCGGCAACGTCGTGTTCGTCTTCGATCTCGCCAACGACGGCTTCGAGCAGATCTTCAATGGTCACCAGACCATCAGTGCCGCCGTATTCATCGACGACGATGGCCATGTGGGTACGGCTGGCGCGCATGGACTGCAAGAGATCGGCTGCGGGCATAAAGGTCGGCACAAACATGGCCGAGCGCATAATGCCGAGCTTATCGATGCGCGTTTTGAGCGCTGCGGACAAAAGCTTAACCGGGACATCTTTTTCCGGATCACTCACTGGCTCAGTGATTTTGGCCAGAGCGTCCTTGATGTGGATGAAGCCCTTAATATCGTCCAAGCCTTCCTCGTAGACCGGCAGACGGGAGTGACCCACTTGGCGGAACTTGGCCAAGAGCGTGCCCAGGTTGATATCGCCCGATACCGCATGGATATCCGAGCGTTCGACCATGACGTCGTCCACAGAGACTTTTGAAAGCTTGAGCACGTTCTGGAGAATAACGCGCTCACTATCCGAGAAATCGCCAGCGTCGGCGGTTCTCGGCTCCTCTAACGCGACTTGTAAGTCGTCGCGCAACGAGACCGACTTCAGGGGCATAAGGCCCTTAAGGCGGCTCCACAAGTTAGGCCCCCGTGAAGCGGAGGCGGTACTAGAAGGAGGTTCAGGGTTATCTGCCACCCGCGAGGCGTTTTTACTGTCGCTGTCGTTCATCATGCCTGCCGCATATGCGGCTTCTGTTACCTTCGGACGAAATGGCCCATCCAAAAATGGGTTGCATCACCTTTAATCGGCGTAAGGATCGGCAATACCGAGCCGGGCCAATATCTGGGTTTCCAACCGTTCCATTTGAAGAGCTTCCTCTTCCTCGATGTGATCATAACCCAAAATATGCAGAAATCCATGCACCATTAGGTGGGTGAAATGATCTTCGAGGCTCTTGCCCAGATCTTTTGCTTCTAACTCAAGAGTTTCTCGCGCCAGCGTAATGTCACCCAAAATACCGAAGACCGGCCCAAATGGCTCGATTTGCGGAAAACTGAGAACATTTGTCGAGGAGTCTTTGCCACGCCACTCGGCGTTTAATTCTCGTTGTTCTTCATCATCGGTGAAAACAACAGATATTTCGGCAGGCCCTTTGAGGCGCGCTTTGGCGCCAGCGAGGGCCGCAAACACCGCCTTTTCAGCGAGTTCGTCAAAATGGTCTGGCCAACCATCCGCATTGCGGATGATGGCCACTTCAAGAGGCAGAGTAGTCAGTTCGATTGTCCTTCGGCAGCATTCTGCTTGGCCAGACGGCGCGCAGTATCAGCCTCATAGGCCCGGACGATGCGGCCGACAAGCGCATGGCGAACCACATCCTTGTCACCAAAGCGGGAAATGTGAACGCCTTCCACACCGTCGAGGAGGTGAACTGCTTCCACGAGGCCCGATTTTTCACCACGCGGTAGATCGACCTGTGTCGGATCGCCAGTGACGATCATCTTAGAGTTCTCACCCAAACGCGTGAGGAACATCTTCATCTGCATCGATGTGGTGTTTTGCGCTTCGTCGAGAATGACGACGGCATTGGACAGCGTACGACCGCGCATGAAGGCGAGCGGGGCAACTTCAATAATGCCCGAGGCAATGCAGCGCTCGACGTTTTCAGGCTTCATCATATCGTGCAGCGCGTCATAGAGCGGGCGCAGATAAGGATCGACCTTATCCTTCATATCGCCGGGCAAGAAGCCGAGGCGTTCGCCCGCTTCCACCGCCGGGCGCGAGAGGATGATGCGATTGATGTCGCCGCGCTCAAGAAGAGAGGCAGCGTGGGCGACGGCGAGATAGGTTTTACCGGTACCGGCAGGGCCGACACCAAAAACCAATTCGCTGCGCTCCATGGCGCGCATATAGGCGTCTTGCGCTGGGGTTCGGGCAACGATGGTGGATTTGCGCGTGGCAATCTGCGCCATGCGCACCTTGCCCTTCTTTTCCAAGGACGGCAGCGTGAGCTGGCTGTCTTCGGTCTCGATCATGCGGATGACCGCATCGACATCGCCAATATCGGCGCGGCGACCTTCTTCAAGACCGGCGTAAAGAGATTCCAACACGCGACGCGCCTGATCAACCTTAGACGCTGCGCCCTTGAGCAACACATGATTGCCGCGCGGCGTGGCCGTGACGGCAAGACGTTGTTCAACGAGGGCGAGGTTTTGGTCGAAATCACCATAGAGCTGTGAAGCAAGGCGATTATCGTCAAAGGCGAGTTCGAGTTGTGATGCGAGGGCGTTATCTGCTGATGGTGACAAATGCCTGCTCAAACTTTCTCGGCTCCCAAAGGAGGCGCCGCGGGCTGCGTCGCCAACACATAACGACGCTAGGTGAATTTGCGTTCGCTGTCTTCAAGTATTTGGTGACAGTTTTATCTCAAAGCAAGGGCTGACACTTGGCGAAACTTGCGTTTGCGCGGCGCGCCTAAGCCCCCCTCACCCGGCCGCTGGTCGACCTCTCCCCGCTGGGGAGAGGTGAGAGCCACCGCGAGCGGGGAGAGAATAGAGGACTAGCTTTGGGCCAAGCGCCCGACGAGCGAATTGGTCATAGTGCCGATGATCTCGACCTGATGGATATTGCCGATGAGATCTGGGCTGCCATCGAGGTGAACCGCTTGCAGATAGGGCGAGCGACCGCCAATCTGACCGGCCTGACGACCAACACGCTCGATAAGAACCGGCAGAGTTTTGCCGATCATGGAGGCGTGGAAGTCGGTGGTCTGCTGATTGACCAGCTCTTGCAGGCGATGGAGGCGCTCGGTTTTGACCTCTTCGGCGATTTGATCGCCCAGATTTGCGCCCGGCGTGCCGGGACGGGTCGAGTATTTGAACGAATAGGCCGAGGCGTAATTGGTCTGGCGGATGATATCGAGAGTGTCCTCGAAATCCTGATCGGTTTCACCGGGGAAGCCGACGATAAAGTCGCCGGACATCGCCATGTCTGGGCGCGCCGTTTTGATGCGCTCAATGAGCGCGAGATATTCATCGCGCGTGTGCTTGCGGTTCATCGCCTTCAAAATGCGATCCGAACCGGACTGAACCGGCAGGTGCAAGTACGGCATGAGAAGCGGCAGATCACGGTGCGCATTGATCAGCGCATCGTCCATGTCGCGGGGATGGCTGGTGGTGTAGCGCAGACGCTCAAGGCCAGAAATTTCGGCGAGGAGATAGACCAGTGCGCCAAGGCCCACATCGCGACCCGCGGCATCGGTGCCGTGGTAGGCGTTGACGTTCTGGCCCAGCAGGGTGATTTCCTTGACGCCGGCGTCGACCAGACGACGGGCTTCGTCGAGCACCTGGGAGACCGGACGGGACACTTCAGCGCCACGCGTATAGGGCACAACGCAGAAGGAGCAGAACTTATCGCAGCCTTCCTGCACAGTAAGGAAAGCGGTGAGGCCGCGCGCAACCATCACTTCTTTTTTGGCAGCAGGAAGATGCGCGAACTTATCTTCTTCGGGGAAGTCAGTGTCGATGACGGCGCGCTTGAGCGAGGGGTGCAGATGCTTGCGCGATTCGACCTGCGAGAGCATTTCAGGCAGGCGGTGGTAAGCCTGCGGACCAAAGACCAGATCGACCACGGGCGCGCGGCGGGCAATTTCTTCGCCCTCGGCCTGCGCCACGCAACCGGCAACACCGATCATCATATCGCTGCCAGCGGCGCGCTTTTCATCCTGCAATTCACGCAGGCGACCAAGTTCGGAGAAGACCTTTTCCGAGGCTTTTTCGCGGATGTGACAAGTGTTGAGCAGCACCAGATCGGCCTCAGCAAGCTCTTGCGTCGGCGTATAACCGTGCGGCGCCAAGGCGTCGGCCATGCGATCGCTGTCATAGACATTCATCTGACAGCCATAAGTCTTGATGAACACCCGCTTGGGTGCGCTCGGGATCATAGTCTGGGTCATGGTGGCTCTTTAGCAGAGCCAAACAATTCATGCCATGCCTCTGCAACCGAACGCCGAGTTGCGGGTTATCTCGGTTAGAGAAGTACTGATTATTGCAAGCAGGCACAGTCTGCACTTCGCACTAATCGTTTGATTTCCGGCGTATATATACGGTGTTGGTTAGCCGATGGGTCGACGACAATAGCGTTAGGCGAGTAATCCGAAGCGTGGTTTTGGAACAAGGCTGGCGCGCAGGCGTTCAGATCGTCGTACACTAAGTTGATGCAGGGGCTATAATCGGATGGCAATCGCCGGGGTACACAAAGTGCCCAAGCTCGGTAAATTCCATCGCGGTCACTCGATCGCCACCTATCTCTATGCATTGGTGCTGGTGATCCTCATTCCCGCCTTTGCTGTCTCGGTCGTGCTGATCAATCGCGGCAACGATACCCAACAAGCTGTGGTCAACACACTGATCAATGCCACTGTGCAGGCCATGGGCTATTCGGTGGACCGTGAAGTTGCTGGCATGGCGACCACTTTGCGCGTTCTAGCCGCCACACAGGCCATGCAGGACGAAGACCTGATCAACTTCCACGCCCGCGCCACCCAAGCGCTGCAGGGAACGAGCACATATCTTCTGGCCACGGACGACGAGTTCAACCAGATTTTGAACACGCGCATGCCCTTTGGCACAAAGCTGCCGAAAACCGCCGACCCGGTGACGGCAGCCTTGGCGCTCGAAACCGGGCGCCCAGCGATTTCCAACCTCTTCATGGGCGCCGCCTCGCGGCGGCATGTGTTCAGTGTGTGGCTGCCTGTCCAGACGACTGAAAGCGTTGCGCTTTTGGGACTGGCGCAAAATTCAGATGATCTTGCGCCAGCACTGCAATCACGCCAATTGCCCGAGGGCTGGCACGCGGCCCTGATCGACCTTAACAACGCGGTGATGGCGTCAACCTTGGACGCGGGCCTTGAGGTCGCAGAGACGCTGCCACTGCGCCAAGACCAATCCAATTTGCCCGACGAGCGGTTTTCACGCGAGGTCTACGACGGCGAAGATGTGGTGAGCGTGCTGTGGCGCTCGCCTCTCACGGGCTGGCGTATCGTCGCGTGGGCCTCCGCCGCCAATGTGCAAAAGCCACTGGCCGACTCGCTGCAACAATTGGCCATCTGGGCCCTCGTCATCGCCGCGACCTCAACCGGCGTCGCCTTTTTGATCGCTGGCCGTATCCGTCATTCGGTCAAGGGGCTCAGTGTTGACGCGAGACGCCTTGGGCATGGCGAAACGGTCTATCCGCGCTCTTATCCTGTTGCTGAAATTGCCGAGGTGTCGAAAACGCTGGCGGTCGCCTCTGAGCAACGGCAAACCGCCGAGCGCGACATTCGTTTCCTGATGCGTGAATTGGCGCATCGCTCAAAGAACCAAATGGCCGTTATCGCCGCCATGGCCAAACAAACGGCGCGGGGCTCTACCGATCTGCCCACCTATGTGCAGACTCTTGAGAAACGCATTTTGGGTCTGGCGCGCTCGACCGACCTGCTCTTGGCCAATGGTCGGGCTGGGGTGATGTTAAGTGAACTGGTCGACCAGCAATTGGGGCCTTTCCTGCCACCCGACGCGGACCGCGTGACCATTGATGGGCCTGAGGTGCGCATCAACCCGCAAGGGGCGCAGATTTTGGGCATGGCGCTGCATGAGCTGTCGACCAATGCCACGCGCTATGGCGCTTTTTATGAGCCAAGTGGGCGGCTCAAGCTGAGCTGGGATATTAAAGACTCCATGCTGTTTATCCGCTGGCGTGAGTATCTGCGCTCGGAACTGGTGATGACCGACCGATCTGGCTTTGGCACCATTGTGTTGCGCACCATGGTGGGTGGAGCCCTGGGAGCAAAAGTGGAAAGAATCGCGCATCCCGATGGGGTTGAGTGGCAATTTCATGTCCCCCTCACCGCACTCGACCCGTCCTTTGCGGCGGCACGACCCGAGGAGCAGCTGGCAGCCCAATAAATTCTGGTGTTTTGGGCCTATTTGCCCTATAGGTCCGCCCAGCTGGCGGCTTGTTGCATGACAAGACGGCCTGCCTTCATGGCCCTACCTGGACGACATCCTGGTTGGGGCGTCCACTTTCCTAACTGAAAAGGAACAGCTGATGTCGATTACTGCAGAACGCAAGGCAGAACTCATCAAGGAATACGCAACCACTGCAAACGACACCGGTTCGCCGGAAGTGCAGGTTGCGATTCTGTCTGAACGCATTGCGAACCTCACCGAACACTTCAAGGGCCACAAGAAGGACAACCACTCCCGTCGTGGTCTTCTCAAGCTCGTTTCGACCCGTCGTAGCCTGCTCGACTACCTCAAGAAGGTTGACGGCGCGCGCTACCAGTCGCTGATCGAAAAGCTCGGCCTGCGTCGCTAAAAAACTTCCGGCGCGTGAGGCAACTCTCGCGCCGGTTGCCCTTTTCCGGGGCAGTTTAGAGCAAACTCCCGCAATATGGCGGAAAGTGCTTTTAGGCCGGCGATGCCGGAGCATGGCAGGATTACCAGCCACTTCCGCTGAGGAGTTGCTCGTTGTCTTGTCCATGTTCTGACCCGCCAACAGAACCAGTGCCTGATTTTGAGCTGACATGCACATGGGGTGCATCATCAGTGCGGGCACATCGGTAGAGTTCGCTCGTGAAGGCCTCACGCGCGTTCCCGCTCTGCCGCAAAACAGAAAGACAAGTCATGTCGATCAATTTTGACCACCACAAGGTCGAGCTGAACTGGGGCGGCCAGCCGCTTACGCTCGAGACCGGTAAGATGGCTCGCCAGGCTGACGGTGCAGTCATTGCCTCGCTGGGCGAAACCGTTGTTCTCGCGACCGTGGTAAGCGCTAAGACCGCAAAGCCCGGCCAGGACTTCTTCCCTCTGACCGTCAACTACCAGGAAAAGTACTTCGCCGCGGGCAAGATCCCAGGCGGTTACTTCAAGCGTGAAGGCCGTCCGAGCGAGAACGAAACCCTGGTTTCGCGCCTCATCGACCGTCCGATCCGCCCACTGTTCCCAGATGGCTACAAGTTCGAAACTCAGGTCGTCATCACCGTTCTCCAGCACGACATGGAAAACAACCCAGACGTGCTCGCCATGGTCGCAGCTTCTGCTGCTCTGACCATCTCCGGCGTTCCGTTCATGGGCCCAATCGGCGCTGCGCGCGTTGGTTATGTCGATGGCGAATATGTTCTGAACCTGCCAGTTGATCGTCGTGCGGACAGCAAGCTTGACCTCGTCATGGCTGGCACCCAGGACGCCGTTCTGATGGTTGAATCGGAAGCTCAGGAGCTTTCGGAAGAAATCATGCTCGGCGCAGTGATGTTCGGTCACAAGGCATCGGCTCAGGTGATCGAAGCGATCATCAAGCTGGCTGAACTTGCTGCCAAGGAACCACGCGAATTCACGCCGCCAGATTTCTCGGCTCTCGAAGCTGAAGTTCTGACGATTGCTGAAGCTGACCTGCGCGCTGCTTACCAGATCACTGAAAAGGCTGCACGCTACGCTGCGGTTGCCGCTGCCAACACCAAGGTCAAGGAAGCTTTTGCTGCCAAGATCGAAGCTGGCGAAGTGTCCAAGGAAGCGCTCGGCGAAGTCGTTCACAACCTGCAGGCCAAGATCGTTCGTTGGAACATTCTGGACACCGGCAGCCGTATCGACGGCCGTGACACCAAGACCGTTCGCTCGATCGTTTCCGAAGTTGGTATCCTGCCACGCACCCACGGTTCGGCTGTGTTCACCCGCGGTGAAACTCAGGCGCTGGTTGTTGCAACCCTCGGTACTGCCGATGACGAACAGTTCATCGACAGCCTCGAAGGCACCCGCAAGGAAAACTTCCTCCTGCACTACAACTTCCCTCCATATTCGGTAGGTGAAGCTGGTCGTATGGGCTCCCCAGGCCGTCGCGAAATCGGTCACGGCAAGCTGGCTTGGCGCGCGATCAACCCGATCCGCCCATCGCTGGAAGAATTCCCATACACCATCCGTATCGTGTCCGAGATCACCGAATCGAACGGCTCGTCCTCGATGGCAACCGTTTGCGGCACCTCGCTCGCACTGATGGACGCTGGCGTTCCAATGAAGCGTCCAGTGGCCGGTATCGCCATGGGGCTGATCCTGGAAGGCGACAAGTACGCCGTTCTTTCGGACATTCTGGGTGACGAAGATCACCTCGGCGACATGGACTTCAAGGTCGCAGGGACCGAAGAAGGCATCACCTCGCTGCAGATGGACATCAAGATCGCCGGTATCACCGAAGAGATCATGAAGACCGCTCTGGCGCAGGCTAAGGACGGCCGCATCCACATTCTGGGCGAAATGGGCAAGGCCCTGAGCCAGAGCCGTGGTGAAGTCGGTGAATTTGCTCCGCGCATTGAAACCCTCAAGATCCCAACCGACAAGATCCGTGAAGTGATCGGCACCGGTGGCAAGGTTATCCGCGAAATCGTGGAAAAGACCGGCGCGAAGATCAACATCGAAGACGACGGCACCGTAAAGGTTTCGTCTTCGGAAGGTTCGCAGATCGACGCTGCGATCAAGTGGATCCGCTCGATCACCGACGAGCCAGAAGTGAACGCAATCTACCAGGGTACTGTCGTTAAGACCGCTGACTTTGGTGCATTCGTGAACTTCTTCGGCGCCAAGGATGGCCTCGTGCACATCTCCCAGCTGGCCGACCAGCGCGTTGCCAAGACCACCGATGTGGTCAAGGAAGGCGACAAGGTTTGGGTCAAGCTTCTGGGCTTTGACGAACGCGGTAAGGTTCGCCTCTCCATGAAGGTTGTCGATCAGGCAACAGGTCAGGAAATCGTGGCCGCTGCCAAGGATGATTCGGCTGAATAATTTCAGCTAAATTTTCCATCACCAATTTGAAGAAGGCCGGCTCTGCTGGCCTTTTTCTTTTAGCCTCAGTACGCATGTGCTTTTTGAGCAACATTTGCAGGATTGGGATTTTTGCGACACGGAACCGCCGCATTGGTGCCATGTTAAGGTAAGCAAAGGTATGGGTAGTGTCGAAGGCGGGATCCCTCGCCACATTCTCAACACCCCCCGTTTTGATTGAGGTTCCGAGTTGCTTTCTCGCCGTCTGTTCCTGATCGGGATTTCCGCCACTGCGCTGACAGCGTGTACAACAACACGTCAGCCTAAGGTGGTTGAGCCCACTTTCGACCCCTATTATGTCCGCATGTACGGCCCTCTCTATGACGAGCCACATCCGGTGGAAGCCATGGACCTGCGTCGCGTCGACCCCAAGTGGTGGCGCCAGGAAGTGGAGTATTTCACCTCCGAGCGTCCGGGCACGATCGTTATCGACACGCCAGCGCATTACCTCTACCTCGTCATGGAAAACAACCGCGCCCTGCGTTACGGCATCGGCGTCGGCAAGGACGAAGCCTTGGTGTTCCGCGGCAATGCCACGATCGGCCGCAAGGCTGCTTGGCCCCGTTGGACACCCACTCAATCCATGATCCGTCGTGAACCTGATCGTTATGG
Organism: Devosia sp. MC532; assembly: GCF_016461625.1. Taxonomy (NCBI): domain Bacteria; kingdom Pseudomonadati; phylum Pseudomonadota; class Alphaproteobacteria; order Hyphomicrobiales; family Devosiaceae; genus Devosia; species Devosia sp. MC532. The sequence continues at coordinate 178,697 of NZ_JAEMNZ010000003.1, read as the reverse complement.
TCCATACGCCGGTGGCATGCCTCCGGGCCCGACCAATCCGCTTGGTCCGCGTGCGCTTTATCTCTATCGCAATGGGGCGGACACGCTGTTCCGTATTCACGGGACGACCGAGCCCTATACCATTGGTACCAATGTCTCTTCGGGCTGTATCCGCCTGATGAACCAAGACATTATCGACTTGTATTCGCGCGTGCCGGTCGGTGCGCGTGTGACGGTTGTCAACTAACCGTCCTATCTAGATTTGCTGGTGGCGCCCTTACCGTAGTCACTGTCGCCGGCAAAAATAGGGCCCGCTTCGCCTCCCGAAGCGGGCTTTTTTTTATGCGTTAGGCGTGATGTTCGGCGCCCAGCATAGCCAAGAACTGCGCAACGGCTTCTGGCGGCAAGCCGGCCGCCGCAAAGACTTCAGCGGCAAAGCTCACGGGTGCCGTTCCAGCTGCGGTGATGACACCATCAGCAGCGATAGCCTTGGTCTGGGCGATGTAGTGCTGCGCACCGGCATAGGCCGGCACCAGAGCCGCGAGATAGCCGTCGCCATTGGAGGTGTGTGGGATAGCGTTCAGCAAGCCTGCACGGGCCGCAGGGAGCGTACCGCCACAAATGGCGGCAATGGTGGCGCCCGCCGCTTTGCTGGCCAGCAGAACTGGGGAGATGTCAGGCGCATCAGGCGCATCCCAAATTGTCCCGCCGCAGACGACCAAAACGCCCTCCGAGCAAACGTCGAGCTTGCCGGTATCGGCGACAAGCATTCCGCCCGCCGAGGTCAGCTTGCCACCATTTGGCGATACAAAGCGGATGTCTGCCGCGAAAAAGAGACGCCCTGCCCCACTGATGAGCGCAATCTCCCAATCCGAAAAACCTTCGGTGAGGATGATGGTGATGGGGTGCATTGATTTCTCCTGATTATTCAGGAGCTTGATGCCAGAACAGTGACAGGGAATGTCAGTAGTAAACCCCTTTCTCCACCCATAAAAAAAGGGCGTGACCGAAGCCACGCCCTTTTCTCAATTTGTTTTCAACGCGCTTAGAGCGAACGCTGGACGGTTTCGACACGGAAGCATTCGATAACGTCGTTGGCACGAATGTCTTCGTAGTTTTCGAAGGCCATACCGCATTCCTGACCGACTTGCACTTCCTTGACTTCGTCCTTGAAGCGCTTGAGGGTCTTGAGCTTGCCTTCGTGGATAACCACGTTGTCGCGCAGCAGACGGACGCCAGCACCACGTTCGATGAAGCCTTCGGTGACCTGACAGCCAGCAACCTTGCCGACCTTGGTGATCTGGAACACTTCCTTGATCGAAGCATAACCGATGAAGGTTTCGCGACGTTCTGGAGCCAGAAGGCCGCTCATCGCACCCTTCACATCCTCGATGAGGTTGTAAATGATGTTGTAGTAGCGGATTTCGATCGCGTCGCGGTTGGCGAGTTCGTTCGCCTGCTTATTGGCACGGACGTTGAAGCCCATGACAATCGCGTTCGAAGCCTGAGCCAGGGTCACGTCGGACTCGGTGATACCACCAACGCCCGAGTAGATGATCTGAGCCGAAACTTCGTCGGTCGAGAGCTTGTTGAGCGAAGCAACGATCGCTTCGACCGAACCCTGCACGTCGCCCTTGATGATCAGCGGGAACTTGGAGATGCCGTTCGCCTTGAGCTGATTCATCATCTGCTCGAGGCTGGTTGCACCACCACCGGCTGTCTTTTCGCGGATTGCGCGCTGACGGTATTCGGTGACTTCACGAGCACGCGCATCGGTTTCAACAACCGAGAAGCGATCGCCAGCGGACGGAACGCCATTGAAGCCGAGGACTTCAACTGGAACCGAAGGACCGGCTTCCTTAACCTGCTCACCCTTGTCGTTAATCAGGGCGCGAACACGGGCGAACTCGGTGCCAGCAACAACAATGTCGCCAACCTTGAGCGTGCCACGCTGCACGAGAACCGTAGCCACTGGACCGCGACCGCGATCGAGCTTGGCTTCGATAACCTGGCCTTCAGCACGGCCATCACGAGCAACCTTGAGCTCGAGAACTTCAGCCTGCAGGAGGATGGTTTCGAGGAGCTTGTCGAGGCCCAGACCAGTCTTGGCCGAGAGTTCTACGTCGAGGACGTCGCCGCCCATGGTTTCGACGAAGACTTCGTGCTGCAAGAGTTCGGTGCGAACCTTCTGCGGATCAGCCGAAGGCTTATCCATCTTGGTGATCGCAACGATGATCGGAACACCAGCCGCCTTGGCGTGCTTGATGGATTCGATGGTCTGCGGCATGACGGAGTCGTCTGCTGCAACCACGAGGATGGCGATGTCGGTTGCCTGAGCACCACGAGCACGCATAGCGGTGAACGCTTCGTGGCCTGGTGTGTCGAGGAAGGTGATCTTCGCACCGTTCCGTTCAACCTGATACGCACCGATGTGCTGGGTGATGCCACCGGCTTCACCAGACACAACATTGGCATTACGGATCGCATCCAGAAGCGAAGTCTTACCGTGGTCGACGTGACCCATGATGGTCACAACCGGCGCACGATCGGTCAGATCTTCTGCCTTGTCGTCCGAAGCGATGTCGAACAGGCCTTCTTCAACGTCGGCGTCCGAAACGCGCTTAACGGTGTGGCCGAGTTCAGTTGCGATCAGTTCTGCAGTGTCGGCGTCGATCACGTCGGTGATCTTGACCATCTGACCCTGCTGCATGAGCATCTTGATCACGGTGACCGAACGTTCGGCCATACGGTTTGCAAGTTCTGCAACCGTGATGACTTCTGGAATAACCACTTCACGCTGAAGCTTTGGCGCATCCTGCTGGTTGCGGCCCATCTTCTTGTCGCGACGACGCTTCATAGCGGCCAAAGACGGGCCACGATCACGATCGCTTTCGGTGGTTGCAGTCGAAACAGTCAGACGACCACGCGAGGCGCCATTGTCCGCCTTACGGGTTGGACGTTCTGGCTGAGCGCGCGAGGCGCGACGTGCGTTCTCGAGTTCTGCTTCAGTGGTTGGACGAGCCTGTGGCGCACCAGCGCGGGTACGACGACCATCAGCTTCGCTTGGCGGTGCTGGTGGGACGTTGCCGATTGGGGCCATGCCTGGGGACGGACGGCCACCGGCTGGACGCACACCTGTGCCAGCTGGGCGGGTGTTCGTGCCGGCTGGACGGGTGTTTGTACCGGCTGGGCGGGTGTTGCCACCAGCTGGACGTGTGCCTGTACCTTCTGGACGGCGGTTGTCGCCGGTTGGACGAGCACCACCTTCTGGACGTTCGTTGCGTGTAGGACGCGCGGACTGACCCGGACGACCAGCAACGACGCGAACGTCGCGTGGGCCTGGATTGCGCTGGCTCGCTGGAACGAAGTCTTCGCGGGCTGGCTTTTCTTCGACGACCGGACGTTCTGCAGCAGCTACGGATGCAGCTTCTTCAGCGCGACGAGCTTCGTCAGCCTGACGGCGTTCTTCTTCCTGGCGTGCAGCTTCTTCGCGGATCTGACGACGACGGTTGTCATCTTCAATGCGGCGCGCTTCTTCAGCTGCAAAACGCTCACTATCTTCAGCCTGACGCGCGCCAGCGAGAGCAAGCGCCTTACGGCGTGCTTCTGCTTCCGCAGCCGAAAGGCCTAGCGGTGCGCGGTTCTGCTGCTGGGGGCGGCCACCCTGTGGTCGGCCCGAACCCTGGGGACGGCCACCGCCGCTACCCGTGCCGGTCTGTCCGGCGGGCTTGGGAACCACGCGAGTGCGCTTTTCCACGACTACGGTCGAGCGCGTGGGCGCGCGCGACATCCCGCCGGGGCGATTGCCCAGCCCGGCGCCGCCCTTGAGGGTCAGAGTCTTTTTGGCGCCGGTGTCGTCGGAACGCTTGTCGTCGTTATCAGCCATACTTCCTATCGTCTTTCGTCCTGGTCCGCGGGCAAAAGCTCACCAATGGCAGATGCACTGCCGGTGTCTTCTTGCGTCGGTTGGGCGTTGTAAATGGCGAGACGTCTCGCCTTTGCAAGCGCCGATTGCGCAGCTGCCCCTGTCGTCAGGGCAGCATGTATCACATTTTCCAACCCAAGTGCCAAACCCATTTGATCACTTGAGAGCAATTCGAAGTGCGGCACATCTGGGCCAGAGATGCCCTCGTCGCGCCGCGCATAATTGAGAGCCCGCAAGGACCCTGTCATCTTGTTCCGCCCATCGGGCGCCGCGTCAGTCGCGGTGATGAGCGCCAAGGCCGTTCCATTGTCAAGAACGCCTTTGACTTTAGTCGCTCCGGTCACAAATTGACCGGCCTTTTTCGCCATGCCCAGTGCCGAAAGATAGCGCTGCTCAAGACGCAGTCTGGTGAGTTGTGCCAGATCATCCGGAACGGTTACAGGGGCCTTTAGGCTCCGTGCAAACGCCTTTTTCCGGACAGCTTCTGACACAGCTTCGTGATTGAGCGAGATCCAAACCCCGCGCCCTTCAGCGCGTGCCTCGACATCGGGGACTAGCACCTCATCGGGGCCAACCACGAAACGCACCAGCGCCTCGACCGGCAATTCCTCGCGGGTCAAGGCACAAGTTCTAGTTGTTTCTACGCGCCGGGCCACTGCCAGGTGCTCCCAAGAGGAGGGCGGTCGTTAGACCGCCTCCTCCACAGACTGATCGTCTTCGTCTGCAGGAATTTCGTCTGCGCTGATCCAACCAGCACGGATACGAGCCTGCATAATCATGTCTTCGGCTTCTTCGCGAGAAACCGGGAAGTCCTTGAAAGTACCTTCGAAGCGCTTCGTTTCGCCATCCTTGCGTTCGGTCCAGCCGATAAGATCATCCGCTGCACAACCAGCGAAGTCTTCGACCGTCTTAATGTCTTCCTTGCCCAGAGCCACCAACATGGCAGCGTTCAGGCCAGCAATTTCGTATAGCTCGTCTTCGACGCCAAGTTCCTTACGCTCTTCATCGAACTTGCGATCGATTTCAGCGAGGAAGTCAGCAGCACGGGCCTGAATTTCACCAGCGGTTTCTTCATCGAAACCTTCAATGGTGGCGATTTCGCCCGGCTCGATATAGGCCAGTTCTTCAACCGAAGAGAAGCCTTCCGAAGCCAGAAGCTGGGCAACCATTTCGTCAACGTCCAGCGCCTGCATGAACAGGGTCGAGCGTTCAGTGAATTCCTTCTGGCGACGTTCGCTTTCTTCCTGCTCGGTCAGGATGTCGATATCCCAACCAATGAGCTGGCTGGCCAGACGCACGTTCTGACCACGGCGACCGATGGCGAGCGAAAGCTGCTCATCAGGAACCACAACTTCGATGCGCTCGGCCTGTTCATCGAGAACAACCTTGGCAACGTCAGCAGGCTGAAGCGCGGATACGACGAGATCGGCAATGCCGTCGGTCCACGGAATAATGTCGATCTTTTCGCCCTGCAGTTCGGCCACAACGGCCTGAACACGCGAGCCACGCATACCAACGCAAGCGCCGACCGGATCGATCGAGCTGTCGTTCGAGGTAACGGCGATCTTAGCGCGCGACCCTGGGTCACGAGCGATGGAGCGAATGGTGATCACGCCATCATAGATTTCTGGCACTTCTTGCATGAAGAGCTTGGCCATGAACTGCGGATGGGTGCGCGAGAGGAAAATCTGCGGACCACGCTGTTCACGACGCACGTCATAAACATAAGCGCGGACGCGATCGCCGTAGCGGAACATTTCGCGCGGGATCAGTTCGTCACGACGAATGATGGCTTCGCCACGACCGAGGTCGACGATCACATTGCCATATTCAACGCGCTTAACCGAACCGTTGACGATTTCGCCAATACGGCCCTGGAATTCTTCGAACATACGGTCGCGCTCAGCGTCGCGGACCTTCTGAACAATAACCTGCTTAGCCGACTGAGCGGCGATACGGCCAAATTCCATTGGCGGCAGCGGCTCGGTGAGGAAGTCACCGATGCGCGCTTCAGGCGACTTGGTCTTGGCAAACTTGAGGTCAACCTGGCGCGCTGGTTCTTCAACGAACTCAACGATTTCGAGCAGACGCCACATACGGGTTTCGCCCGAGCGTGGGTTGATCTCAACCTTGATTTCGGTTTCAGCGCCATAACGGCCCTTGGCCGCCTTTTCCATGGCGTCCTGCATGGCTTCGATGACGACCATACGGTCGATCGACTTTTCACGCGCTACAGCGTCGGCGATCTGCAACAGCTCAAGGCGATTCGCACTAACAGCCATTATTTGGACTCCTCAGACATATCGTCGTCATTATCGGCGTCGGCGTATTCAACCGTTTCGGTTTCGTCGTCGTCGATTGGATGCAGCTCCTGCTCAGCGCGAGCCATATCCATGAGCTTGTCGGTCATGACCAGCTTGGCTTCCCCAATGGTTGAGAAGGCAAGCTTGTGATTTGGATCAGTACCGCCCGGCGCATCAGGCAGAGTGATGGTCACGCCATCCGCATCCACCGCAGTGATGCCGCCACGGAAGCGCTTGCGGCCATTGACCATGTCCATCAGCTCGATCTTGGCTTCATGGCCAAGGAAGCGCTCATAATCGCGCCTACGAACGAGGGCCCGGTCGATGCCCGGCGAGGACACTTCCAGATGATATTCGCGTTCGATTGGATCTTCTACGTCGAGAACCGGAGACAGGTCCTTGGACAGATTTTCACAATCGGTAATGTTGAAGCGGCCATTGGCATCTTCAGCCATAATCTGAAGGGTGCAGCCGTTTTCCTGCGTGATTTTCACACGAACCAGCGAGTAGCCGAGGCCATTAGCCACCGGCTCAACGATGCGCGAGATGCGAGCTTCAAGCCCGGTCTCTTTGATGTAGCGCTTTTCGGTCAGATCGAAAGCCATTGGATCCCAAGATAACAAAAAGAGCGGGGGCCTTCCGGCACCCACTCTCAGAAGAGAGCAACGATGTTGGTCTCTATATAGACCCTCAACCCGCCAATGGCAAGCCAAGCGAGAGGCTTCTCATCACACGCGGGTATAGGTGAAATACCAGGAAATCATCCGACCTTCGCGACGCGCCTTCTGTTCATAGCGAGTCGGCTTCCAACCCGCATAAGGAATGTGCCAATCACCGGGCGCGCTGGTTTCAAAGCGGAACTCAGGGCAGCGCACTAGATGCGCCTGCGTCCAATCGGCATAATCTTCAATGTCTGAGGCAAAGAAGAAATTGCCCCCCGGACGAATGACGCGGGAAAGCTGCGCCAAGGTGGTCGGCGACACAAAGCGGCGCTTGTGGTGACGACTCTTTGGCCACGGATCGGGATAGAGCAGATAAATCGCATCGACGGAGGCGTCGGGCAGGCTCATCAAAAACTTGAGCGCGTCATCGGTGAAGAGGCGGATGTTTTGCAGCTCCGCGGCAGCAATGGCCTGAACCATCTTACCGATACCGCCGGTAAAAACTTCGCAGCCAATAAAGCCAGTTTCTGGCTCTTCGGCAGCCTTGCGCGCCAGATGTTCACCACCACCATAGCCGATCTCGACCACAATGCGCTTGGCATCGGGATAGATCGAACGCGGATCAAATTGCTCATGGAGTTTGATCTCAACTTGCGGCAGCAGATCGTCGACCAGCTCAAGCTGCCCACCATGCAATTTCTTGCCAGAACGGCGACCAAAGAAGGCGCGCGGCTCGCCGGTGCGGGTTTTGGGTAGCTCGTGTTCGGTCATGGTCATCTAGAATAAATGAAGGGCCCCTTCGCTTGGTGCAAAAGAGGCCCTTGGTCAAGGTTATGCGCGTAAAGATCAGGCGACTGCGGCCTTGAGAGCCTTCACCAGATCGGTTTTTTCCCAAGAGAAAGAGCCATCGCGGCCGGCTTTGCGACCAAAATGGCCATAAGCAGCGGTGCACGCATAGATGGGCTTATTGAGATCGAGATGGGTGCGAATGCCACGCGGGGTCAGATCCATCACCTCAGCCAAAGCGGCTTCGAGCTTGGATTCATCGACTTTTCCGGTGCCATGCAGATCGACATAGATCGAGAGCGGCTTGGCAACGCCAATGGCATAGGAGAGCTGAATGGTAGCGCGGTCGGCAAGACCGGCTGCAACCACGTTCTTGGCGAGATAGCGCGCAGCATAAGCGGCCGAGCGATCGACCTTGGTCGGATCTTTGCCAGAAAACGCGCCACCGCCGTGAGGGGCTGCACCACCATAAGTGTCGACAATGATCTTGCGACCGGTCAAGCCCGCGTCGCCGTCTGGACCGCCAACGACGAACTTGCCCGTTGGGTTGACGTGCCAAACCGTGTCCGCCGAAATCCAGCCTTCCGGCAGAGCTTCGCGAATATATGGCTCGACGATCTTACGGACGTCAGCGGAGGAAAGCGTTTCATCCAGATGCTGGGTCGAAAGGACGATCTGCGTCACACCAACAGGCTGGCCGTTTTCGTAACGGACAGTCACCTGGCTCTTGGCATCTGGTCCCAGAACCGCAGCAGGACCGGTGCCGGACTTGCGCGCTTCGGTCAGGGTCTCAAGAATCTTGTGGGCGTAATAGATCGGGGCCGGTAGCAATTCTGGGGTTTCGCGTGCGGCATAGCCGAACATGATGCCCTGATCGCCAGCGCCAACATCCTTATTGCCGCTTTCGTCCACGCCCTGCGCAATGTCAGCGGACTGACCATGGAGCAGCACATCGATACGGCAGGTCTTCCAATGGAAGCCGTCCTGCTCATAGCCAATGGCGCGGATCGCCTTGCGAGCAGCAGATTTGAACTTGGACGGGTTCACCATCGGCGCACCGGCAGCATCGTGAACGATATTGCCCTGCTTGTCCTTCTTCAAAAGCGAATCGGGAACGCGCACTTCGCCAGCAATGACGACGCGATTGGTGGTCGCGAGCGTTTCACACGCGATGCGCACCTGCGCCGGATCCATGCCGGTCTTTTTAGCTTCCTTGAACACCAGATCCACAATCTCGTCCGAGATGCGGTCACAGACCTTATCGGGGTGACCTTCAGAAACGGATTCGGAGGTGAAGAGGTAAGACGAGCGTGCCACGCTAAAGTCCCCTAAAGTTCCAGACGCCCGAGGGCGCACACATATTGAGCGTTTTGTGACACTGGCGAAGGGGCGGGTCAAGGAGGATATAAAGAAATCTTGATATGGTTATATGCCAATGCGACGCATTTCATCTCGCAATTGTCCGCTTCGCCTTTCCATCGACACAGGTCTGTGCCAAGACAGGTGAAATTGAATTGCTGGACATCATTCATGGCCATCCGAGTACACCGCGGCGACCTGCCAAATCTGAACAACTACGGCCGCGAAGTTGCGATCGACACTGAAACAATGGGGCTCAACCCCAGTCGCGACCGCCTTTGCGTGGTGCAGCTTTCGCCGGGCGATGGCAGCGCTGACGTGGTGCAAATCCCGCAAGACGCAACCGAGGCACCGAACCTCGTCAAGCTGCTTGGCGACGCCAATGTGACCAAGATTTTCCACTATGCGCGCTTTGACGTCGCAGTGCTGAAAAACCGGTTTGGCGTGGTCACAGGTCCGATTTACTGCACCAAGATCGCCTCTAAGCTCGTGCGCACCTATACTGACCGCCACGGTCTGAAGGATCTTTCGCGTGAATTGCTCGGTGTCGACATGAGTAAGCAGCAGCAAAGCTCGGACTGGGGCAATACCAAGCTGACCGACGCGCAGCTTGAATATGCAGCTTCTGACGTTTTGCACCTGCACGACCTCAAGCGCCACCTAGACCGAATGCTGGCCCGCGAAGGCCGCACCGAGTTGGCGCAGCAATGCTTTGACTTCCTCAAGACCCGCTGCGAGCTCGATCTCCTGGGTTGGGAAGAAACCGACATTTTTGCTCATAGCTAAGAGTACCCCGCTCGATGAGCGATACGACGGCGAATTCGAGAGCATTTAAAAGGCTGGCGCGGCGCAATCGCTTCGTCGGCCTCTTGCGTGTTTTCGTGCCGATTTTGGGCGTGGTGGTGTTTGCAGCCCTCTGTCTGCAACTCTACATTTCCAGCATCAGCGGGCGGTTTGAAGTCGGCAATATTACTGTCACCCCAGAGGCCGTGGTTGTCGAAGCGCCAGAATATGTGGGCGTCCTGCCGGACGGATCGCGCTATCGCGTCTCCTCGGAAGGCGCGCGGTCGAGCAATGACCGGCGCGACTTTGTCGACCTCGAAAATGCCCGCCTCGTGATGGACCGCGCCGACGGCGTACAGTTTATTGCCCAAACCAATGACGCCGAACTCGACACTCTACGCGAACTCACCATCGCGCGCGGATTAACCGAGGTTTCGGACTCCACCGGTACAGTCGGGACGATTGTGAATTCGACCTTTGACTGGCGCAGCCAAATCCTGACCAGTGAAGGCCGTGTGGAAATTGATTACGCCGACGGTTCCTCTGTACGTGCCGAAGGTCTTGTTTATGATGCGGAAGCGGCACAGTGGACGTTCTCCCGCTCTGTCGTAACCATCCCCTCCACCCCGGGCGAGGGGCAGTCTGAGACTGAAGAAGGCGAAACACCATGAAACGCTGGTTAGCGATCCCCGCTGTGCTGATGCCGCTTTTAGCAGCTAGCCCCGCGCAGGCCCAAAACCCTGTCGAGATCTCCTCGGATGAGTTCGTGATGAACGAAACCGACCGGGAAGCAGTGTTCACCGGCAATGTTGTGGTCAAGCATCCCGTTGTAACCGTCTGGGCGCCCAAAGTTGTGGCGACCTATGGCGATGGCGGCACCAGCGACATCAAAACCTTCGAGGCCACCGGGGGCAATGTGCGCCTGCTGACCAAGGACCAGGATTCAACCGGCGACCGCGCCGTGTTCACCCCGGCCGACCAGCTGATGCGCCTTACCGGCAATGTGAAGGTGAAGAACGCGTCCGGCACTGTCGATGCGACCGAACTGGTGGTGAACCTTGAAACCAATGTCTCGACCTTCACCAGCTCTGGCGGCGGCCGCGTGACGGGGGTTTTTACCTCTCAATGAGTGCAGAAACCTCAGCACGTGTCGACCAGACCGGTTGGCTGGTCGCCAATAATTTGGCCAAGAGCTTCGGCAAGCGCGTCGTCGTGCGCGATGTGTCGCTCGCTGTAAGGCGCGGCGAAGCCGTTGGCCTGCTGGGGCCGAATGGCGCTGGCAAAACTACTGTCTTCACCATGATCATGGGCCTGGTAAAGCCAGACGCAGGCACCATTGTTATTGATGGTCAAAACATCACCCGCCTGCCGCTTTTTCAGCGCGGACAGCTGGGGATCGGCTATTTGCCTCAGGAGCCGAGCATTTTCCGCGGGCTGACCGTCACCGGCAATATCATGGCCGTGCTTGAAAACACGGTCAGTGGCAAGGCTGAGCGTAAGCGCCGCCTGGAAGCGCTGCTGAGCGAATTTTCTATCGAACATCTCGCGAAATCTAATGCCCTCGCCCTTTCGGGCGGTGAGCGTCGGCGCGTCGAAATCGCGCGTGCCCTTGCAGCTGACCCAGCCTTTATGCTGCTCGATGAGCCCTTTGCGGGCGTTGACCCCATTGCCGTGGCTGAAGTGAAGGGCCTCGTGCGCCAGCTCACCCAACGTGGCATTGGCGTGCTCATCACCGACCACGCTGTGCGTGAGACCCTTGGCCTCGTCGATCGCGCCTATCTTATCCATGGCGGCAAGGTGATGATCCAAGGCAAGCCAGAGATGATTTCGGCCGATCCAGAAGCACGACGGGTCTATCTGGGCGAAGGTTTCTCCATCTAGCGCGTTCTGGTTAAACTGAATTTCGTCGCCTGAAATATCTGGCACGAAACTTGCCGGACGCCTTATTTTGTTGCATGGTCCCGGCGGGAAGCGGCCTTATCGGCCGGACATTGCAACACGAGACCTCACACGCATGGCGCTTTCGCCACGGCTGGAATTTCGCCAGTCCCAATCGCTAACGCTGACGCCGCAGCTGATGCAGTCCATCAGACTGCTGCAGCTTAGCCATCTTGAGCTCAACGCTTTCGTTGAGACCGAGCTGCTGCGCAATCCACTGTTGGAGCGTGAAGAGGGGCCGAGCGAAGACAGCGCCGATAGCGAGCCGGTGGAAAAGCCGGTTGAAATGAGCGCCTATGAGGACACTGTCGCGCAGGGCGAACGTATTCAAGACGCTGACCAAATCGCTGAGGGCTATGACACGGCGGTCGAGAACGTCTTCCCCGATGCCATTCCGCAAGACATTGGCCAGACCTCTGGGCCGGACCGTGGCGGCTCGTTTGAGGGCGGCGAAACATCGGACCTCGACCAATATGTCGCCGCCAAGCCGCGCCTGTCTGATCATTTGGAAGCGCAGGCCAATATGGTGCTGCGCACGACAGCCGATCGGCTGATCGCCCAACATCTGATCGATGGGCTGAACGAGGCTGGCTATCTCAGCGTCGAACTCGACAGCATTGCCGAGCTGCTTGGGGCTGACATCGAAGATGTTGAGGCAGTTTTGCAGGTGCTGCAGACCTGCGAGCCCATGGGACTGTTCGCGCGGTCGGTGGCGGAGTGTCTGACACTCCAGCTCATCGAGCGGGATCGATTTGACCCGGTGATGCAAAAGCTGATCGAGAATCTGCATTTGCTGGCCGACCATAATATGTCGGCGCTGCTCAAAACCATCGGCTGCGACAAGGAAGATCTGATCGATATGTTGGCCGAGCTCAAGCAGCTCGACCCCAAGCCCGGCCTAGCGTTTGATATCGCGCCGGTTGAATCGATCGTTCCGGACGTGTTCGTTCGGCCAGGCACAGATGGCGGGTGGCAGATCGAACTTAATTCCGAGATCTTGCCGCGCGTGCTCGTCAACCGCGTCTATTACGCAACGGTCACAAAGAAGACCCGCGATACGGCCGAGAAGACTTTTCTGATCGACTGCCTGCAGACCGCAAACTGGCTGACGAAGAGCCTTGATCAGCGGGCGCAGACCATCACCAAGGTGGCGACAGAGATCGTTCGTCAGCAGGATGGGTTTCTGACCCACGGGGTCTCGCACCTCAAGCCGATGACGCTGAAAATGGTGGCCGAAGCCATTGAAATGCACGAGTCCACCGTGTCGCGCGTGACGGCCCAAAAATACATGGCCACCCCCCGCGGCCTTTATGAGATGAAGTATTTCTTCACCACCGCCATTGCCTCATCGGAGGGCGGGGCCGACCATTCGGCGGAAGCCGTGCGCCATCGGATCAAGAATTTGATCGACGCCGAAGACGCCAAGGCCATTCTCTCTGACGACACCATCGCAGAGATTTTGCGCAAAGAGCAGGGTATCGAACTGGCCCGACGCACTGTGGCCAAATACCGCGAAGGCATGAATATACCTTCCTCGGTCATTCGCCGTCGTCAAAAGAAGAACCTCGCCGACTAAAGAGGTCCCGCGCGCCTGCGCGTCTGACGACCAAAATCTGTCGAGATTTCAGGCTGATTTGGGAGGCTTTCGCCTTGGCTCGACCAGACGTGGAGAGGGGCTGGCGATGTCGCCGGCTAGACCAGGTGAAGTGACTGACAGGGCGCAATTTCTGCGCGTCGCGCTGACACAGAAAAAACCTTGAGCGCTAAGCAAAGTTTTTCGGAACTAAGGGCAAAACGCCCCGTTATTTCAGCGCGAAGCGTAGTCTGACAAAGGAGTGCTGTCACCTCGCTAAACTCCTAAGGAAGCCGAGTTCGTCATGGACTTGGATTAAGAGCGGGGCTAGCATCCTCTTGTCAGTGCGGTTTCGCGTGCTGACAGACGCAGATCCCGTAAAGCCGGGAAGCGGCTTACGGAACATCTCGTCTGGCCATACGACCGAAAGGAAGAAAGCCATGACCCTACGTGTTTCGGGAAAGAATATGGACGTTGGTGATGCCCTGCGTGGCAAAGCCCAAGATCACGTCGCTCATGTGGTGCGAAAGTACTTCGACGGCGGCTATGACGGCCATCTTACCCTGACGCCCGATGGCATTGGTTTCCATGCCGACTGCGTGGTTCACCTTGATACAGGGGCTACGCTGCAGGTGAGCGGGAAGGCGCAAGACCCGACCGCGACCTATGAAATCGTCGCAAACAATATCGAAAAAAGACTCCGCCGTTATAACCGCAAGCTGCGCTCGCACCGTCGTGCGGAAGCAAATGCCGAGGACGACTTCGTCGCGCAATACACAGTTTTTGGAGGGACAGAGGGTGTTGACGAGCTCGAAGAGGACTATGCTCCCCCGGTGATTGCCGAGACCACGAAAAACCTCCGACAGATGAGCGTAGACGAGGCCGTTATGGAGCTCGACTTCACCGGTCAACAAGTCGTTATGTTCCGCCACGCTGGACATGGCGGCCTGAATGTGGTCTACCGCCGCGCGGACGGCAATATCGGCTGGATTGACCCAGCCCTGAGCGCCAGTTAATGGGCGCCCGCCGACTGTTTTCGCTGATGAGACCCTAAGGCAGACTTATGGAATTGGCCGATATTCTGGCAGAACATGCCGTGCTGACTTGCACGGGTGTGCGCGACAAACGCCATCTGTTTGAGCTCCTTTCCCAAAAGGGCGCCGAGCTTACCGGATTTCCTGCAGAGACCATTCTCGAAGTGCTGATGGCACGAGAAGAGTTGGGTTCGACAGGTTTGGGCAACGGAATTGCTATCCCGCATGGCAAGGTATCCGGACTCCAAGGCGTAACCGCTGTGTTCGCTCGCCTTGATGAGGCGATCGAGTTCGACGCTGTCGACGACCAGCCAGTGGACATTGTCGTGATGCTGCTCGCCCCTGTTGGCGCCGGCGCTGATCACCTCAAGGCCCTTTCACGCGTAGCGCGCATTCTGCGCACCGAAAGCGTGGTCGACCAACTCCGAGCCGAAAACGATGCAGATCGTCTGCACGTGCTGCTGACCGAGCAGTTGGAAGAAGACGCGGCGTAAACCGCTAGGCAAAGATTAAAAAACCCCCGCAGCACGCGCTCCGGGGGTTTTTCTTTGGGCTTTTCAATCCTGCCTAATGCAGAGTTGCAACACCAATGCGCTGGTCCGACAGCCATTCTGCGACGGCCTCGGTGGTATCGGCCACCATGAGCGGGGTGCCATCAGCAGACATCACCAGGTGATATTCACCAGCGGCGTCGAAATGGCCTTCCTCGATGAGCGTCGTCAGCAGCGCGCCAGGCACGGCTTTAATATAGGCGACCGCATCACCCCCGAGCGCGGCAAACTGGGCGCGCGTGAGATGCTTAAGCGGGTTCAGTTCATCCGCATGAAGGTCGGAATTGCTTTTGTCCATCATCGGGTCGGCCCTTTCCTTTCCTTGGCTCTCTCCTGGCACGGGCCGGAGGCTCGGCCCTTGGGGAGGAGTGCTCATTTAGAGAGAGCGAATGTTGATAATTCGGGCGATCTTCTGAGCGCGAGGACGCTCAGCAGTGATAACGAGCATACCATGCCCTAAAGTTGCATCGAGGACTTGCATTCCGTCGGCAAGCAGAAAGCTCCGTTGGAATTGGCGGGCCGCAATGCCGCGATGCAGATAGTCACGACCGGGGTCGTCTTTCTGTTTTCCTCGTAGCTGCAGCTGATTGTCTTCAACCTGCACATCGAGTTCATTTTGCGAGAACCCAGCGACGGCAACCGAGATCAAAAATCGTTCAGCGCCATCTTCGGTCTGAACGCGCTCGATATTATAGGGCGGATAGCCGTCAGCAGCACGCTGAAGGCGATCAATGCGCTCCTCAAAGTTATCAAACCCGAGGAGGAAAGGTGCGGAAAACACCGAAATACGCGACATTTAAGCGTCCTTGAACATCAAGCAACGTCCTGTCGCAGACCCGAACACATATGGCGTCTGCAACGCGCTCAAGATATGGGTATGGCCTAGCCGGGTTCAAGAGCTAAGGAGCATCCATGCCCCATACGGTCGCCATCATTACGCCTGCCTTTCACGCCCAAAGCACGCTGGCGACGACCGCGACAAGCGTACTGAACCAAACACACGGCGACTGGGAACACTGGATCATCGCCGACGACGGCTTCGATTATCGCTCCTACATGTATGAACAGGGCCTAAACGATCCGCGCCAGCGTTTTCTCACCAGCGGCGGCATTGGCCTTGGCGCTTCGGTGACGCGCAATGTGGCACTCGAAACGATTACCGCGCCCTATGCCGCAATTTTGGATGCGGACGATCGGCTAAAGCCCACAAAACTTGAGAAAGCTGTGTCAACGCTCAAGGATTTTGCCATTGTCACCACCGCGCTTGATGTCATGGACATGAGCTTTGCCCACCTGCGCTTTGTCGGCGTTGGCGAGAACCGCGCGCTGACGCCGGGCGAACACAAATGGGTGAGCCTTTCGATGGACTCAATGGTGGTGTGGGACCGAGCCAAAGCTGATGGGCGGTTTGAAACCGGCATGAGCAATATGACCGATTTGGAGTTTTTGCTGCAGCTCTACCGGACGGCGCCACAAAGCTACCATTTGGGCGAGCCACTGCATGATTATATCAAGCGCGAAGGCTCGATGAGCAATTCCACCAATGTGACCGAAGGAATGATCCGCTCCAAGCGCGAAATCCTGAGGAGATTGGAAAGTGGCTATTATGGGCTATCGCAAAGCGATGTGGACGGCGTCGCTGCTTTCCTAACCATCTCGATAGCGGCCGAGGCCGAATTCGGCGATGCCCTCGCGGCACAGCCGGGCCTGCTCTTTGAAGATCACCTTGAGCCGCGCCTCAAGGCTTCTCGGCAAGCAGAATAGAGAGAATATCATTATGGATCTCGACCCAGTCGCTTTCGCTGATGGGGTAAAAATCCATGCCGCGCAGCAGGAGCGCGCCTTCGCTGGCAAAGAGCGCGAGGCGCGCTTTTCGACCTGACGGGGTCGAGAGGTCCAGCTTGCGCAGGAGTTGCTCGTAATACTCCAGCGCCCCTTTCCGATATTGCGGCGACCGCATGAAATTGGTCACGAGCGCAACCGAGCGCTCGTTCAGGCTCTGGCCGGCGTCGCGGCTGGCGATGGTATGGGCGCGAACGCGGTTTTCGCTTGTATCTTCCATCTCAGCCATGCGCGCGTTGGCGATCTCGTCCATTGCGGCAAAGACGCGCGTGAACATGGCGTCGATCAAACCATCCTTATTGGTGAACGCGTAAAGCACCCCGCCTTTGCTGACCCCAGCTTCGGCGGCAACCGCTTCGATTGTCAGCTGCCCAGCGCCATCGCGAAACACCACGCGCTCGGCGGCATCGAGCAAGGCACCACGATCAATTGTTTGTTTTCTACCCACTTTTTCTTATTTTCAATCCGTCCGGACGGATATAAATAGCCAATCTTTGGCGGCGAGGCTAGGCCGCAATGACTCAAAATGAGGTGTACGATGCCGAAGACTCATAACAGATGGCTGGTGCTGATCGCAGTTCTGGTTGCCTTTGTGCCGATCGTCATCGACATGACCATCTTGCACATCGCCGTGCCGTCTTTGACCTTGGCACTGGGCGCGAGTGGCACCGAAATCCTTTGGATCATCGACATTTACCCCCTGATCATGGCCGGTCTTTTGGTGCCGATGGGCACTCTGGCCGACAGGGTGGGGCATAAGCGGATGCTGCTCACCGGGCTCGCCATATTTTTGGTCGCCTCGGTGATTGCCGCTTTCGCTCCCACCGCCAGCGTTTTGATCGGCGCACGGCTGTTGCTCGCGATCGGCGCCTCCATGGTGATGCCCAATATTCTGGCCATTATTCGCCAGACGTTTGACGATGCGAATGAACGCGCCATGGCCTTGGGCCTCTGGGGCACGATCGGCGGCGCAGGCGCGGCTTTTGGTCCGCTGGTGGGCGGTTTCCTGCTTGAGCACTTCTGGTGGGGCTCGGTGTTTTTGATCAATGTGCCGGTAATGGCCATTGTCTGGCCGCTCGCCTATTTCGTCGTCCCGAAGCGCAAGCCAGAAGGCACAGCTGAGTGGAAATTCGGACAGGCACTGGCCCTTATTCTTGGCCTGATTGCCACCGTTTACGCGCTCAAATCTGGCTTTAAGCCCGACAGTTCCGTCATCACCAGCCTCTCCATTGCGGCCATCGGGCTGGCACTGATCGCTTGGTTTGTGCGCCGGCAATGGCGCTCGGCAACGCCCATGCTCGATATGAGCCTCCTGCAAACACCCGCTATTGTCGCGGGCGTGGTCATGGCACTGGTCGTGACCGGCGCGCTGGCTGGAGTGGAACTCACTATCGCGCAGGAATTGCAGTTTGTGGTTGGGCGTAGCCCGCTTCAAGCCGGACTCTTCATGATGCCGCTCGTCATCGCCTCGGCGATTGGGGGACCTGTGGCCGGCTATCTGGTCAAATACGTCGGGCTAAAGTGGCTCGCACCGGCGTCGTTGTTGATTGCGGCCCTAGCGCTGAGCGTCTTGGGTGTCAGCGATTTCCACCACCCCGGCGTAACGGTTTACCTGATGATGGCAATGCTTGGGCTGGCCCTCAGCATCGGCCTTACAGCCTCCTCGATCGCCATTATGTCGAATGCACCGGCCGACAAAGCCGGAGCTGCGGGCTCACTAGAAGGCACGGGCTATGAGCTGGGCGCAGGCTTGGGCATTTCGCTCTTTGGCGTCTTGCTCACCAATATCTACGCCACAAACCTGCGCGTTCCTGAGGGTCTGGCGGCACTCGTGCCTGCCAATGCCAAGGATTCGATTGGGGAGACCATGTTGGCTGCCCAAGGCCTAGGCGATCAGGCAGGGCTTTTGGAACAGGCGGCGCGTCTGGCTTTTTCCAGTGCTCACCAAACGGTTCTCCTCAGCGCTGCAACAATCGTGGCAGTCTTGGCCATTGGCGTGGGCTTTGCCCTGCGGAACTACAGCGCGGCTGAGCAGAGCGGGCACTAGGGAGTCCAGCTTTGACATATCTCTTAGCGGCGCGCGCGTGCCGCTAAGCTACTGCCATAACCACATTTATGGCAGTACCATGCAAGATTCATTAAGATATGAGCTCTACCTAGTCCGCTAACGTTGGGACTTCCCTAGGCTAGGTCTATGAATCTGCACCGCTTATCTCTGTCAGCGCGTATCTATCTCGCTTTTAGCATCCTGATCGTGCTGATGGGTGGCCTTCTTGCACTGTGCTTGGTAGGCAGCCAGACATTAACCGCGGCTTTTGCAGACCGAAGCCTAGTGGCGCAGCAGACCGATGAAGTTCGCACGCGATCTGAACATCTGGCGGATGCGCGCCTTGCCTTTAGCCAATACCGCGTCCGACCATCGAGCGCGACTGAGGCGCCTTTGCGCGAAGCGCTGGCGCGCTTGCCCGAAGAAGACGTGGCCGTGTTCATTGAGAACGTTGAATCCATCATCGCTCTCGATACGAACCTCATCTCCCAAAGTGAGATGGTACGCGCGCAAAACCTGACCCTGATGGATCAGGCAGAAGAGCTGGTCAAAGGCTTGTCGCAGCTCGATGGGCTGTCCGTTGCCGTAACGGCAAACGGCGCAGCGGTGCAGCGTGGTGTTCTGATGCTGCGCATTGAAACAGAAGATCTGTTGAGCGGGGAACCGGGCGCGCTGGACCACGCCATGACCGCGCACTCCGAAACCACCAAAGCGCTCAACATGCTGCGCTACAGCATTTATGGCTCGCCTTTGGATGACCTCGCCAAAACCATTCTGGGTGAACTCAACCTAGTCCTCTCAGAACTCACCACTATGGCGGAGATCCAACAAGCCAGTGCCGAGTTTGAGCGCTCTGTCGCTGCTGCCGACGCAGCGCTGTTGCAGTCGTATAATTCCACGCTTGAACAAAGCGCTGCCGAAGAGGCGCGGATCGAACAGCAGGTTGGTGAGCAGAGCGGCCAGATCACCCTTTTGGCCTCGCTTGCAGGCGGCCTCGCATTGATCATCGGCGTGATCTTTAGCCTGCTGACGGCGCGTTGGCTGGCGAAGGAAATCGGGGCCATCGCCGAGCGGATGGACCGCCTCTCGAGCGGTGAGTTTGACCTCACAATTGATAATACCGAGCGCACCGACGCGCTTGGCAGCATCGCCCGCGCGCTCGAAGTGTTCGGGAAGAACGGCCAGACCTTGCAGGCATCGCGCCAACGCGAGCAGGAAGAGCAACGCGAGGCGCAGCTTGCTGCGCAGCGCTGGAGCACGCTCAAGGCGGACCTCGGCCATGTTGTCGATGCCGCGCTTGATGGGGATTTCTCGGCGCGTCTCAGCAATGGTTATGGCAGCGATGATCTCGACGCCTTGGCACGCAGCGTTAACGCGCTGATGGAAACGGTGGCGCAAGGCGTGCAGACGAACGCCAATGTGCTGGCCAATCTTGCTGCCGCGCGTTTGGATCACCGCGTTGAAGGCGAGTTCCGTGGCGTCTTCCAGAAGCTGCAGAACGACACCAATGCTTTGGCAGAGTCTCTGTCTGGCACGATGGAACAGCTCTCTGACGCTTCCCAGGCCCTCCGTCGCGCCACCCGCGAGATTTTGAGCGGGACCGACAATCTGGCCGAACGCACTCATCGTCAGGCTGGCGTTCTGGAAACCACAGTGCGCGCCGTTGAACACCTGGCAAGCCAGCTCGATGAAACCGCCGAACTGGCCCATAAGGCCGCCAATAGCGCCAAGGAATCGGCCGAGTTGGCCTATAATGGCAATTCGGCAATGTCGCGCCTGCTGCAGGCAATGACCGACATCCGCAGCTCCTCTGATCAGATTTCCTCGATTACGGGCATGATCGAAGACATTGCCTTCCAGACCAATCTCTTGGCGCTCAACGCTTCGGTGGAAGCGGCGCGCGCAGGCGATGCGGGCAAGGGTTTTGCTGTGGTGGCCGTAGAAGTGCGCCGTCTGGCGCAATCGGCGGCCAATGCCTCGCAAGACATTAAGGCGCTGACCTCGAAATCCTCAACCGTTGTTGCGGGCGGCACCAAGATCGCGCAGGAAGCAGCAGAAGTGCTATCGGCCATCCACACCGTGGTCGGTCGCTCAAGCTCTGAAATGGAACAGATTGCGGCCTCGGCCCAGTCCCAATCGCAGTCTATTGTTTCGATCGCACAATCTATGCGCGAAATGGATAGCGACATGCACCAGAACGCCGCGCTGGTTGAAGAATCGCACGCCTCGATCGACCAAACGCGTGCGCAGGCCGAAGCGCTCGACGAAATCGTTACTCGCTTTACACAAGGCGAACACGATAGCCAGGAGGAGGCGGCTTAAGGCCTTGCGTTTCGAGCGCAGGACGCCTATTAAGCCCCATCTCCGGATCGCCCGGCCAAAAGGCATGCCGTGGCGGTTCTTGAATGCGATGGGCCAAAATCCATCCAAGTACCTTCAAAAGGACCCGCAAAATGCCAAAGATGAAGACCAAGTCCGGTGCAAAGAAGCGTTTCAGCTTCACCGCAACCGGTAAGGTGAAGGCCGGCGTTGCCGGCAAGCGCCACCGCCTTATCAGCCACAACGCAAAGTACATCCGCACCAACCGCGGCACCAAGATCCTGTCCAAGGGCGACGAGGGTCTGGTGAAGTGGTACATGCCGTACAACCGCTAAGCTGGAAGGACACTAAAGAATGGCACGCGTAAAAAGAGGCGTCACAGCCCACGCCCGTCACAAGAAGGTCTTGAAGGCCGCCGAAGGTTACTACGGCCGCCGCAAGTCTACGATCCGTATCGCCAAGCAGGCGGTCGAAAAGGCCGGCCAGTACGCTTACCGCGACCGTCGCGTCAAGAAGCGTAACTTCCGCGCTCTGTGGATCCAGCGTATCAACGCAGCAGTGCGTGACTACGGCCTGACCTACAACCGCTTTATCGACGGCCTCAGCAAAGCTGAAGTCGCTGTCGACCGTAAGGTTCTGAGCGATCTCGCGATCACTCAGCCAGAAGCTTTTGCGGCTATCGTCGCTAAGGCCAAGGCAGCTCTGGCGTATCTCGAAACCGTGGATGCAACCACCCACGCTCGCGTTACCGCCTAATCTTCAGCTTAGCTGAGGTCAAAATTGCGCCTTGCGCCACCCGAGAGGGCTGGCGCGGGGCGTTTTGTTTTGGTCTAACCGCCACCAGTACGTTGAACGAGATTATTCATGTCCCTGCAGTCCCAGATCGAAACCCTGCGCAGTGAGATTTCCGCAGCCATTACCGGCGCGGACACAGAAACTGCACTTGATGCCGTGCGCGTCGCAGCCCTGGGCAAGAAAGGGTCTGTTTCGGCCCTACTCGCCACTCTCGGCTCGATGGACCCCGAAGACCGTAAAGCCGCGGGTCCGGCTATCAACGGGCTCAAGAATGATGTGGCGGGCCTTATCGACGCGCGCAGCATTTCCCTCAAGAGCGCAGCGCTAGAAGCGCGCCTCAAGGCGGAGACGCTCGACGTCACCCTACCCTTGCAGCCTGCCCCAACCGCCAAGGGCCGCATCCACCCGATTTCGCAGACGATTGACGAAATCACCGCGATTTTCTCGGACATGGGTTTTTCCGTTGCCGAAGGTCCCGATATCGAGACCGATTATTACAACTTCACCGCGCTGAACTTCCCTGAAGGTCACCCGGCGCGCGAAATGCACGACACCTTCTTCATGAAGCCCGGCCCAAACGGGGAAAAGAAGGTTCTGCGCACCCACACCTCGCCGGTGCAGGTTCGCGTCATGCAGAAGACCAATGATAAGCCATCGGCGTCCTATCTGACCCCACCACAGGATCCGCCGATCCGCGTGGTTATTCCGGGCCGCACCTATCGTAACGACAGCGACCAGACCCACACCCCGATGTTCCATCAGGTGGAAGGTCTCGTCATCGACAAGTCGAGCCACATCGGCCAGCTGCGCTGGGTGCTCGAAGAATTCCTCAAAGCCTTCTTTGAAGTGCCGAACGTCACCTTGCGCTTCCGCCCAAGCTTCTTCCCGTTCACTGAGCCGTCGATGGAAGTTGACGTGCAGTGCGACCGCTCGGGCGCCGAAGTGAAGATCGGCGAAGGCAATGACTGGCTCGAAATTCTGGGTTGCGGCATGGTTCACCCGAACGTGCTCGAACACGCTGGCCTTGATCCAAGCGTCTATCAGGGCTTTGCCTTTGGCGTCGGCATCGACCGTCTCGCTATGCTGAAATACGGCATGCCGGACCTGCGTGCGTTCTTCGACGCTGACCAGCGTTGGATTGAACACTATGGCTTCCGTCCGCTCGACCTGCCGACATTGTTCGGCGGCCTGAGCAACTGAGCCCGACCCCAGATTCCTGAAAGCAGAATAGCAAAATGAAGTTCACTCTCGACTGGCTCAAGGAACACCTCGACACCAATGCTTCGCCGGAAGATATCGGCAAGGCATTGACCATGATTGGTCTCGAGGTCGAAGGCATTGAAAGCCAGGGTAAGGCGCTCGAAAAGTTTGTGGTCGCGCATGTGGTGGAAGCCAAAGCGCACCCGAACTCGGACCACCTCAATATCTGTAAAGTTGACGCGGGCACGGGCGAGTTGATCGACGTGGTCTGTGGCGCTCCAAACTGCCGCACCGGTTTGAAGACCGTGTTTGCCGCGCCGGGCACCTATATTCCGGGCAAAGATTTTGAGCTCAAGGGTGGCGTTGTCATCCGTGGCGCGCCGTCTAACGGCATGCTGTGCTCGGCTGCAGAGCTGGAACTGTCGGACGAGAACGACGGCATTATCGAGCTGCCCGAAGACGCGCCAATCGGCCAGAAATATGTCGATTTCGCTGGCATCAACGGCGTTGTCTTTGACATTTCCATCACGCCAAACCGCGGCGACGCGACCGGCGTTTATGGCGTGGCGCGCGATCTGGCGGCCTTTGGTCTGGGGACGTTGAAGTCCACCGACTTTTCGCAAGTCCCTTCCAAGGGTCCAAGCCCGATTGCCCCGCTCGCGCATGACTTCGCTGACGGCGCGCCAAAGGCGATCCGCAAGTTTGCTGGCCGCTACATCGCAAACGTCAAAAACGCCCCCTCGCCAGAGTGGCTACAGGCGCGTTTGCGCGCTGTTGGACTGCGCCCGATCAACACCATTGTTGATATCACCAACCTTGTTTCGCTGGGTTGGGGTCGTCCGCTGCACGCCTATGACGCCGACAAGGTTGAGGGCACCATGGTGCTGCGCAATGCCCGTGGCGAAGAGTTCGACGCACTCGACAACAAGATTTACACGCTCGACGAAACCATGACGGTTATCGCCGACGACAAGGGCCCGCTGTGCCTTGGTGGCATTATGGGTGGCATCCGTTCGGGTGTGACCGAAGACACCACCAATATCATCATGGAATGCGCCAGCTGGGACCCGGACCTGATTGCTCAGGGGGGGCGCAAAACCGGCATTGTTTCGGACGCGCGCTATCGCCTTGAACGCAATGTTGATCCGGCCCTGACAGAACCAGGCCTGCAGCTGGCAACCCGCCTCGTGCTGGAACTCTGCGGCGGCGACGCCATGGAGCCAGCGATTTCGGGTGAAGACGTGTTCCCGAACACGGTCGTCGAGTTCCCACTCGCGGAAGTGAAGCGCCTCACCGGCCTCAATGTTTCCGCTAGCGAGATCGAAGACATTCTCACTCGCCTTGGCTTTGGCGTTGAAGGCGAGGGCAATGTTCGTACGGTGAAGGTGCCAAGCTGGCGCCCAGACGTGACGATGAATGCCGACCTCGTGGAAGAGGTGATGCGCATGGTGGGCGTGGACAATGTTCCCGTCGAACCACTGCCACGCCTCCACCACGTCGCTCCGCGCATTCTAACCACCATTCAGAACCGTCGCCGCATTACGCGTCGCGCTCTGGCATCGCGTGGTCTGGATGAAGCCGTCACTTGGTCATTCATTTCCAATGAATTGGCGACACGCTTTGGTGGTGGCACCGAAGACCGCCAGCTGGCCAATGCCATTGCCTCGGACATGACCGATATGCGTCCGTCCCTGTTGCCGGGGCTTCTCTCGGGTGCGCGTCGCAACGCCAACCGTGGCTTTGGCGATGTGGCGCTGTTTGAAGTGGGTCAGGTGTTCCTGTCAGGCAATCCAGACGGCCAGCATACCTATGCAACCGGCGTCCGCACTGGCACGGCGACACTCAATGGCGCTGGCCGTCATTGGACCGGAAAGGCCACGGCGGTTTCCGTTTGGGACGCCAAGGCAGACCTTGCCGCAGTGCTCGATGCTCTTGGGGTTGATGTCGAAAAAGTTCAGGTGTTGCCAGAAGCAGCAAGCTGGAGCCATCCGGGTCGCGGCGGTCGCTTCGCGCTTGGCCCGAAGGTCACGCTTGGTTGGTTCGGTGAACTGCACCCCGCTCTGATTGCTGAGCTTGACCTTGAAGGTCCGGTTGTGGCGTTCGAGATTGACCTCGACGCTATTCCAGAGGCCCGCAAGAAGGCTACGAAGACCAAGCCTGCGCTGGCACTCAGCCAGTTCCAGCCTGTGTCACGCGACTTTGCTTTCGTGATGGATAAGGCCGTATCGGCTGCGACCATTCTCAAGGCTGCCAAGGGCGCGGAGAAGGTGCTGATCTCGGACGTGACCATTTTCGACGTCTTCGAAGGCACCCATGTTGGCGAAGGCAAAAAGTCGGTCGCGATCGAAGTGACCTTGCAGCCACGCGACAAGACACTGACTGATGAGGACATCGAAAAGGTGTCGGCAGCGGTCGTGGCGGCGGTTGCCAAAGCCACTGGCGGCGAGTTGCGCAAGTAAGATCTATCGGGGGCGGCTCATGCTAGACCGCCCCCACCCCACCTCCCCCTTTCACACGGGAGAGGAACCTGCCGGGGCCTGCCCGGCTTTTGCATTTGGGAATGACAAAATGTCCCGCACAGACGCCATTTTGGCCCGATTGAGCCAGCTTCACCCAAAGCTGATCGACCTCAGCCTCGATCGCATGCTGCCCCTGTTGGAGCGCCTCGGAAACCCGCATGAAAAACTGCCTCCGGTCATCCATGTGGCCGGGACCAATGGCAAAGGCTCGACCATTGCCTATCTGCGTGCTTTCCTAGAAGCGGCGGGCAAGACAGTTCACGTCTACAATTCTCCGCATCTCGTGCGGTTCAATGAGCGCATCCGCCTCGCTAGCAAACTGGTTGAGACCCCAGTGCTCGATGCTGCGCTGGAAGAGGTCGAGCTGATCAACAATGGCGATCCGATCACCTTCTTTGAGGTGACAACTGTCACGGCCTTCAAGCTCTTTGCCGAGACGCCTGCCGATTATCTGCTGCTCGAAGTCGGCATGGGCGGCACCTACGACACAACCAATGTGGTCAAGAACCCATTGGGCACGATCATCACCCCGGTCGATCTCGACCATCAAGGATTCCTCGGCAATACGATTGGGGAGATTGCTGTCAACAAGGCGGGCATCCTCAAGCGTGGCGCGAAAGCGGTTATCGGTATCCAACAGGCCGATGCCCATGATGTCATCGATAGCGCGGCCCGCCGCTTGGGCGTTACCCCGATCTATCAGGGCGAAGAGTTTTATGGCGCTGAGCAGGACGGGCGTTTGGTCTTTGAAGACCAGGACGGGCTCCTTGATTTGCCGCCGCCTGCGTTGATCGGACAACATCAGTACGAAAATGCTGCGCTGGCCATTGCTGCCGCGCGCCATTTTGGCCTGCCGATTGATCAGGCAGCGTTTGCGCAAGGGCTCCGCAAGGTCACTTGGCCGGCGCGCATGCAGCCGCTGCGCAATGGCCACCTACGCGACCTGCTCTCCCCTAGCCATGAGCTGTGGCTGGATGGCGGGCATAATGCTCATGGTTCGCGAGCTGTAGCAAAGGCTCTCGGCGCCATGCCGAAAAAGCCGCTGGTGCTGGTGCTCGGGATGATGAACACCCGCGCGCCTGAGGACGTGCTGGCGCCCTATATGCCGCTTGAGCCGGTTAAAGTGTTTACGCTCACCATTCCGGGCGAGGCCAATGCGCATTCGGGCGAAGAGATTGCCCGACGGGGCGCAGCCATTGGCGTGCCGACCGAGGCTGTAAGTGAAGTAGAAACGGCGTTGCAGGCCGCTGCGGGCATTGAAAACGCCCGCGTGCTGGTGGCTGGATCCCTTTATCTGGCGGGTGACGTTTTGGATAAAAACGGCACCCTGCCCGACTGATCTACTTTTGCCTCAATATTTGGCCTGGTCGGACCCGCAGAATGGATCGACCGGGCTCTTGCCCAAGAAGGGCTTCTTGCCCAAGAGGCAATCGAGGACCGCCTGCTGCATATCCTCGTTAGAAGCATAAGCGTTGACGTAGGTTTTAACCCGTGGCGCATCATACAGATAGAACGGGTAGCCAAGCGACACCATCAGCACCGGCACATCGTGCCAATAGCGCTTCATCGCGCCAAAGACATTGCCCGTCAGCTCGCGCCAATTGAGGAAAATCCGCTGACGCGTCAGCAGAGTCTCTTCCGCAAGAAGATACAGCACCAGGTCAAAATCCTTGATGTTGACCTGCGTATCGGGCGTGTACTCGGTGATCTCAAAACCCTGCTCGCGCAAGAGATCTGGCAAGGACAGGGGCAGCGGCACGGGTGCGAAGGGTTGCACAGCCCCGGTCGAAAAGATCAAAACACGCTTATGCTTTTCAACCGTCAACGGCAAAAGGTTCGCAGTGTCTTTGACCAGCGTCGGCACTTTGTCATGCGCTGCCTTGGCGACTTCCTTGCTCGATAGACGCGCTAGAGTGAGCTGCGCGCTGATTGGCTCCAGCGGCTCACGATCTGTCTTGTGAAGGCCCAGTGCGGCCTTGAGCGCCAAAACACGCGTGACGGCTTCATCAACACGTTCCTGGCTCAAGCGACCATCGGCAACGGCGGCAACGAGATGCATCAAGTCGGCCGTGGGATCGTCGGAAAACAGAATAAGGTCGCAGCCAGCAATGATGGATTGCGGAATGATTTCGGAGCGCGGGCCCCAGTCACCGAAACCAGCCATAGGCGTAGCGTCAGTGACGATAAGGCCGTTAAAGCCTAGCTTTTCGCGCAGGAGCTGCTGATTGAGCAAAGAGCTCAAAACGGCTGGGCGGTATGCCTCAGCGCCTGCATCTGGGTCATTGGCGAGAACATAGGCCGGAAAAGCGATATGGGCAGACATGACGCTCATGACGCCCGCATCGATGGCGGCGCGATACAGTCGGCCGAACTTGTCTTCCCATTCCTCCACGGAGAGCGGGTTTACGGTTGTGACAAGGTGCTGATCGCGGTCATCAAAGCCTTCACCCGGCCAGTGCTTTACGGTCGCGGCGACGCCACTGGCCTGGAAGGCCGAGATTTCTGCTAGGGCGTGGCGCTCGATCAGATCAACGTCCGAGCCAAATGAGCGCGTGCTGACAATAGCGCTGCGCCAAGCGGCATTGATGTCGAGCAGCGGGGTAAAGCTCCAATTGAGCCCAACGGCATGGGCCTCTTCGGCCATGATGGTAGCAATCGCGGATGTGGTTTCAACATCGTCGATGGCCGCCAGCGCCAGCGGATTTGGCACTTCAGTGCCAAAGGGCAGGCTCATGCGGCTGCCTTCGAGATCGGCGCTGACCAACATGGGCACAGGACCAACGCTATTGGCGTCGTTGATCAAGCCAATCTCAGCACTGAGATTGGACGAATAGATTCGCGTGATACCGGCGGGTTTGAAGGCACGCAGACTATCGAGTGCGGCCTCCGGCGCATCGCGTGACAGCAGAATGAACAGCTGTGCCAGCTTATCGCGCGGGCTTAGGCTGGTAAGCGTTTCTTGCACCCAGGCCTGCGCACCGTCTTCAAGATGGAACGGCGCGGCAGAGAGGTCGATGGCGGCCAAGGCAAATCCCCTGAAGTCTTCTTATTCTGTTTTGTCTTGCTTAGCAGCACCAGAGCAAGGTGGCAAAGGCGAGGCAGATCTTCAAGCAAACAAAAGCGCCGCCGGGAAATCCCGACGGCGCAACAAAAAATTTCTGGTCTGTCGATTAAGCGGCGTGGCCTTCAAGCCACTTGGCAAGACCCGCCTTTGGTGTGCCTGCACCGATCTTCATGTCAGCTGCCTGACCGCCCTTGAACAGGATCATGGTCGGGATCGAGCGAACGCCATACTGAGCCGCAAGGCCCGGGTTTTCGTCGACGTTCAGCTTAACGATCTTTACCTTGCCAGCCAGTTCACTGGAGAGTTCATCAAGGACAGGGGCGATTGCGCGGCACGGTCCGCACCACTCCGCCCAGAAGTCCACGAGTACGGGCTCCTTGGAGTTCAGGACTTCCTCGCCAAAGTTGGCCTCGGAAACAGGATTAGTCATCATGGTGCCTTTAGGTTGAAAGCGGTCGTCTGTTTGCTCCTAAAGCTGGGAAGAGTCCAGCCCAGATACAAGGTCCGGTCAATCGAGCGTGAAATCCTTTGTCGCTTCTGCAAGCCGTTCTGGCGGCAAAATCATTAGGGATTCCAACTGGGTCCACAGAATACCCGCGCGGACCGAGCGACCGGGGAAAAGCTGCGTTGCAACCAGCGCATATAGGCCCAGCTGAGTGAGATAGGCCGGGGAGACCTTTCCGGCCTCGCTGGGCGCGTTCGCGTCAGATTTGTAATCGATGACAAGGACGCCCTCATCATCGACCACGATGCGATCCATGCGGCCGCGCAACACAACAGGCTCGCCTTTTTTAATGGCGTTGATCTGGAAGGGCACTTCCGGTCGGCTCGCAGGGCCGAAGAGCGCAGAGAACTCGGGCCGAGAGAGAATAGAAATAGCGCGGTTTTGCACGTCCTCAGCATGCTCACCGCCCCCCGGCATCAGCGCATCGAGCGCACGTGGGGCCACTTGCTCCCAAGCCGAACGCTCAACGCGCACAAGGTGTTGCAGCAGAGCGTGGAGCGCGATGCCTGCGCGGCGCGCCGTTTCGGCGTCACGGGCGCGTTCGGCCAGAGTGTCGAGAGCGTGTTCGGCGGGACCATGATCCTCAGCCGATGAGGGGCTGATAATTTTCGGCACGTCCGGCTCTGGTACGGCGGGTAGCACCAGCTCTTGGGCGGCTTTGCTCTCAGCCTTACCACCGGGCAGGTAGCGCGGCGACGTGTGCTGGGGGAAAACATAGGAGAGCGGCTCGTCGTCCTCGCCGCCGACTTTTTGGAGTTCCCCCGCAAGGCCCATTTCGATGGCTTCGTACCAAGAATTGTCGAGCTTTTGCGATGCTGTAAGCGTGCCGGTAACGTAAAGTTCATCTTCGGCGCGGGTCATGGCGACGTAAAGTCGACGCCAATATTCTTCGGCGACCTGCGCGTCGCTGGCGGCTTTAATATTGAGCGTCTCCTCGACATGCTGCCCGGATTGGGAGGCATGGACCAGCAAAGGCCCGGGCGCTTCGGCCACGACGTAAAGTGGCTTGCCGGTTTGTTTGCCCGAGGGTTTTGCTGTCGCATCGGCGAGAATAACAATGGGGGCTTCGAGCCCTTTGGAGCCGTGGACGGTCATGACGCGCACGCCTGCGCCGCCTTCGGCCAACTCGCGCTTAATGGTGACAGAGCGACGGCGCATGTCGGCGACAAAGCCCTGAAGCGAGGGCTGCTCGCTCTGCTCGTGGCTGAGGGCCAATTCCAAAAGCTCGGAGATAACCTCGTCCACTTCCGTGCCCAAACGCGCGTGGAAGCGTTTTAGCCCGCCCTCGGCATAGAGTACGCCGGTGAGGAATTCGAAGGGGCGCTCCATATCGAGTTGGCTGCGCCACTTGCCCAACACTTGCTTTACAGCAACAGCCTCCGGCTGTTCGGAAGCAAAGATCGCTGACCAGAGGGTCTGATTGGCAAGGCGGTCGTGGGCGAAATCGTAGAGCAACTCTTCGGAGACGTCGAACAGCGGCGAGCGCAGGAGCGCCGCCAATTGCAGATTGTCGGCCGGGTTGAGCAGCACATCCATCAGCGCCAAAAGATCGAGCACAGCGATGTGGCCGGTGACGGCCAGACGATCAGCGCCCGGGGTCGGTAGGTTTTTGGCGCGCAGAGCGCGGATCACCTCTTGGAAGAAAGCGCCGCGCTTTTGAACGAGGATAAGAACGTCATCGGCGCGAACGGGGCGACCGCGTTCGCCCAAGATGCGGCCAGAATCAATCCACGAACGGATTTCCTCAGCGATGCGCATGGCGACCTGACGATTGCCACTCATCTCTCCGTCCACGGGCTCAAGCGGCCATTCTGTGGTTTCGCGCTCGGTTTTTTGCTCCTGCACTGGAGGCCAGAGCGTGACGCTGCCGCCGGTTTGAATACGGGCTGCGGCGTGACCGATGGGCTCCACCGACAGCAGCGCTGCCCGGATATCGTCCCGCGAGCAGACCTTGTCGACCGCGT
This sequence comes from Devosia sp. MC532, assembly GCF_016461625.1. Taxonomy (NCBI): domain Bacteria; kingdom Pseudomonadati; phylum Pseudomonadota; class Alphaproteobacteria; order Hyphomicrobiales; family Devosiaceae; genus Devosia; species Devosia sp. MC532. The sequence continues at coordinate 147,549 of NZ_JAEMNZ010000003.1, read as the reverse complement.
TCAATATGGAGCCGAGGGTGCGGAAACTGGTGTGCAGTTTGACGGCCTGAAAGTTCTTTGAGGCGAGCTGGGCTCGGCGGGCGATTTCACGACCGGTTTCGCCAAACAGCACAGGCTGAGCGCCTTGGAAGGAATAGATCGACTGTTTTTGATCGCCCACGGCAAAGAGCGAACGCGGACGCTCTATCGCGCCTTCGCCGGTGAAGAACTCATCGGCAAGAGCACGGACAACGCGCCACTGCCGCCCGTTGGTGTCCTGGCTCTCATCGACGAGAATGTGGTCGATGCCTGCGTCGAGCTTATACTGGACCCACGGACCAAGCTCTTTATTGGCAAAGAGCGTGCCGAGCTTTTCGATGAGATCGTCAAAGTCGAGCAGCGAGTGGCGGCGCTTTTCGTCTTCGTAACGGGCGTGAATGGCGGCAACGACGTCCAACACCGCTTCGCTACGTTCAACGAGAGCGGACGCCTTGGCTTCTTCTTCGAGCGCGATAATGCGCTCTTGCTCGCGGGTGAGCAGATCGTTGAGGCCGGGATTGCCTGTATCATCCGCCTTGAGCAGCAGCTTTTTGCGCGGCTCGCCCGCTTTGGTGAAGAAGGCGCGGCGAAGCTCTTCAGCGGTAAGAGTTTCGGGCGTGAGGCGCGCCAGCACATCCACACACCCGTCGCCTTCAGGCTTAACCGCACAATGAGAGCGAATCTGGGTCAGTGTGTCGGCGATGAGAAGCGTATGGGCAGGAATATCGGCGCGGATCTCGGCAAAGGAGCGGCCCGAAAAACCAGCAATCTTGCGCAAGCGCGCCTTCGCCTCAGCAATATCCGCCAGCACAGGCTCAAGACGTGCCCCTTCCGAGAGGGCCACCGCAATAGCTTCGGAGATGGCGTGATCGCTCATCAGCCCAAACAGGCTTTCCACCGCTTGGGCATTTTCCTTGCCGCGCAAGCCATCGGCCATGACGCCTTCGCGGGCCGAGAGGATCATCTGCTCCTGGCGATCGTCTTCGATGACGGCGAAGTCAAAGGGTACACCCGCTTCAATGGGGAAGCGATGCAGCACGGCCTCGCAGAAGGCGTGGATGGTGAGGATGCGCAACCCGCCGGGGGTTTCAAGCGCGCGGGCAAAGAGGGTTCGCGCATCGCGCAATTGCTCTTTTGTGGGCGCGCTGCCCGACACGTCGCTGAGAGTCTTATAGAGTGCCTCTTCGCTCGCAACCGCCCAAGCGGCCAGCTCATTGCCGACGCGGCGGCGCATTTCTGCGGCTGCGGCCTTGGTATAGGTGAGGCAGAGAATCGATTGCGGCCGCACGCCCGAGAGCAGCAAGCGCAAGACGCGACGCGTTAGCACGAAGGTTTTGCCCGAGCCCGCATTGGCCTCCACCCAGATGGAATAGGTGGGGTCGGAGGCGCGCGCTTGGCTCGATGTGGTGTCGAAGGGGACGGAAAGTTTGCCGCGATCGCTCATGCCTCATCCTCCCCATCAACCGCGGTCCATTCGGCAACACGGGCCAAGTGATCATAAGTCCCGGCAAAACGCTGGGTTTTGAGCGGCATGAGGCGGGCGGGAAGCGGAGTTTCGGCCAAAAGGAAATGCTCAATGTGCGACTGCATGCGACGGTTGATCTCGTCGGCCGCCTCCATGAGGCTGGTGTTGGGCGGCAAGGAGAAACCCGAGACTTTAAAGGCGTCGGGGCCGAGGCCGATCTTGATATAGGTGAGGGCCGAGGTGTCGGCAGAAGCGACGCCGCGCATGCCGCCATTGGCACCCATTTCGGCTTCCAATAGAAGCTGCGGGGCCTCATACGCCTTCATTGCCGCACCGGAGGGCGGTGAACCGGTCTTGAAATCGAGCATTTCGAGCGTGCCGTCATACAGCTCGTCGACGCGGTCGGCCTTGCCGGTGATGAGGAAATCATAAGCCAGTTTGAGCTCAAGCTGCCCTTCGATTTCCGCGTGGCGCTTGCGCACCAGAGGATCGCGTTGCCGCTCGAAGCTGAGGAATTGTTCGGCCGCTGTGGCAAAGCGTCGAAGCCAAATGTCCCGGCGTTCGCCAATGGCGTCGAGATTGGCAAATTCTTCCGCGGCGAGGCGATTGAGGGTTTCGAGCGCGTCGGGCGCAGAAACCTCAAACCCCTCTTGGACAAAGCGGGCAAAGATGGCGTGGATGATGGTGCCGCGTTCGCGCGCGTCGGGCTCTTCGCCCAAAGGATCGAGCTGGCGCAGTTTGAGAACGTGCTTGGCGTAAATGTCGTAAGGCGAACGCATCAGCGTTTCGATTTCGGTCACCGAGAGTTTTTGGGTGCGAGGGACAATCGGTGGATTGGGAAGCGGACGCTTGGCGGGGGTGACGCATGTTACAGCGTCGATCGCACGCGATTGGGCTATCCAGAACTGGCCGCGCTCGCGCATGGTCTCCACTGCCGAAACGCCGATAAACGCGTCTAGACGCTGGACGAGACGCGAGGGCAAAGCGGGGCTGGAGCCGACGCGGTCTGAATAGGAAATAATAACGGCGTCACGGCCCATGGCCTGGGCAAAGTCATGCGCGGCGAGGCCCTGCATACGCTCGGGCGGCTCCATGCCAGCAGCAAGGCGCATGCCGCGACTGAGCCAAGGGCCAGGATCGGCGGCTGCAGGCCATTTGTCTTCGTTCAGCCCTGCGAGAATAACCAGATCGGGCGCCATGAGGCGGGCTTCAATCTGGCCCCAGATAGAAATATCGCTACGGCGGGCTTCGCGGTTGCGCACCTGATAGCCGGTCATAAGCGCGGAAAGGACTGCATCTAGACCGCGCGGGGCGAAGCGATGGCCCTCCTCGGCGAGCTTTTCCATGTCCGCGGCCCAACGCGCCAATTCATCACGCCCATGGAGCGGCGCGCCCTGACTGACCGCAGTGACAGCGGCAAAGAGCGCGGCGGCAAGTTGCCCGGCCCCGATCTCGGGCTTGGCAGAAAGGGCGTTGAGCCCGGAAATGGCTTTTTCGAGCTTATCGAAAAAGCCGAGAAGCTTTTCGGCAGCGTCTTCGCTAATGCGACGCCCCCCCGGAACGTCTTGGCCAGTTTGCTTTTCGACGGCTTTGCGCAGGCCCGCAACACCGGGGGCGAGGCGTTGACCGCGCAGAATTTTGAGATCGACGATATCGGCGAAGATGGTGATGTCGGCGCGCTCGAGGCCAAAGAGGGCGGAGCGATTGCGCAGGAGCGCCACGAGATCCACGGGAGCGCATTGCCCAGTAACAAGGCTCAAGACCTGACGGGAAAGACGGCCTGCGGGCGATTGGAAGAGCGGCGCGCCTGCGGCGTCGTCGACCTCAATGTCAAAGCGACGCAATTCGGCAGCGATACGGCGCGCAAGGTTTCGGTCGGGCGTGATAATGCCGACAGTTTTGTTCGCGGCGAGAGCGGCGCGACTGGCGAGGGCGACGGAGCGCGCTTCCTCGTCTTCGGTGCGGGCGCGGATGACGGACACAGTGTCAAACGCTGCTGCGATGGTGCCGTCGTCGGGGCGTAGGCTCGACCAAAGCGCTGTGTCTTCGGTGAGCGCGAGGGCGTGGTTGACGATGGAGGTGCGGGGGTGATCGACCGCACACAACTCCACCACATCGCCCACGCCCGCGCCAAGACGGCGCAGAAGACGGGCGAGGCCATATTGCGGGTGGCCATGGGGATTGCTGTCGGGGTTGAGCAGCGCCTCGTGCATCTGCGGGCTCATAGCCATGTCGAGGCCGGGGAGCACAACCGCGCCACGCGGCAAGCTGCCGATTGCAGCAAGGAGGCGCGCAGTTGCAGCAATCGACCCGGTGGAACCGGCGGCGATGACGGGACGGTCCGCATAGACATGGGTTGAAGCCAGCGCTTGTCGATCAAGGCGCTGGCGGCGGATTTCCTGCGGATCAGCGCGCCCAGGACCAAGGTGATGTGGCCAAAGGGTCAGGGCGATATTGAGAAATTCGAGCGTCTGCTGCCAGTAATTGCTGACCTCATGCTCCATGCCCTCTTTGATGGCATAGAGATCGGAAGCGGATTTTTCTTCGATCTGAAGATCGTCAATGACGGTGCCGAGCGAGTCCGACATAGAAAAGATTTCAGCGGCCGTTGGCGGGGTCGAAAAAGCCTGAATGCCCGCCGGGCTATGGGCCCAGGCGGCGACAAGGCGTGACATCACGAGGCGGCGCTCTAGCCCGGTCACGCCCAGCGGCATGGGTGCAGCATCATAGGGCGGCAGGAAAGGTTCTTCTTCGGCGTCGTCACCACCAAAGGTACGAATATCCGGCAGAAGGCCTGCGTATTCAGGATGCGCAGCAAAACAATCTGCGAGCAGCGCGCGGGCGCGTTGGGTGGGGACGACAATGGTGACGTCGGACAGCCAGAAGGGGCCAGAGCGGTCCCAATCGTGCAGCAGCCGACCATCCATCACCCCATCAGCGAGACACTGCAGAAATGGGGTGTGGGGGGCGATAGAAAAGAGCCTCATGCCGAAAGCGCCTTTTCGGCTGCGGCGAGCCCTTCAGCGTCGCCGACATGGAACCATGGCGCGTCCAAGGTGACGCCGAGAAGATTTTCCTCTTCGAGCGCGCGCTCGAACAAGAGGTTCAAGGAAAATTCCCCGTCAGGAGTGTCAGCGAAGAGGTTTTTGCCCAGAAGGGCCACGCCCGCGTAGATGACCGGAGCGCCGTAATCGAGGGTGATACGCCCAAACGGATCAAGGCAAAAATCGTGGCTGCGGGAAAAGCCTGAAGCACGCGAAGGCTGGACGCATAGGAGCACGATTTGATCTTCGTTTTCCCGCTTGGCCTGCATACGGGCCAAAGGCGTATCCGCCCCTTCGGGCCAGAAGGCGTCCGTGTTCATGACGAAGAACGGATCGGAGTGCAGCATGGGCAGCGCGGCTTTGACGCCGCCACCCGTGCCGAGCAGGGTGTCTTCGCGATTGACCTTTAGCAGTCCGCCAAAATGGGCCAGCACTTGGTCGGCGCGATAATGGGCATTGGCAGCGAAGCGCTTTGCCCCTTCTGCCCGAGCGCTCCCGATGACGCGCTCAATCAAAGGAATACCAGCCACCGGCACAAGCGGCTTTGGGATGGTTTCGGTGATCGGGCGCAGCCGCGTGCCAAGACCGGCGGCAAGCAGCATAACATCGGGGAATCGGGCAGGTTTTTCCATAACTGGATAGAACAGGCGGAGAGCTGATCTGTCCAGTTTGGCGAGACCCCTGCAGTGCTGAGCGGACAAGAAAAAGGGCGCTCGCGGCGCCCTTCTTAAACAGCTTATTCGGCGTGGGCCGGAACTGGCGGATCGATGTCGTCATCGCCTTCAGCGGCGACAGCGGCAGCGCGCAGGCTGGCCTGAGCCGCAACAGCCTTAGTAGCCGAACCCGAAAGGGCTGGGTTTTCTGGAGCGTTGGTAAGGATGGCTGCGAGCGAGCCAATGGTCGAACGCAGATTGTGGCGGTGCACAACCATATCCACCATGCCGTGGCTATAAAGATATTCGGAACGCTGAAAACCCTTAGGGAGCTTTTCGCGAATGGTCTGCTCGATAACGCGCTGACCGGCAAAGCCGATGAGTGCGCCCGGCTCGGCCAGATGCACGTCGCCGATCATGGCGTAGGAAGCGGTAACGCCACCCGTGGTCGGGTTGGTGAGCACGACAAAGAACGGCAGACCAGCTTCGCGCAGACGCAAAACCGCCACCGTGGTGCGGGCCATCTGCATCAGGCTCAAAATGCCTTCCTGCATGCGCGCACCGCCGGAAGCGACAAAGAGCACGAAGGGGGTGTTGTTCTTCACAGCGGTTTCGAGACCAGTGATGATCCCCTGCCCTGCGGCCATGCCGAGCGAGCCGCCCATAAAGTCAAAGTCTTGGATGCCCACGGTGATGGCGCGCTCATAGAGCTTACCGGTGGCGACGATCACGCTGTCGGTATTACCGGTCTTGGCGCGGTTTTCCTTGAGGCGATCTACGTATTTCTTCTGATCGCGGAATTTCAGCGGATCAACCGGAACGTCAGCGACGGGCACAAGATCATACTTGCCATCGTCCAAGAAGGTCGCCAGGCGGTCCGCCGGCTTGATCTTCATGTGATAGCCAGAATTGGGCACAACCCACTGGTTCGCTTCGAGATCGCGGTAAAACACCATTTCCCCGGACTCGGGGTCTTTGACCCAAAGGTTCTCAGGGGTTTCGCGCTTGTTGGTCAGCAACGAGCGAATTTTGGGGCGGACGAAATTGTCGATCCAGTTCATAGCGCGGCCTTTCGCGATGGACTCTTAACGGCCCACGTAGCAGTCGATTGTGGCATTTCTTATCAGGCGGAAACGAGAAGCGCAAAATATGCACGCTTCTCTTATCCACATGGCGGGGTTAGGCGCGAGCGTGCTTCACACCCGATGCAAGGTCCGCGACGATATCGCGGACTGCGGAAACGGTTTTGTCAGTGGCCTTGCCGTCAACCAGCGAGGTGCGGACGGCGTCCACCAGCACCGAGCCGACAACAACACCATCTGAATGCTTGCCAATCATGGCAGCGTCGTCGGCGGTTTTAATACCGAAGCCAACCGCAACCGGAAGGGAGGTGTGGGCCTTGATCCGGTCCACTGCGTCACCAACGGCAGCGCGCGACTTGATCTCAGCGCCCGTCACGCCATTCATCGAGACATAGTAGACAAAGCCCGAGGTGTTTTTGAGAACAGCCGGAAGGCGCTTGTCGTCGGTGGTTGGGGTGGTGAGACGGATAAAGTTGATGCCTGCTTGAAGCGTTGGAATGCACAACTCGCTGTCTTCTTCCGGGGGAAGATCGACAACGATCAGGCCATCAACTCCGGCTGCCTTGGCCTGCACGAGGAACTTGTCGACGCCGAAGGAATAGATGGGGTTGTAATAGCCCATTAGAACGATCGGGGTGTTTTCGTCCTTGCGACGGAAATCTTCGACCATGCCGAGAATGCCCAGCAGTGTCTGACCGGCGGCAAGGGCGCGCTGACCACCGAGCTGAATGGCCAAACCGTCGGCCATCGGATCGGAGAAGGGCATGCCCAGTTCGATCACATCCGCACCGGCCTGTGGCAGGGCTTCGAGGATCGCCTGGCTGGTGGCCAGATCCGGATCGCCGCCCATGATGAAGGTGACGAGTGCGGGGCGGTTTTCTGCCTTGAGCGCGGCAAAACGCTTTTCAATACGCGACATAATTAGAGCAGCCCCAGATGCTTGCCGACAGATTCGACGTCCTTGTCACCGCGACCGGAGAGACAGAGAACAATGTGCTTATCCTTGCCCATGGTCGGCGCGATCTTGCAAACCTGCGCGAGGCCGTGAGCGGATTCGAGCGCCGGGATAATGCCTTCAGTGCGGGTGCACAGCTGGAAGGCGTCGAGCGCTTCATTGTCGGTGATCGGCTGATAGGTGACACGCTTGATGTCGTGAAGCCACGAGTGTTCTGGGCCAACGCCGGGATAGTCGAGACCTGCCGAGATCGAGTGGCCTTCAAGGATCTGACCAGCGTCATCTTGCAAAAGATAGGTGCGGTTGCCGTGCAGCACGCCCGGGCGACCACCGGTCATCGAGGCAGCGTGACCGTTTTCAACGTCAATACCGTGACCGCCAGCTTCTGCGCCATAGAGCGCGACGCTCTCGTCATCGAGGAAAGCGTGGAAGGAGCCAATGGCGTTTGAACCGCCACCAACGCAAGCGACGACTGCGTCCGGGAGGCGACCGTTGAGTTCCTGGAACTGCTGCTTGATTTCCGTGCCGATGACGGACTGGAAATCGCGGACCATTTCTGGATAGGGCGCCATGCCTGCGGCGGTGCCGATCAGGTAATAGGTGTTTTCGACATTGGTGACCCAGTCGCGAATGGCTTCGTTCATCGCGTCCTTGAGTGTGCCAGCGCCAGCGGTGACGGCGCGCACTTCAGCACCCAGCATCTTCATGCGCAGAACGTTCGGCTTTTGACGCTCAACGTCGGTTGCACCCATGAAAATGGTGCAGGGAATATCGAACTTGGCACAAACGGTGGCCGTTGCCACACCATGCTGGCCAGCGCCGGTTTCGGCGATAATGCGGGTCTTACCCATGCGCTTGGCGAGAAGGATCTGGCCAATGCAATTGTTGATCTTGTGCGAACCAGTGTGGTTGAGCTCTTCGCGCTTGAACCAGACTTGTGCGCCACCGAGCTGCTCGGACAAGCGCTTGGCGTGGTAGATCGGGCTTGGGCGGCCGATATAGTGGGTCGCGAGATCCTTCATCTCTGCCAGATAGGCCGGATCGGTCTTGGCGGCGCGATAGGCTGCTTCAAGATCGAGGACGAGCGGCATCAGAGTTTCGGCGACGAAACGTCCGCCGAAGATACCAAAGCGCCCGTGTTCATCGGGGCCGTTGCGCAGGGAATTGGTGATGGTCAATCGCGTATCCTCCGTCGAAATCCCGATGGGGACTTCTTCGTCGAGCTTTTCAAGCCCAGGGTATGGGCTTCAATAAGCTGGCATGGCCGGTGAGTGCAATAGATTTGGCAGGTGCAGGGGCTGATGAGAAAGGGGAATTTCGGGGATTGCGCCCGTCCCCTCGAAAAAGATTAAGGGCCACTCTTCCGAGCAGGCCTTAATCGACAGGTTCACATCGCCGAGCGTGCCGCGCGGACAAAGGCTTCCATCAGATGCTTTTGCTTGATGCCGGGTGCGCTTTCGACGCCAGAGGAAACATCGATGCCAAAGCTCGGCCGGACCGTTTTGATCGCCTCAGCGACATTGTCCGCAGTCAGCCCGCCAGAGAGCATCAATGGAATATTGGGATCAATACCCGCTAAAAGCGACCAATCAAACACGTGGCCCAACCCTCCGGGCCGATCGGCACCCTTGGGTGGTTTGGCGTCAACGAGTATCCGATCGGGAACGTCGTTAAACAGCGCAATCTGAGCAACGTCTTCAGCCGAACCGATGGGCAGGGCCTTCATGATCTCGACGCCTGCCAAATGGCGAATGGCGGAGACCCGCGCCGGGCTCTCGGGACCGTGCAACTGGATCCAATCAGGACCGAGAGCTGCGACTTCGGCGACGCAGGAATTATCTGGGTTAACCAGCAAAACACAGCTCTCCACGCGTCCACGGGCGGCAGAGATTAAATTGCCCAATTGCTCAATGGTCACATGGCGCGGCGAGCGCGAAAAATGGACGAAACCGACCATATCGGCCCCGGCGTCTATCGCCGCGTCCAACAAGTCTTCCGTCTTGATGCCACAAATTTTGATTGTCTGATTATCGGCCATAATATGGTCGGGCTCAACGGGACGGGATGTATCGGAATTGCCGAACTGCGCCGTCCATCACCGCAGCTCAAGCAAATCATCTACCTCGTTGGCGGCAGAAACCGCGCTCGTGCCGGTACGGCGGCGCAGCGTTTCCAACTCCTGGCTCAACTGAGTGGCTTCACGGCGCCAATGGCGCTCGCGGCGGCGATGGTGCCCTTGCGTAAACCAACTCGCCACGCCCCCAAGCAGGACTCCGACCAGAAGCACAATATAGAGAATGACGAACAAAGGCACGCCATAGCCCGACGCGCCCGCCTGCGCGGGGGCGCCAAAGGGATTAAGATTGACAGCAACCAGCTGTCGATTAGCTAGGGCGAAAGCGATCAAGAGCCCGCAAAGGGGCACCAGAACCAGCCAGCCGACGATCTTGTTGACCATGCATATTCCGTGGGGCGAAGGCCCCGTTCTTGATCGCAGTCTAGCTTATTCGTGGTTCAAACGCTCGCGAATTTCTTTGCCCGCCTTAAACTGGGGCACGTACTTTTCGCCAACTTCAACCTGTTCACCCGTGCGTGGGTTGCGGCCAACACGCGCTGGTCGGTTCTTGACCGAAAAGGCCCCGAAACCGCGTAATTCAACCCGATCACCGCGCGCCATTGCATCGCCAATCTCATCGAGGATGGCGTTGACAATGTTTTCGATGTCGCGCTGGAACAGATGCGGATTTTCCGCTGCAAGCTTCTCGACAAGTTCAGACTTGATCATAAAAGGCTCCGGTTCAGACCCATTTGGAGGGGTATTCCAACCTGCCAAAGCAGAACGAAACCGTCAAGCATAGTAATGGGTTGAGGTTACTTGCTGCTGTTTCATATGTGGCAGATTTGCGCCACAATCACGGCCTTGTGACCAAATTCAGACGATCCGTTTGACCATAAATTCCGCATGAGCTTCATAAGCGGACAGCTTTTCCGCCAGTTCTGGGCGGTCTTCAACTTGAAAACCTTGCTTCTCCCAGAACGACACCGAGCCATTTACGGCCACCAAGCTCATGGTCGGATAGCCCATGGCAGCGGCGTGTTTTGTCAACGCCGACACGATCTTACCGGCCGCACCGACGCCGCGGGCAAGCGGTAGCAGGGCGAGATCGTGGATGTAATAGGTGTCCAAATCATCGGGGAGCTGGCCAAGGAGGGCATTGAGGGCCGGCAAGGATCCAAGCTTCCACGGATGAGACAGCATGTAACCGGCCGGGCGCTCTTGAACTTCGAAAAGATAGCAGCCGTTTCGATAGAGCTGAAATTTCTCGGCAAGAACTTCTGGGGCCTCAAAGAATCCAGGATGGACGCGGCCCGCAATTGCGTTCACCGCATCCATGTCATAGCCGGTCATGGCACGCCACGCGACATCACGAATTTGGATCATCTTATTCCTCTAAAAGAAACGACCCGCACCAAATGGCGCGGGTCGAATTTTTGTCAAATAGGAGCAGAAGCTCTTACTTGTCGTCGCGGCCCTTGAGAGCTGCGCCGAGGATGTCGCCAAGCGATGCGCCCGAATCGGACGAACCGAAGTTAGCCACTGCTTCACGTTCTTCGGCGATTTCGAGCGCCTTGATCGAAAGCTGGATGCGGCCGGACTTACGGTCGTACTGGGTGACGCGTGCGTCGACCTTTTCACCCTTGCTGAAACGCTCTGGACGCTGATCGTTACGATCGCGGGAGAGGTCAGCACGACGGATGAAGGAGGTGACTTCGCTGTCAGCGATACGGACTTCGATACCGCCTTCGTTGACTTCGATGACTTCAGTGGTGACAACAGCGTTCTTGCGCAGACCGCCGGTTTCGCCGCCAGCAGCGGAAGTTTCTGCGAGGTCGTCAGCAGCGAGCTGCTTGATACCGAGCGAGATGCGTTCCTTTTCGACGTCAACATCGAGGACCTTGGCCGAAACCATGTCACCGCGGTTGTAGTCTTCCAGAGCAACTTCGCCAGACTTCTGCCAGTCGAGGTCGGAAAGGTGAACCATGCCGTCCACGTCGCCTTCAAGACCGATGAACAGACCGAATTCGGTCTTGTTCTTGACTTCACCTTCGATGGTGGAGCCAACTGGGTTCTTTTCAGCAAACGCTTCCCATGGGTTCTGCAGGGTCTGCTTGAGACCGAGCGAGATACGACGCTTGTCAGCATCGACCTCGAGCACAACCACGTCAACTTCCTGCGAAGTCGAAACGATCTTGCCTGGGTGAACGTTCTTCTTGGTCCAGCTCATTTCGGAAACGTGGATCAGGCCTTCAATGCCTGGTTCCAGTTCAACGAATGCACCGTAGTCGGTGATGTTGGTCACGCGGCCGGTGAACTTGGAGTTGATCGGGTACTTGGCTTCGATGCCTTCCCACGGATCAGCCTGAAGCTGCTTCATGCCCAGCGAGATACGGTGGCTCTCGTGGTTGATGCGAACGATCTGAACCTTGATGGTTTCGCCGATCGTGAGCACTTCAGATGGGTGGTTAACACGACGCCATGCGATGTCGGTGACGTGCAGCAGGCCGTCGATGCCACCGAGGTCAACGAACGCACCGTAATCGGTGATGTTCTTGACGACGCCGTCAACAACCTGGCCTTCTTCGAGCTGCTGGACGATTTCCGAACGCTGTTCTGCGCGCGATTCTTCCAGGATTGCACGACGCGAGACAACGATGTTGCCGCGACGCTTGTCCATCTTGAGAATCTGGAACGGCTGCGGAACGTTCATCAGCGGAGCGATATCGCGGATTGGGCGGATATCGACCTGCGAACGTGGCAGGAAGGCAACTGCGCCTTCGAGATCAACGGTGAAGCCACCCTTAACCTGGTTGAAGATGGTGCCTTCAACGCGCTCGTTAGCGGTGTACTTAACTTCGAGCTTGACCCAGCTCTCTTCGCGGCGAGCCTTCTCGCGCGAAAGGACAGCTTCGCCCATAGCGTTCTCGACGCGGTCAACATAGACCTCGACTTCCGAACCTACGGTGATGGTGCCGTCACGACCTGCTGCGCCGAATTCCTTCAGCGGCACGCGGCCTTCAGTCTTCAGACCAACGTCGATGATCGCGAGGTCTTTTTCGATGGCAACGACTCGGCCGCGTACAACGGTGCCTTCAGCGGCATCATTGTCGACAAAGCTGTCGAGCAGCATGGATTCGAAATCGTCTTTCGTCACAGTGTTCTGTGCCAAATTCTGTCTCCAGAGCGCCGGTGGTTTGGGGGTTACTCACCTGAGTGGTACGGGTCCGCTTTGGAAAAACCAAAGCCGGCGCACGGAGCACCGATTCCAACATCAGGAGATTTCTTTAGTCCGGTTCGGCCCGTGCTTAGGATGAAAGCGGCAAGTACCGGGCCCAAGGAGGAAATTAGAGAGTTTTAGCTCTCTGCCTTGAGCGCCATAGCCTCGTCGACAATCGCAACGGCAGCGCGAAGTGCGGCTTCTATACCGAGAAGTGTCGTGTCGAGCAAGTGTGCGTCTTGCGCCTTATAGAAGCCACCGTTGGGATTTTGCATATCTCGAGCGTCTCGTTGCTCGATTTGATGGAAGAGCGCGTAGCGATCAACGCTCTCCCCTCGCGCCTCAAGCTGGCGAGCACGACGCTCCATACGCGCCTTGCTGTCGGCCTGGATGAACAGCTTAACATCGGCATCTGGACAAATATTGGTGCCGATATCTCGTCCGTCGAGCACAGCCCCGCCCGGTTGCAGGGCAAATTCGCGCTGAAACTGAAACAGAGCTACGCGCACCGCTCCGATGACGGCGATCTTGCTGGCCAGCACACCCACTTCTGCCGTTGTCAACGCCATCACATCGCCGAGATGATGCACATCTAGGTTTTGAGCTGCGGAAATGGCGGCCGCTTCCATTTCCGGCGTGTCGATCTGATCGGCGATGGCGAGCCCGACCGCACGATACAGCAGACCTGTGTCGAGGTGAGGCAGCCCATAATGCTTTGCCAGGCCAATCGCGAGCGTTCCTTTGCCCGATGCGGCGGGGCCATCAACAGCGATAATCATGGGTCCAGCTCCGGCCGCCATATGGTTGTTCTCAAAGCGATAACGAGAGCTGGGCGATGGAGCAAGGGCTGCGGCCCACTGCCCCGCGAATGAAGTCGCAATCATTTAACGTTTGACAGTCTAAATCTTCTCACCTAACCGAACTGACCGACTTGGGCGCGAGCGGCGTTATTGCCGCGCCCGTCCTTTCCCTTTTCGTTCGAGGCATGAGAAATGGCCAATTCTGAGCGCGGCACCAAGCGCACTGACCCCGATACCGGCAAGAAATTCTACGACCTCAACCAGGATCCGATCGTTTCGCCCTACACCGGCAAGAGCTATCCGCGTTCGTTCTTCGAACAGCTGACTGGCAAGGCCGGCCCGGCAACGGCCCGCAAGGCCGATGACGAAGACGAGCTGGAAGACGAAGACGAGGTCGAAGACACCGGTCCAGAAATCGTCAGCCTCGAAGACGCTGACGCTGAAGAATCCGGTGACGAGATCCCTGATGTCGAAGACGTAGAGGTTGAAGAAGACCTCGGCGACGACGAAGAGGACGTATTCCTTGAAGAAGACGAAGACGAAGATGATGGTCTCGGCTTCGACGTTGGCAGCGACGAAGAGCGCTGATTCCAAACACTTTTCTGGCCGGATGGAGTTATCCACCGGCCAGATAAAAAAGTGAACCGAAGGCCTTGCGCCCAGCAAAACCTTCCACTAGTTTCCCCCTCGTTCCAGACAGAAACCTGTACGGAACGACCCAAGGAATATGGGGCCTTAGCTCAGCTGGGAGAGCGCTTGCATGGCATGCAAGAGGTCAGCGGTTCGATCCCGCTAGGCTCCACCATTCTTCTCGAAATCCCGAAAATCCCTGGAATTTCAAAGGCTTAGCAGAAGCCCTGTAAAAGCTGCGCCCCCAATTACGCCCCCATTCTGCGCCCCCACAAAAAACGTGGGAAGACACGCACGGCCCCGCGCCCCAACGCCCGACGTAAAGGGCCTCCAAAAATGATCGAACAGAACAAGAACGCAGCCATTGCTAAGCGTTTGAGAATCACCGCATGGTTAACGCGTGTTAATCAATTGAAAGGGTCAGCATGACCATTATTCCGGGTACACCTCTCAATAGATCAGTCGCACGGGACGTTCTCGTGACATATGACTTAGATAAAGACCGCCGGAACTACAAAGGCGTCACAGAATATATAGACGCCCACTCTCCAAGAATGCTCGCCCAGAGCTGCTACCACATCAAATCCTATGCAACCAACGCCCAGATACTTCGAGATCTTTGCGGCATAGGCGACAGCGGCGACACCTTTATTGTCGCAGACTACAATCCAAGCTCAGAGATCGCTCGCAAAGGAAACAATCCGTTGTTTGGCGATATCATCGCTCAAGCTCTGATGAACAATCGGTAGGCCCCTACCAACAAAGACCTCCTCGGGTCAGAAGGACTCGGGGAGAGCACTAGCTTCGCCCAAGGCCAACTCATCGCTCCTTTTTGCTAATCGCGCCAACGTTGAACGCGAGCAACCTGTAGCCTGAATGATCGTATTCCAACTCTGCCCCGAACGGAGCATCGAAACGATCGCCCCGTTTCTCTTCGTATCCTCAGGCCGCCCTCGATAACTTCCTTTCACCTTGGCTTGCTCAATGCCCTGAGCTTGACGACGTCGCCGGTCCTCGTAGTCCTTCCGCGCAATAGCTGCGAGCATGTCCAACAGCATCCCGTTGATAGCATCTGCCATCCGCGCAGTGAAATCATCGCTATGGGTCGCCGCAAGCTGCCACGAGGACGGCAAGTCCAGCGCAACAACCCGAATTTGGCGAGCTCGTATCTCTGAGCGCAAACGCTCCCAGTCAGCCGCGTTTAGACGGCTCAATCTGTCCACCTGCTCAACAAGCAGGACATCGCCGGGCTTAGCATCAGCAAGTAGCCTGAAGAGCTCAGGGCGCTGCAGTGAGGCCCCACTCTCGTTCTCGAGATAGGTTGCCGCCACCACAAGTCCACGCGCCTCCGCGAACGCCTCAAGGTCAGCACGAGCACGGCTGGCGTCCTGCTCTTTGGTAGAAGCGCGGAGATAAGCACGGACAAACATCTACAAGCACCATCAGTTCGGTTAGGGTGGTCTCATAAATGGTGGTTCGCTTTGAGTTGTCAAATTGAGTTATCGAACCACGAATTACCCCGGTTCGCTAGAGGCGTACTCAAATGCACCGCCTCCCAAAACACAGTGAAGCCGCCCCCCCCCACCGGGGAAAACCCTCAGCAGTGACCATCTTGATGAGCATCACGAATTTTCTTGATAAAAAGACCCGCGTTCAAACAAGATACCCCCTAACCGAACCGATATTAACCCCTGGGGGAAAACAAGTGCATTGGACATGCCCATTCTGCCAAACAACTCAGCTTACATCGACTGAAAACTCATATAATACGATTGGTCGACTTAGCGTTGGCGTTACCAAGAGAGGCATACTGGGGATCCATTACTCAGCAATCCGCTGCCTGAACGGCAACTGCAAAGAACTTACTCTAACCGTCGCCGTGGGAAATTATGGTGTTACAGACGCAGGAAGGCCTACGCTTAAAAACGTTTACAACGAATGGAAATTGTACCCTAGCAGTAATGCGAAGCCTCAACCAGACTACATTCCAGCTGCGATTGTAAGTGACTATCGAGAAGCGAGCCTCATCGTAGATCTTAGCCCCAAGGCTTCAGCAACACTGGCCAGACGCTGCCTACAAGGCATCATCCGCGATTTCTGTGGCATCCAGAAAGACAAGCTCCATGACGCAATCCAACAACTTAAAAAAGATGTTGAGGAAGGCACAGCGAACCGCTCGATAGACCCCGCCACGCTCAATGCTATCGACGCGGTTCGGAAAGTCGGAAACATCGGCGCTCACATGGAGAAGGACATAAATCTGATCGTCGATGTCGAACCAAGTGAAGCGATGCTGCTGCTCAATTTGATCGAGAGCCTTTTCGAAGAATGGTACGTAGCGAGACATAATCGAGATCAGCGCCTGCAAGAGGTCGTTAAAATGGCAGAAGGCAAAGAAACGCAACGCCGCCCCAAGGCACCAGCCGACGCTACCGGAGCTGACACCTAGAGTGCATGGTGTACAATTTGCACATACCTTAGTGTGTACCCCGTGGTAGCCAGAGCGATCAGTAGTCCACCCCGGCGAGCTCGTCCCCGTCGTCATCCTCTGGTTCAACCCACGGGATAGGCCAGTGTTCGCTATTCATGAGCCTACGAGCGAACTCATAGGACACCTGCGAGATTGCCAAAGCCAAGGCATCAGCGTCATTGAGGGGGTTCTTGTGGAGCAAGTCCAAGAGCCCTGCCTTGATCTCGGCGGCTCGCCTCTCAGTGTACTCGGAGAAATCCCCAGAAGCTTCTCGAGGCCCGCTGAGACGTTCTCGGAGGCTTTTCCACGTGAAGGTAGACAGCTCCTCCACTGCAAGCCCTTGGCCTTTCAGCTCGGAGATCACCCTGCGCATCTCCGCGACTGTGCCTGAAGATGTGCCAGTAGCCTTGACGATATCCGCCTTGGACTTGCTGGTGAGCAGGCAGAGCCTCAAAGCCGCGTTAGCCTTCTCCTGCGTAGTCATCGGCAGCTTATTCTGACCATTGAGGCGTATGCTCTCGATCAAAGCATCCTGCGGTGTTCCCTCGAAGACCACCACCGGGATAGGCTTGCTGTGCTCCAAGCGATCATATGCGGCCACCCGGTGATGCCCGTCGATCACCACCCAACCATCACCACCCCACCAAACAACGATGGGCTCGAGGGATTTCACCTCCTTGATCGCCCTCATGAGCTCTCTGACGTGCTTCTCGCTATCATAAGAGATCGCTATCGTATTCCGAGGCTGGAAGACGGCAGGGCAGAGCGATAACTGATCGAGGCAAAGCTCTTCCACGCGCGACCCGCCCTCACCCGAGGCCAGATTAGCCAAAGCCTCATAATGCCGAAGCCCAGAATTCAGGCTATCAAACTCAACAACTAGAACCAACGACGGAACAACCTTATAGAAACCACAGACCAGACATGAGACAAAATCGCTTCCTTCTCATATATGGGGACATAATTGCTTATCGCTGAGCGCGAGGCTTTTTTGACGGCAGCACTATCACATCAGAAACCTCTGGTAGAATTACTGCTTCCACACACCTTCTAGCCTGATCCAACTTCGGCCCCGACGAGTAAACACCCAGCGTCATGCCTTGACGTTTGTGGCCGACAATAGAGGCGATTGTGCTCTCTGGCTGATCAGCTTGCTCCGCCTTGGTGACGAACCACCTGCGAAACGAGTGGAAGTTAACGCGCTCACGACGTTTTCCCTCAACCGCATCAGTCACCCCGACCGATCGCCTGTAATCCGTGAAGTCTTGGGAAGCCTTGAACGACCTTTCGCGCAAGGAGCCTTCCTTAATCACTGGCGGCCACTCAGGGAACAAGTGATCCTCTTCCGACTTACCTTCAGTCCGCTTCGAGATGATCGCTACAAGATCAGGATGGATCGGAACGAAGCGAGCTCCCTTCTCCTTCTTAGCCGCCTTAAAGCGGATAGCTCCGTTCAAGCAATCACCAACTTTCAGGCTCACCAACACCTCTAGCCGAGCTCCAGTGAGTGCCCCTAGACGCATGAGATCGTGCATATTCTCCTGCGCTGGCCCTCTCAGCAAGGACTTCAGCTCATCGTCCGTGAAAGGCCGCTCTTCGGTTTCATCGGTTTCATGCGGAACAGCATAGGTGAGCCCCTGCCAGACATTCGTTTTCACCTCATCACGACGTAGCATCCACTTCCAAAAGATGGACAGACGACGCATGTACTTGTTCAACGTGACTGGATGCCTCCCACCCGAAGCGCCGAAATCATCGTGAAAACGGACCGCCTCGCGTCGACCAAAAGTCTCACGAAATAGCGGAATGCCCTCGCGCTCACACCACGCGATAAGGGCGGCAAAAGCCCGAGCATCGTCAGCCTTAGTGCGGGGAGCAACCTTGAGCTGCGCCTCATACTTCGC
Source organism: Devosia sp. MC532 (assembly GCF_016461625.1). Classification (NCBI taxonomy): domain Bacteria; kingdom Pseudomonadati; phylum Pseudomonadota; class Alphaproteobacteria; order Hyphomicrobiales; family Devosiaceae; genus Devosia; species Devosia sp. MC532. Next base: position 129,252 of record NZ_JAEMNZ010000003.1, on the reverse strand, counting down.
ACGAGATGCAGTAAATGGCGTAGCGCGACTATATGCGATATCCGCGAAGCGGTGCGCTGCTGCCTCACGTTGCGGATCATAAATCGGCTCACCGAATTCATCCTCCGCGATGACAGGTCCTTGGATTTCCTCGATGTAGTCATCAATCTGATTTTCCTCGGGCTCCGCATCTCCAGTGGAAGCCACGGCATCCCTACGCTGCTGGGCAAGGTGCAAGGCCTTTTCCAAGTGATCATCAGGCCTCAAGGCCCGATCTATCTGACGCTGGAAATTGGCTACAACTGGCCACTTCAACCTGTTTGCCTCGGCCAAACTATCGGTCGGAAGCGCTTGCCGAAGCTTGGTCTTCCCAATGGCCGCTTGAGCCTTCCTCGGGACAGGAACCACGACCCTCCATTTGTTGCCATGAAGCTCAAGAAATTTGCGATCAGTGTTCCGAGAAAGTGCCATAGGATCCTGCTGCGCCCCCAAACGCGCCCCCACTCCCTGCCTCAGGAATGCAGCAAGATCAATAACTTATTGAGACATATCGTAAATTCCTCTGAATGGTTCGGCCCCGCTAGGCTCCACCATCCACACTTTGATGTGGCTTCCTGCAACTTACCAACATTTCGCTCAAGCAAGAGTTACTGCATTTTGCACGCAGACTATAGCTTTCGTGCAACCAGTACCTGCACTTGCGAGAGCAAAACTCCCTCCCGACATCACATGACTATCAACGGCTTCGCGCGGACAAAACGATTGCCCTGCACCTCCTCAAGCATGAATTTTGCAAGGTCTGACCGCGAAACCATGCCGAGAACTTTTGTCGCGGTAACGTCCGGTCCTGCCAAATAGCGCCACGTTTGAGCACCATTTCCGAGCTTAGTTGCCCGTACAATCGTCCAATCCAGCGGACTACTTATGATGGCACGCTCCTTGTCGATGTGGTCGGCAATATCGTTTCCGATGATCAGCGGCGCGATTGTTGCCGCCAGCCAGCCAGCGCGCGCTCGCGACTCAGGCACAAGTATCGTGGACAAATACACCAGCCTTTTGGGCCCCTTCTCTTGCATGAGCTCGACTAGGCTTGCGACTGCAGAAACCAGTGTTGGATTGCGCTTCTTGGGCGTGGAGTTGCCCATCACGCAGATGACAGCATCTTGCCCCTCCAACGCACGGATCAAGTCCTTCGAGTCGCTGGCGTCAGCTGAGAACAACACAAGATTTGGTGCATGGATGCCGAGTTATTCTGGGTCCCGCGCAAGCGCTGTTACTTGATGTCCTGCAGACACCGCCTGAGTAACAACATGCCTCCCGGTTCGACCGACAGCACCAAGAACTAGTATTTTTCATAACCCCTCCGCAAATAGATTTCCTGCAGCACATAGACACCAACAAAGTCTGATCAGATTGCACCACAACAATCAAATACTGCCTTCGACCAACAGCACTGCTCACACCATTAGACAGTAATTACTTGTTTCGAGACTTCTTGACTGCGACACCACCCACCTCAGTTCGAATTCGTACAGCGCCCTCCATTCTTGGCCATACCCGCAGGCTGTGCTGCACCTCTCCACTGGCACTAGGAATGTGTTGAAGACACTCGACTCTCATGTAAGATCAAACAGTGAACATTGACGGAAAGTGTGAGCAGAGAGACAGTTGTGGCAATCGAAACAAACCGCGTCATCCCACGCAGTCACGCCCGCGCCATGTGGATGGCAGCGCAAAGGCTCGATGAGCGCGCGCCATTTGGTGCCGGGCCCAACGCGGCACAAGCGGCAATCGAGCACTTGGGATATGTGCAAATCGACACGATCAATGTGATCGAACGCTGCCACCACCACATTCTGTTCTCGCGCATACCAGACTATTCACGAGCCGACCTCGCGCAGCTCCAAAGCCAGAACAAAAGCATATTTGAATATTGGACCCATGCCTTGAGCTATGTGCCCAGTGCTGATATTCGGTTCTTCGGCGCCGCCATGCAAAAGTTTCGCGACACCCCGTCGACCTGGTTCGGGTCGGTCACCGCCGCTGAAGTCAAGGCCATGACCCAGCGTCTCCTCAACGAAGGCCCACTGTCGATCCGAGACATTGAGGATGATGTCCTCGTCGAAAAGACCCATGCTTGGGGTAGCAAGAAGCCGTCTAAACGCGTGCTTCAGTTGATGTTCTTCCAAGGGCTCGTGACCATTTCAGAACGAGCCGGCATGATCAAAACCTATGAGCTGACCCAGCGACATTTTGACTGGCAAACACCGCCAAGACGCGCAACTGAGCAACAAACTGCCAATTATCTCCTCGACCGCGCCTTGCAAGCGCAGGGTTTCGTCTCACTCGCCTCCGTCTGTCATCTCAACGCAGGCATGAAGAAGGCGGTCAGCGAGGCGATCGAAGCACGCGTCAGACGCAAGCAATTGGTTTCTGTAGCGCTAGAAGGCGCAGAAAAAATCGCGCATTGGGCAAAGCCTGAGACGCTCGAAACAGAACACACCATCGACCTAGAGCTCGTGCATATTTTATCGCCTTTTGATCCGCTGATCATTCTGCGCAAACGCCTCGAGATGGTCTTTGATTATAGCCATGTGTTTGAGGCCTATGTGCCAGCAGCAAAACGCAAATACGGCTATTTCGCTCTACCCGTTTTGATCGGAGACCGCGTTGCCGCCGTGGTCGACCTCAAAACCGACCGCAGCACTAAAACGCTCAACGTGCAGAATTTCGTTTGGCGTGAAACGCCAACCGCCGAGAGCAAAGCGGCTATCGATGCAGAATTGGGCCGGTTTGAATCGTTTCAACTTCGCGGATAAAGCGGGTGCATCTGACGAAGCCGCGCTCTGACGACTTTCCATTGCGAAGACAAAACGGTACAAACTGCCGCCGATCTTGGGAGGCTGCTTTTGGCGACTTATACCGATATTGCCCGTCGTGTTTACAACCACACGTGGAAGCTCGATCCGATCGTGCGCAGTCTGCTGGATACGGACTTCTATAAGCTGTTGATGATGCAGATGATCTGGGGGCTATACCCCAAGGTCGAAGCCACGTTTTCCCTGATCAATCGGACCAATAGCGTTAAGCTGGCGGAAGAGATCGACATTGACGAATTGCGTGCCCAGCTTGACCACTGCCGCACGCTGCGCCTGTCGAAAAAAGAAATGATCTGGCTGGCCGGTAACAGCTTTTATGGCTCGCGACAGATTTTCCAGCCTGGCTTCTTGCGCTGGCTCGAAAACTTCCAGCTTCCCGAGTATCGCCTCGAAAAGCGCGATGGGCAGTTTCTATTGGAATTCCCGGGCCCGTGGGTTGAAACCACCATGTGGGAAATTCCGGCCCTCGCGATCATCAACGAATTGCGCTCCCGCGCCGCCATGAAGGAATTTGGTCCCTTTGAGCTCGACGTGCTCTATGCCCGTGCAAAAGCTAAAATGTGGGACAAGGTCGAGCGGCTCAAGAAACTGCCCGACCTCAAGATTTCAGATTTCGGCACGCGTCGTCGTCACTCATTCCTTTGGCAGCGCTGGTGCGTTGAAGCGCTCAAGGAAGGGATCGGCGATAATTTTACCGGGACGTCCAACGTAAAGCTGGCGATGGATACCGACCTAGAGGCGCTCGGGACCAACGCGCATGAGCTGCCTATGGTGCTTGCGGCCCTTGCACGTTCCGACGAGGAATTGCGCGAAGCGCCCTATCGCGTCCTACAGGACTGGAAAAGCTATTACGGGGGCAATCTCCTCATCGTCCTGCCAGATGCCTTTGGCACCGACGCGTTCCTCCGCGATGCGCCAGATTGGGTCGCCGATTGGACCGGTTTCCGCCCCGATAGCGCCCCTGCCATTGAGGGCGGCGAAAAGATTATCGATTTCTGGAAATCGCGCGGCCGGGACCCAAAAGAAAAGCTCCTGATCTTTTCGGATGGGCTCGACGTCGACATGATCGAGGAAGCCTATTTGCACTTTGAGGGCAAGGTTCGCATGAGCTTTGGCTGGGGCACCAACCTCACAAACGACTTTGAGGGATGCTCTCCCGTGCCGCAAAGGGCACTCAAACCCATCTCACTGGTTGCCAAGGTGAGTGAGGCAAATGGCCGACCTGCCGTTAAGCTCTCAGACAATCCTGCGAAGGCCACCGGAGAAAAATCTCAGATTGAAAGATACCTACGAGTGTTCGGAGAATCTGGACGCGTCGAGAAGGCTGTCGTCGTTTAACCAGCTAACAAAACTGTGACCAAAAATTCCCAACTGGGGAGAACTAAAGCCACACTTGTGTCGTTAAGGGGTTATGAACTTAACCGGGCCAATTTGGTCACGAGCTCGCAAAGAGCCGTAGGAATTCATGACCTTAGAGCTGATCGACATTGCGCTGTCAGAGCGCCACAGCCATCCTCGTCTGCAAAATAGGATCACGGGTAAAGTGCGCGCCGTTCTTGCCGAGACCATCGGCGGACGCCTCATCGAGCATGAAATTTTTGTACCGGTCTGGATAGACGCAGTTGAAGGCACGCCTGAGGACGATATTGAGTTGTCCCTAATGGTGAAGGCGGCCTACATCATCGGACGGCTTAAATCGCGCCTCTCCTCCAGCCAGGAGCCGCTATCGGGCAACGTATTTCCAGCAGATACGCCGACGGCTTCAAATGATGACGTCGCCGCGCCGAGCGATATTCCGCATCCAGCGGCCTCAAACAGCACCCAAGAATAAAAACTTGGGCGCGCCATCTGCAGGATGAGCGCGCCCAAAATGTTTTCGATAGCCGGACTGAGACGGCTAAACGCGGACTTCACCACCGCGATTGAGCGCTACCAGATTGGCCCGAACGACGTCTTCGGCGGCCTTGGTGACCAGCTTGCGATCGGTGGTCGATGTCAGCGGCATGGGTGTGCCAAAGGCTACAGTGATGTCCTTGATCGAGCCCCCAAAGATTTCGCGCAGGTTCTGACCAAGGGAATTGGATTTCGACCACGAGATCAGCGAACGCTCATTGCGGCTGATGGGGAGGCCCTGCAGCTTGGTGTAGGCAATCGTGACTGGCTGCAGCACAACGTCCTTCGCCCCAGCTCCAGCGATCGCCATCTGAGCGGCGCCAACCAAGGCCGAGCGGAACGGCAACACGTGGGTGCCAATGTCCGATTGGCCTTCGGCGAACAACACGACAGAATGACCGTCGGCAATGTGCTTGCCCATGGCTTCGGCGGTACGTCCCGTTTCCGAGCGCCGATTGCGGTCAGCGTAAATCGTGCGCTGCAGATAGGCGAGCTGCTTTACGATTGGCCAATCACCAACTTCACGCTTGGCAACGAATGTCACCGGCGCCTGTGAGCCGATAGCGATAATGTCGGTCCAAGCAATGTGGTTTGACACCATGAGCGTCGGGCGTCCTTCGGACGGCGTCCCAATGGCGCGGACGCGCAGGCCGAGCAGAATACAGCTGAGCTTATGGAAGCCGCGCGGGACATACTGCCAACACTTCATATCCAGCTTGACGATCACCCATTGGATCGGCAAGGCGATGATGATGTAGGGGACAAGGATGAACAGGAAAAAGATAGTCCTGAAAATCATGAGACGCGTTAGTCCTGCTTAGTCTTGGGGGCGTTTAGAGGCACAGCGTAGAGCTCAAGCCGATGGTCGACGAGCTTATAGCCAAGGCGCTTTGCGATAACTTCCTGGATAGCCTCGATTTCCTCATTTCGGAACTCGATGACCGTGCCAGTGCGAATGTCGATCAGATGATCATGGTGCTCATCAGGGATGAGCTCAAAACGGGCCCGACCGTCCTTGAAATCATGCTTGGTAACCAAGCCAGCTTCTTCAAATAGATTAACGGTACGGTAGACTGTCGACAGCGAAATGCGCCCGTCAATCGCTGAGGCACGACGGTAAAGCTCTTCCACATCGGGATGGTCGGTGCTTTCTTCGATCACCGCAGCGATTACGCGCCGCTGATCCGTCATGCGCATGCCTTTTGCAACGCATGCTTCCTCGAGGGTGGGATCAGATGTGAGTTTGGTCATGTTTCCGCTCCCGCGCGCACTCTAAACAACCGGGTTAACCAAGATCGCGCGTCATGACAAGCGCGGTGGCCGCCGTGCCATCAGGGCGTGGATAATACCCCTTCCGCTTCGACACGGACTTAAAGCCGTGATGTTCATAAAGGCGGATCGCGGGGGTGTTCTGCTCGTCCACTTCCAGAAACATGGTGGTCACCGGACTCATCAGCAAATCGGCAAACACTGCATCGAGCAGGGCGCGACCTAAGCGTTTGTTGCGCCACTTTTTATCAACCGCGATGGTGAGAAGCTCGGCCTCATCGAGCACGGTGCGAATAACTGCAAAGCCGGCAATGCGGCGCTTGGCATCGCAAGCCACATAGGTTGGTGTCGCCTTGTCGGCGATAAAGTTGGAAAACTCTTCGCTCGACCAACCGCGATAAAATGATCCCGCATGGATTTTCGCCAAGGCGGCCGCATCAGAAGGCTCTGCCGGTTCGATATGCAGCCCTTGCGGGGCCAACCACAGCTTATCCATCAAACGCGCCTTGGAATGCGAGAGGCGTTTTGCGGCTTGGCATCGGCATCGCGCACATAGCTCGCATGTGGCGGATAGTCGGCGGTGTTTTGTTCGGCAGCAAAACGAGCCATCGCGACGATGTCGACAAATGGGCTGTCGACCAAGGTCGCCTCATCGGGAATGGCAGCGCGCGCCTCTTCAAGCGGTAGCAGTCGCACGGGCGTTTCCGGAACGCCGGGCGCCGAGAACGTCTGAAAATAGGCTTCGTCGCGGCGGGCATCCAAGAAAATTGCAACTGGACCACTCGCCACGGTGAGCGACAGCGCTAGCAGACTTGGAATGCCCAGAACGGGTATCTTGCGGGCGACACCAAGGCCGCGCGCTGCGGAAAGACCGATGCGCAGACCGGTGAACGAACCTGGGCCAGTGGTGACGGCGATGCGCTCAATATCAGCGTTGGAGACGTTGTTCCGCGACAGCAAAGTGTCGAGACGCGCAAAGAGAATTTCCGCGTGCCCTTTGGCGATGTCATCAACGATGAAATCGCTGGTACCGTCTGCCAAGAGCAGGCCCAACTGAAGGCGCGGAGCAGCTGTGTCGATAGCAAGGGTAATGGCGGGCAAGCGAAGATCTCCCAAGGCGGGTTCTAACAGGCACTATCGCTCAAAATGGCTTGAGTCCACCGCCTTGACGCCTCACCCCACTGCGACCACCTTGCCTTTATGCCCATTGATTCGCTGCGTATCTCGATATGACATGGCTCGCTGAAACGACGATGCTGAGCCAGGGATGGCGCCGGTTCTTGATCCTGCTTCTGGCAGGCCTTGTTGCAGGGCTTTCTGTACCTCCCTTTTTCCTTCTGCCAGCGCTGTTCGTCGCCATGCCCATTTGGATCTGGGCTCTCGATGGTGCAGAGCGCGGCAAAGGGCTCAAGCGCATTTTCGGCCCCGCCTTCTCCATCGGCTTTGCTTTTGGCCTTGGGTATTTCCTCGTTAGCTTTCATTGGCTGGGCGCGGCGTTTTTCGTCGATGGCGGTTGGTTCGTTGCAGCCATGCCTTTTGCCATCCTGGCGCTCTCCGCGCTCATCGCTCTCTTCTGGGGTCTGGCCAGTGCCTTTGCTCATATGAGTTGGAGCCACGGGGGCACGCGTATTTTCACTCTTGCTGGCTGGCTGGCCGCGGCAGAATTTGCGCGCGGCCATGTGCTCACCGGCTTTCCGTTTGATCTGCTCGGCTACAGCCTCACCGCAACTGAAGAATTGATGCAGGCAAGCTCACTGGTCGGCGTCTATGGCCTGAGCTTTATCGCGCCGTTGATTGCCGCGACCCCTGCCCTGATTTGGCCGGCAGATGATCGCAATTGGTCCCGGCGATTGGCGCCCTTCGTTGGCGCCATCTTTATCGTCGCCTCCATGCTTGGCTATGGCTGGAACCGGCTCAACACCACGCCAGTCACCGAGCGCACCGACATGCATATGCGCCTCGTGCAGCCACTGGTTTTTGAGCACAGCGATTTTGGCAATGTCGACCCAGTCGCACTCATCGACCGCCTCACCATGTTGTCGGAAATGCGCATGGACCCGATCGATCAGGGTCTAGCCGATATCACCCATCTCGTTTGGCCAGAATCGAGTCTCCCTTTCTATCTCGAAGCCTATCCAGAGGCCCTCACCCGGATCGCACGCCTCCTGCCCCCGCAAGCCAGCCTCATCACCGGCGCGCCACGTCGTCCCTATGCGCTGGATGCAGTGGACGCCTCAGGCAAGCCATACAATTCAGTGATCGTTGTCGACACCGAAGGCGAGATCGTCTCGAGCTACGACAAATCCCATCTCGTCCCCTTTGGTGAATATCTGCCGTTTGACGAGCTCCTGGCCAAAATTGGCGTGCAACAATTTGTGCCTGGCTCAGATGGCTGGGCCGCAGGCGACGCCAAGCGCCGCTTGATGACCCTGCCCGGCGGCATCAACGCTCTGGTGTTGATCTGTTACGAAATTTTGTTTTCCGGCGATCTTGGCGAAGCCGCCAATGCAGGCTTCCTGCTCAATGTCACCAATGACGCTTGGTTCGATGCGTCCTACGGCCCCAGCCAGCACGCGCACCACGCGCGCATTCGCGCCGTCGAAGAAGGCATGAGCCTCATTCGCGTCGCCAATACCGGCCTCACCTATGCCACCGACCCACTGGGTCGGATCACGGCACGGCTTGCGCCGGGTGAAATGGGGGCTCTCGATGTCCGTCCCCATGAACGGCTAGACAGCACGCTGTTCGCACAGCTGCGCCACTGGCCCTTCTTACTCGCGGTTTTGGGAAGCATCTTGGCCGGCTTTGTCGCCCACGTCCGGATCAGACGCCAGCGCCTGATCTGACCCTAGAAGGGTAAACACCCGCGCTTTGTACCAGAGTTTTGTACCAAGCAGAGAAACCTCAGTGCCCTAAAGCACGAAACCCGCGCATCCACGAGGGATACACGGGTTTTCGAGAAGGATTGGTGCCCAGAAGAAGACTCGAACTTCCACACCTTGCGGTACACGGACCTGAACCGTGCGCGTCTACCAATTCCGCCATCTGGGCAGTGTCGCTTTTGCAGCAGTGCTGCGGCAACGAGTGACTATCTAGATTAGGGTGTTTCCGAAGTCAACGCGCTTTGCGGGCCAGCCTAAAACTTTGCACCCATACAAACCCTTATCCCGATTTCTTCCACAGCGAAGGCCCTTGAAAACTGGGCTGAATATCGGATTTGGAAAAATCTTCACTGAGTGGAAAACTGCGCGCCTAAAGCACCATCGGACGCAAACAATCGGCCATCAAAGCGGGCCGAAACACTCGACAGGCGGACCGGGCTTGGCTAAAACCGGTCAACTTGTCGCAGGAGTGCCGTCTATGACTCGCAATGCCCAGAAGCTCGTCACGATTTTTGGTGGATCGGGATTTGTCGGGACCCATCTGGTGCAGGTGTTGGCACGCGAAGGATTCCGTATTCGCGTTGCTGTGCGTCGCCCCGATCTGGCAGGTGTTGTACGTACTCCAGGTGCTGTTGGCCAAATCGTGCCGATCCAAGCCAATCTGCGCAATGAGGCCTCAGTTCAGCGGGCTGTCGCTGGCGCCGATGTTGTGATCAATCTGGTCGGCATCGGCCACCAGAGCGGCAAACAGAATTTTGACGCCGTGCACACCACGGGCGCTGCCACTGTCGCTCGAGCCGCCAAGGCCGCTGGGGTTTCAACTCTGGTCCATCTCTCGGCGCTCGGCGTTGATCAGGCTGCGTCGGTATCAAAATATGCAGCCAGCAAGCTTGCCGGTGATGAAGCTGTGTTGGCAGCTTATCCGCAGGCCATCATTTTGCGCCCCTCGCTGATCTTCGGCGTTGGCGATGGCTTCTTTAACCTCATGGGTACGCTGTCGCGCATTATGCCGATCATGCCGCTGATTGCTGGCAATACGAAATTCCAGCCCGTATTCGTTGGCGACGTGGCGGAAGCCATTGCCAAGGCCGCAAAGGGCGAGGTGAAGACTGGCAAGATTTACGAGCTGGGTGGCCCAGACGTTGAAAGCCACAAGGTTCTTATGCAGCGCATTCTCGCCGAAGCCGGGCGCAACCGGCCGCTGGTGCCATTCCCAGCTGGCCTCGCCAAGTTCGGCGCGAACCTCTTGGGTATTCTGCCCTTCAAGCCAGTGGTGACCAGCGACCAAGTCGATCTGCTCGGGGTCGATAATGTGGTTTCCGACGACGCTATCAGAGACAAGCGTACCCTAGCCGCATTTGGGATTGCCCCCACCAGCATGGGCGAGGTGCTACCGACCTATATGTGGCGCTTCCGCCGTAATGGCGAGTTCGACCGAGCCGATCGCGGCCCCAATACAGGTCTTGCCACCTAACTATCGCAGAATATTTTTTGAAGGCGCTTCAAGCTCATAGGCTCGGAGCGCCTTTTTGTTTCCCCGATATATCTTGAAACCGATCTTACAGGGACAATCTCTTGTTCAAGGGCGTTAAGATATATCTTGGAGACATATCATGGCATCTCGCGATTTTCGTGATTTTGACTGGAGCACTGTAGACCAATTGGCGCGTCGCAGCTGGGGACGTATGCAGCGTGCCGCTGGCGTCGATTTCGGCGAATGGGGTGGCAAGGCCCGCGTCGGCAAAATGCTGGCCTCGGGTGACTTACGCCTTGTGGCGCTCTTTTTCATCGAGCAGCAGCCGCGCCACGGCTATGATTTGATCAAAGCCGTAGAGGAAGCGTCCAATGGCGTCTATTCGCCGAGCCCTGGCATTGTTTACCCGGCGCTGACCTATCTTGAGGAGGCGGGCTTCGCGACTTCAAGTGTTGACGGCAATAAGAAGCTTTATGCCATCACCGACGAAGGCCGTGCGCATTTGGAAGACAATCGCGAGGCAGTGGCCGCCACGCTAGAGTTTCTGGCACGGACGGGCGAGCAGGTGAACAAGTTCCGCGATTTCGTTGCCGCCGATTGGCCTTTTGGAGGCAAAGGGGAGCCGGACGCAACGCCGTCACACTCCGCTTGGGCGCCAGACGACCGGCCTATGCATGACGTGGTGCCGGAACTGGATGCGGCGCGCAAAGCGGTGAAGCAGGCGATTAAAAAGGCCCGCACTGGTTCGGACGACGTGCAGTTGCGCGCAGCTGAGATTTTGCGTCGCGCCGCAGCCGATATTGAGGCGCTCGGTCAGGACGATGACGTCGACCTTTAAGGGCTGAACGGCATGAACTAGGGCAGGGGGAAACCTCTGCCCTTTTTGCTTTTTAGCCGTGCCGCGATTTGGTTTTCAGAAAGTCGAGAACCATTTGCACGGCATGCGCCTCGCGCTCCTGCACCATAGCAACGCTTGAGAGATCGCGCTCAAAGATCACCGACAGGGTGGCCGTGTTCGACACATAGAAGAAGCCGAGCGCCGCCACGGAAATATAAAGCTGCACCGGGTCGACATCGCGGCGGAACAGCCCCGCTTCGGCGCCACGCTCGATAATCTCGGCGATTTGCCCGACCAGCGGCGAGTGCAGCGCCTTGATATCGGGCAAGGTCTTGAGGAACCGCGCGTTCTCAATGTTTTCCGTGCCCAAGAGGCGCGGAAACCATGGGTTGGCAAGGAAGTGACGGAAGGTGAACCGCACAAGGCGGTCCATAGCTTCCACCGGGTCATAGCGCCCCAAGGACAGGGCCCTCTCACCGGCGCGGATCTCGGTATAGGCTTCCAAGAGGACGGCCCGGTAGAGCTCTTCTTTATTGCCGAAATAATGATAGAGCAGCCGCTTATTGGCCTCAGCCCGCTCGGCGATGGCATCGACGCGCGCGCCCTCAAAGCCCCGATCGGCAAACTCCACTCTGGCTGCGGCCAGAATGGAGGCTTTGGTCTTTACCGAATTCCTTGGGCGTTTCGACGTCTCAGCTTTTGGCTGGGACGGCTCCACGATTGCGGGCGAAGAGGGATCGGACACGTCGATTTACCGCCGGAATGGACATCAGAATGGTGAAGACAATGATCAGGCAGATAACAGCGCTGATCGGCCGGGTAAAGAAGGGCGTTGGGTCGCCATTGGTAAGCGCCAAGCCGCGGCGCAGGTTCAGGTCTAAGAGATCGCCGAGCACGATGCCCAAAACCAGTGGCGCCATTGGGTATTTCATCTCCCGAAGGAAGAAGCCGACAATGCCAAAGACCAACATGACGTAGACGTCGAACATGCGCTGAGTGATGGCAAATGAGCCAATAACGCAGAGCACATAGATGACCGCCATGAGCCGTTCGCGTGGGACCGAAAGGACCTTAATGAAGACCTTGGTCAGCGACAGGCCGAAGATCAGATTGGCGAGCGTTGCCAACAGCAGCATGCCCACGACCTGATAGAGGAAGGGCGCATTCTCGATCATCAGCATGGGGCCAGGGCGGATGCCGTGGATCATCATCGCCGCGATGAGCACGGCGGCCGCGGCAGAGCCGGGCAGGGCCAGAGTAAGTGTCGGGATCATCGAGGCCGACACCACGGCATTGTCGCCGGTTTCTGCCGCGATCAGCCCTTCTTGGCTGCCCTTGCCGAACTCTTCGGGGTTCTTGGACAGCTTTTTGGCCGCTGCATAGGAACTCCAGGCGCCCACGTCCTCACCGACACCCGGAATAATACCAACAAAGGTGCCAATGATGCCGGAACGAATAATGGTTTTCCAATATTGGAAAATCTCGCGGAAGGTCGGCACGACACGATCATTCACCGGGGCGATATTGGCGATGGCCGTGCGCTTCATGGTGGAGAGAATTTCGGCCAAGCCAAAGGCGCCAACCATGGCCGGGATCAAATCAATGCCGCCACCAAGCGCCGGTATGCCAAAGGTAAAGCGCTGATGCGCATGCAGCGTTTCCATGCCGATCATGGCCACCAACAGGCCAATGATCCCAGCGATGTAGCCCTTTAGCGGCGTATCAGAGCCCGTCATCTGACCCGATACAACCACACCGAAGAGGGCAAGCCAGAAAAACTCATAGGAGCCAAATTTCAGCGCCGCTTCCGAAAGCACCGGAGCAATAATGGCGAGAAAGAAAATGCCGACCAAGGTTCCCAAAGTGGAGGAGGTCGTCGCAAGGCCCATCGCAAGACCTGCCTTGCCCTGCTTGGCCAGGGGATGACCATCGAGCGTCGCGGCCGCATTGGCCGGTGTGCCGGGGATATTGAGCAGAATGGCAGTACGGCTGCCCCCATAGATGGCACCCAAATAGACGCACATCAGGGTGAGAATGGCCTGGTCTGGCGCCATTTTATAAGTGAGCGTCACCAAGAGCGCGACGCCCATGGTGGCGGTCAGCCCGGGCAAAATACCGATGGTCAGACCGAGCAGTGTTGCCCACGCCACATTGAAAAGGCCGGAGGGGGTTATGAAATGCGCCACCCCCTGGCCGAGGAGAATAAGTCCGTCAAACATCGAAGCCGTCTCCTAAGGCAGCCGAACCAGAAAAATCTGGCCGAACACATAGTTGACGCCCACGCCTGCAACGAGCGCGACCACCAGTGCCCAGATCAGTGTCCGCACGAGGTTCGCGGGTCGATCTGCCAGTACGGTTTCAAACAAGACGATAAAGGCAAACACAAAGAGTGCCGACGCCAGCCAGAACGGCATGCGGCCCACGAGCCCCAATGTGTAGACCAAGGCGAGAGCGGCGACGGTGACAACGCGAATAGTTTGCCACGAAAGCAGCAGGTTCAGCAGCGCTACCCCGCCAGCCTTGGTATCGAGCTTCCATGACCGAAAGGCGAGCAGGGACCCACACAGGGTCAGGGCAACGCCGAGCACAAAGGGCACGAGACCCGGTATCGTTGCTGGGTGAATACGGCGCACGGTGAGCCGATCCATGGTCCAAGACAGATACGTAACGGCAAGGCCGAGTGCGATCAGAATAATCGCAGTGATAAGATCGGCGCGTATGCGCGCAGCATCCTCGTGCTGAGCAGAGAGGGTCATTTTATGTGCCTAAAGTTTGGTACGGCCCCACCAACATCGGGCCAACCGCTAGCTTTCACGAAAGCCAGCGGTTGGTTGGTTAGTGTTAGTTCTTGGCCATCTCAGTGCGGGTTTCGCAATCGATGCCAATGGTGGACGGGTCGTTGACCGCTTCACCGCGACCAACGGAATCGCAGGCCTCAAGAATCACAACCGGCATCGCCAGAGCGCGCGCCTCTTCGCCATAAGATGGAGCGAAAACGGCACCGAAGGTTTCAGCGTAGGTTTTTACCGCTTCAGATGTTGAGACCTTTTCAGCCCAAATCTTGTCGAGTGTGGCTACCACCTCGGCCGGCACGCCCTTTGGCACGAAAATACCGAAGTAATCCGGCGCCAGCTCCATGTCTGGAAGCCAGTTTGTGATCGGTGGGATCGGCTCAGCGCCTTCAATAACAAGCGGCTGGTTGGACAACACGGCCAGAGCTCTGAGACGTCCACCGCGGATCAGTTCGGTTTGCTCAACGGCAAGTTGGGTGGTGACCATGGCTTCGCCAGCGGCTGTTGCAATCGCAGCTGGGCCGCCACCATCATAGGTGATCATGTTGTAGTCAAAGCCGCCCGCCGCCCCCGAAAGCGCTCCGATGGCTGTGCCACCAGATGAGGTGATACCGGCTGTCGCCACGGAAATGCCGCTACCAGCGTCCGACTGGAACGCCGCCAAAAGTTCGCCGAAATCCTTGAACTGGCTGTCCATCGGCACCGAGACTACCGGCACGTTGGCAACGGAAAGATAGATGTGCCAGTCGTCGATATTGGTGTTTTCCAAAAGCCCCGTCACCGAATAGGTGGCGTTGTTGGCGATCGCATTGGCAGTCCAGGTGTAGCCATCGCGCTCAGCGTTGAGCACTTCCTGCGTACCAATGGCACCGGATGCGCCTGGTTGGTTGACGACGACGACTTCAACACCAAGGGCTTCAGCAAGGATCGGCGCGGTGACACGGGTCACCTGATCGGTCGACCCACCAGCGCCCCACGGTACGATGAGATTGATTGGACGATCAGGCTTCCATTCCTGACCCATGGCCATAGTTGCGCCCAGCGCGAACACAGCAGTGCTCGACGCGAGGACGACGCGCAGCAGTGACTGCTTCATCCTAAAACTCCTCCCGTTGGAGCCCAGTATTCTGGTGCTCACCCGGGCAGATTGGGTGCCTAAAAACTATGTGTCAAGCTAGAAGTAACCGATCAGTGATTTAGTGAGCGCTAACTCTGGCCTATTAGAGTATCACGCCATGCGGTAATTGCTTGGCGAAAGTCCGGCTTGGTATTGTGGCGCGGACGAACATATCTCTTCGGGGCAATCATGGAATTGGAACGCTTGGCCATCTTGGGCTTAGCTTTGGCAGCGGGCGCTTTTGTGAAGGGCGCAACAGGCATGGGGCTGCCCCTGATCGCACTGCCGGTTTTGACCTCGGCCTTTGGTTTGCAGCATGCAGTGGGCATTATGGCCGTGGTGCAGATCGTCACCAATATTGCTCAGGTCTGGCAGTTTCGTGATGGTGCCAAGGACGTGCGCTTGCAGTTTATGCCGATGTTTTTGGTGACCTGCGCCGTCGGCGTTGGCTTCGGCACATGGCTCTTGGGCAATCTTCCAGAGCGCTATTTGATCTTCAGCCTTGGCATTGTGCTGCTGGTCTATTTTGTTCTCAAAATTAAGAACCCGCACTTTTCTATTGCCCCCACTGTGGCGCAAAAACTGGCCCCCTTCACCGGCGTTGGCACGGGCATATTGCAAGGCGCAACCGGCATTTCGGCACCCGTTGGCGTGACCTTTATCCATGCCATGGGGTTGGACCGGCGCGTGCATGTTTATGCCGTCTCGGCCATGTTCCTACTCCTCGGGTTTATCCACCTCCCCGCGCTATTCATCTCCGGCATTATGAAGCCAGATTGGATGCTAGAAGCGCTTCTCGCGCTGATCCCGATCGCCATCTTTATGCCCCTCGGACAGCGCGTTGCTGGGAAACTGAGTCGTAAGGCCTTTGACCGAATGATCCTGATCTTTCTCGGTCTGATGGGCGTAAAAATGGTGGTGGGGCTCTAACCTCACCACTTTATGCCTACGCAAACCCGCTTGACGGCCGTCATTCTACTCGCCTAAGTAACTACACAGTTACACAGCGCAATCCTGAGGAGGTTTTGATGGCGGTTCGGCGGGTAGGCATTATCATGCACGGCGTCACGGGGCGCATGGGCTATAACCAGCATCTGGTGCGCTCTATTCTGGCCATACGGGATCAAGGCGGCATCAGCCTTGCCAATGGCGACCGCCTCGTTGTCGATCCGATCATCGTTGGTCGTAATCGCGACAAGATCGAAGCGCTGGCGAAGAAGCACAATATCGCCCGCTGGAGCGACGATCTTGAGGCCGCACTGTCCAATAAGGACGACGAGATTTTCTTCGATGCTGGCACGACGCTGATGCGCGCAGGCCTGATCGAACAGGCACTTGCCGCTGGTAAGCATGTCTATTGCGAAAAGCCGACCTCGGACGATCTCGAAGTCGCGGTCAACCTGGCCAAAACCGCCCGCGCCTCTGGCCTCAAGCACGGCGTGGTGCAGGACAAGCTGTTCCTCCCCGGCCTGATGAAGCTTAAAATGCTCCGCGACAGCGGTTTCTTCGGCGACATTCTCTCGGTGCGTGGCGAGTTCGGCTATTGGGTGTTTGAAGGCGACTGGCAGAAGGCGCAGCGCCCAAGCTGGAACTATCGCAAGAACGACGGTGGCGGCATCATCCTCGATATGCTGTGCCACTGGCGCTATGTGATGGACAATCTCTTCGGTGAAGTGAAGGCCGTCTCCTGCCTGGGTGCGACCCATATTCCAAAGCGCGTCGACGAGCAGGGCAATACTTTCAACTGCGATACCGACGACGCAGCTTACGCAACCTTTGAGCTCGAAGGCGGCATCATTGCCCAGATCAATTCGAGCTGGACGACGCGCGTCCGTCGCGACGATCTCGTGACCTTCCACGTCGATGGTACTCACGGCTCCGCCGTTGCTGGCCTCCACAAGTGCTGGACCCAGCATCGCGTCAACACGCCAAAGCCGGTGTGGAACCCTGACCAGCCCCAGACCATGAATTTCTTCAACGATTGGGAAGAAGTTCCGGACAACTGGCCAGCCGACAACGGCTTTAAGGCGCAGTGGGAAATGTTCCTGCGCCATGTCGCCGAGGACGCGCCTTGGGAATATGGCCTTGAGGCCGGCGCCAAGGGCGTGCAACTGGCCGAACTGGGCCTCAAGAGTTGGGCCGAGCGCCGTTGGCTCGATGTGCCAAAGCTCGAATTCTAATTTCGCTCAACCCTCCCGGCGCCGCCTCGAACGAGTTTTGAGGCGGCGGTGGGCGTTTGCAAAGGCTTGAGGAGATGCCAATGCCGCAGTTAAACCTACCCAATGCTGATCGTTCGATTACGCCCTATGTACTCAAGGGCGATCCGATCCCCTTCGTCAAATTCAAAGCCAGCGACTTTCCACGCATCGCCTATTCGGCAGCGCATGTCGTCGCCGACCCGCTGGCAGTTGTTGACCCGTGGTTGACCCCCGCAATTGATTGGGACACGACGCTCAAGTTCCGCCATCGCATGTGGGACCTTGGGCTTGGCGTTGCCGAAGCCATGGACACAGCCCAGCGCGGCATGGGCCTCACCTGGACCGAAGCGCAGGAGCTGATCCGCCGCTCGCAGGTGGAAGCCCGCAGTCGCTCCGACAGTCTCATCGCCTATGGCGCCGGCACCGACCATCTCGCGCCCGGCCCGGACGTCACCATTGACGATATTCTGCGCGCCTATGACGAACAGGTTGATTTCGTTGAAGGGCAGGGTGGTCGCGTCATCCTCATGGCCAGCCGCGCGCTCGCGGCGGCAGCCAAGTCGCCAGACGATTATGCCCGCGTTTATGGCCATGTCCTGAGCCAGGTGAAGCAACCGGTGATCATGCATTGGCTGGGCGAAATGTTTGATCCAGCTTTGCTCGGCTATTGGGGCAAGGGTACGCATGACGAAGCCATGGACGTGTGCCTCGATGTGATCGCCGCTCACGCCGACAAGGTCGACGGCATCAAAATCTCTCTGCTCTCGGCAGAAAAAGAGATCGACATGCGCCGCCGCCTGCCGAGCCAGGTCAAAATGTATACGGGCGACGATTTCAATTATGCCGAGTTGATCGCTGGCGACGACCAAGGTTTTTCGCACGCCCTGCTTGGTATCTTTGACGCCATTGCGCCCGCAGCATCAGCCGGTCTCGCGGCCTTGGGCCGTGGCAATACCAATGAGTTTTTCGACATTTTGGAGCCAACGGTCCCGTTGAGCCGTCACATCTTTGCCGCGCCCACCCGCTTTTACAAAACCGGCGTCGTCTTCCTCGCCTATCTCAACGGATTGCAGGATCATTTTCAGATGGTCGGCGGGCAGCAGTCGACCCGTTCCGTGCAGCACTTTGCCGAGCTCTTCCGCCTTGCTGACAAGGCCCGCGTGCTGGCCGACCCAGAACTCGCCACGAGCCGCATGAAGGCCTTTCTCGCCGTCAATGGAGTTTCCGCATGACCGAACGAGGCATCTCCCTCAATTTTGCCACGACGCGCCAGCAGTGGGGCTTTGCCGAAGCCGTCGACGGGTGCTTGCGGGCTGGAATTACCGCCATCTCGCCGTGGCGCGATCAAATCCAGGCCATTGGCCTCAAAGAAGCCGCGCGGATTGTTCGGGACAACAAGCTGCAAGTGACGGGCGTCTGCCGTGGCGGCATGTTCCCAGCCCTCACAGCCGAAGGGCTCAAGGCCAATATCGAAGACAATTTGCGCGCAATCGACGAAGCCGCCGCGCTCAATGCAGACTGTCTTGTGTTAGTTGTGGGTGGCATTCCGCAGGGCAGCCGCAATATCATTGAAGCCCGCAAGCAGGTGTCCGACGGCATTGCCGCCATCCTGCCACACGCCAAAGCGTCCAATGTGAAGATCGCTATCGAGCCGCTACATCCCATGTATGCCGCCGACCGCGCCTGCGTGAACACCATCGACCAAGCGCTCGATATTTGCGAACAGCTGGGCGAAACGGTTGGCGTCGCTATCGACGTTTATCACGTCTGGTGGGACCCCAATCTGGCCAAAGCTATTGCGCGGGCAGGGCGGATGAAGCGTATTTTCGCGCATCATATTTGCGACTGGCTCAATCCAACCACGGACTTTTTGCTCGATCGCGGCATGATGGGCGATGGTGTCATCGACCTTCCCGGCATCCGCAAAATGATCGAGGACGCAGGTTTTTTCGGCCCGCAAGAGGTGGAGATTTTCAGCCAAAACAATTGGTGGAAGCGCGATAGCGACGAAGTACTTCAGGTGATCAAGGAACGCGTTGCCACTGTCTGTTAAACAAAAAAAGCCCCGGTCTCCCGGGGCTTTTCAAATTCATCTACCGATTACTGTTTGATGTAATCAATGCTGGAGCAGAAGATGCCGCCCTTACAACCGGTGAGCTTG
The DNA here is from genome assembly GCF_016461625.1 of Devosia sp. MC532. Taxonomy (NCBI): domain Bacteria; kingdom Pseudomonadati; phylum Pseudomonadota; class Alphaproteobacteria; order Hyphomicrobiales; family Devosiaceae; genus Devosia; species Devosia sp. MC532. Next base: position 109,770 of record NZ_JAEMNZ010000003.1, on the reverse strand, counting down.
ATGGTGGTGGCATTCTTGAGTTCAACAATGGCCTTTGCACCACCACCGTTGAGCGAGATATTGCCTTCCCACTTGTTCGGGCCAGTCTGCTTGCCCTGCACAACCTGCTGATTCACGAACTTCAGGTTTTCAGGGGTACGCGAGTCGCCCTGAATGTCGTTCAGCGTACCGCACAAGTCAGTGCCATCGCCACAAAGCTTGAATGTGAAGCTAGTGCCCCACTTATCAACCCAAGTCCCGTTCGGCGAAGCGTCCTGAGCGAAGGTTGGCGCAGCAAACAAAGCTGCAAACGAAGCGGCGGCAATAATGGTCTTCAGCATCATTAAGTAATGCTCCTTATCAAAACGCGCCTAATTGAAGGCACGTGCGTGTCTCGTTCAAGCCCTTAATGGAAGAAACGCCGGTACATCGTTATCGGTTGCTAAATTTAACGACGGAAGGTTCCAGCGACCTCAATGTGAGTGGACCAAGCGAACTGATCTACTGCTATTAGATCACTGAGAATGAACCCGGCCTGAACAAGCGTTTTTGCGTCCCGGGCAAAAGTTTTCGGATCGCAGGCGACCATGACCACGTTCTTCACCTTCGACTTTACCAGCTCTCTGATCTGCGCTTCGGCACCAGCCCGAGGCGGATCGAGAACGACTGTTTCGAAGTTGAGCTCGAACTGGGTAAGTGGGTCGCGGAAAAGATCTCGCACCTTGCTGGTGACAGCCTTCAACCCCTTGGTGAAACGTGTGGCCTTTGCGAGCGCAAGGGTTGCGGCCTTATCGCTATCGGCGGCGTAAACCGGCGCCTTTTCGGCCAGACGCAGGGCAAATGGACCAATCCCGCAGAAAAGGTCGGCCACGGACTTGGACTTGCCAACTGCGGCGATCACATAGCTGGCCAGAACGTCTTCCGCCTGTGCAGTCGCTTGGAGGAAGCTACCAATCGGCAAGTCAACTTCCGAGCGCCCCATAGTGATCGTTGGCTGCTGGCGCACCGATACCATGTCGCCATCAATGGAGAGACGCGCCAGACGCAGTTGGGCGGCCAATGGCACGAGCGTCTCCAACTTCAAGCCCTTTGGGGCCTTGCGGACGTGCACGTCTAGTCCCGTGGTGGTCGCTGTAAAGCTGACATCGCATTCTCCGATAGACGCCGCCAAAATCCGCGCGATCTTGGGAGCATGAACGAGAGCAGGCACAAGGATCGGGCATTTTTCGATGTTGAGCAGTTCATGCGAGCGAATGCGCATATAGCCAGCAGCATCCTTGCGAGCATGAAGCGTCGCACGACGGCGTCCCTCGCCATGCGCGATGTGGAAAGCCTCAACCTTGTGCTCAAGACCGGCGTGTTGGAGCGCTGTTTCCACCAAGCCAATTTTGAAGGCTTTATAAGCATCGGGCGAAAGATGCTGGATCTGGCAGCCGCCGCACTCACCGAAATAGGGGCAGAAGGGTTCAATACGATCAGCTGAAGCGGTCGTGACGGTTTGCAGCTGCCCGCGCTCCCCCTCGTGCTCAATGACAACCTCTTCACCCGGCAGGGTGAAGGGCACATAAACGCGCTGGCCATCAATGCTGGTGACGCCTTCGCCCCGCTGTCCGAGGGTTTCGATGGTGACGGTGGTGGACATGGGCGAACTCAACTCTTGTATCGGGTCTGGCTGGGGCACCAGATAGCCAGAAGCCCGACGATTACTCATCGGGCTTCTGGCTTGCTGCTAATTGTTTATCTCAGGACTGGGCCCCAAGAAATATCAAACCTGCTGAACGGCCTCTACGCCGGGAACAAAGTGGCGCAGGAGATTTTCAATGCCGTTCTTTAGGGTAGCGGTCGAAGAAGGGCAACCCGAGCACGCGCCCTGCATATGCAGGAACACGGTGCCTTCTTTGTAGCCCTTAAAAATGATGTCGCCGCCATCCATGGCCACAGCAGGACGGACACGGGTCGCCAACAATTCCTTGATGACTTCGACCATTTCCTTGTCTTCTTCTTCGAAGAATTCTTCGACTTCGTCGAAGTTGAGCGGCGCTTCAACGCCTTCAGCGATAACCGGCTTGCCCGACAGGAAATGATCCATGATCACGCCAAGAATAGCTGGCTTGATATGGGCCCAATTGGTCTCGTCCTTGGTGACCGAGATAAAGTCCGAACCAAGGAAAACGCCGGTCACGCCAGAGATTGCGAACAGGCCGGTCGCGAGCGGGGAGGCCGTCGCGGCATCGGCGTCGCGGAAATCGCGTGGCTCACCGGTGAGCACATCCCGCCCAGGCAAAAACTTCAGAGTTGCCGGGTTCGGCGTGGCTTCAGTCTGGATGAACATGGATGCTGCTCGTAAATTAGAATGCTTCTAAAATAGCTATTTCGGCGGCGAATGCAAGGGTCTTGCAAGCTGCATTTGCGACAGAGCGTCACGATTGCGCGGACAACCATGCAGCGCTAGAGACATAACATGATCCGCTTATTCAGATATATCGGCGTCTTTGAAGGTATTACAACCCTCGCGCTGTTTTGCGTCGCCATGCCAGCAAAATACTGGTTCGGCTATCCCGACCTTATTTCTCCGGCTGGCCGCATTCACGGCCTCGCCTTCGTTCTCTACATCGTCGCTATGGTGTTCTGCCTTTGGGGCAAGGGCTTTACGCCGGTGGAATGGGCGCGAACCACCATTGCTTCGTTCTTCCCCTTCGGAACATTCCTCAATGACCCGTTCTTGAAGCGCAAACAAAAGGCGGCCGAGGCCGCCTAAGTCTTCAACACACAGCGATCACTTCCTCGTCGGTCATATGACCGGGGACGATGGTCAGTGGGATTGGGAGCACATTGGCGCGCGCCGCAAAGTGCGTTGCCAATGGCCCCGGACCATCGGAGGAATTGGAGGCCGCGAGCACAAGGATAGCAATATCCTTATCGCGAGCGATGACCTCTTCAATCTGCTCAGGGCCATTGCCCTCGCGGATCACGGATTCCGTACGGACATCGCCAATTTCGCGAATACGCGCCAGACGCAAGTCGAGGTTTCGCTCAGCTTGCTCCACCGCTTCCGCGCGCAAAACGTCTTCCACCCCCAAGCCGATAAACTCGGGGGAGGGAATGACGGTCATGAGCACCACGGTGCCGCCGGTGCGTTTGACGCGATAGGCCGCGAAAGTCAGCGCGCGTTCGCATTCTTCCGTCTCGTCGATGACAACCAGAAATTTGCGTTTGTACTCAACTTCAGCGACCATGAGCGCCTCCGATTAGCGGATAAAGCCAACGATGTTGCGGACGTCCTTCATGGTCGCCTCAGCGATCGCGCCAGCGCGTTCGCCACCATCGCGCAGAATCGCATCAATGGTCGCTGGATCGTCGAGCAGGCGACGCATCTCATTGTTCATTGGCGCGAGAACGGAAACCGCGAGCTCGGCCAGAGCTGGCTTGAACTTACCCCAACCAGCGCCGCCATATTCGGCAATCACTTCGGCCTTGGTCTTGTCGCTGAGTGCTGCATAGATGCCGACGAGATTGTCCGCTTCAGGACGGCCCGCTAGGCCTTCGACGTCGCTCGGCAGCTCAGCCGGGTCGGTGGTCGCCTTCTTGATCTTTTTCGAGATCACATCAGCATCATCGAGCAGCGAGATGCGCGACTGATCGGACGGGTCCGACTTGCTCATCTTTTTGGTGCCGTCACGCAGCGACATGATGCGGGTCGCAGGACCGGCAATCAGCGGCTCGGTAATGGGGAAGAATTCGCCATCAACATTGGCCGCGCCGGTTTCAGCAATGGACTTGGCATAATCATTGTTGAATTTTGCCGCGATGTCGCGAGTGAGCTCAAGGTGCTGCTTCTGGTCGTCGCCAACCGGCACTTCCGTCGCCTTGTAGAGCAGAATGTCTGCGGCCATGAGCGAAGGATAGGCGAGGAGGCCCAACGAGACCGCCTCAGAATTCTTACCAGCCTTATCCTTGAACTGGGTCATGCGGTTCATCCAACCGATGCGCGCGACGCAGTTAAAGATCCAAGCCAGTTCAGCATGCTGAACGACCTGCGACTGGTTGAAAATGATCGACTTCTTCGGATCGATACCGGCAGCGATGAAAGCGGCGGCCACTTCACGCGTCGCGCGGCGCAGCGCATCAGGCTCCTGCCAGACCGTGATGGCGTGCATATCAACCACGCAATAGATGGTTTCGTGCGTATGCTGCAGGGGCACAAAACGGCGAATGGCGCCGAGATAATTGCCCAAGTGCAGATCACCGGAAGGCTGGATGCCAGAAAAAACGCGGGGGCTAAAATTCATGATGTCCTTCAACCCAAGACGGGAAATTTGAGGACCGTTTTATACGGCCCGACAGAAGATGAAAACCAATTAGCGACGTTTGAACCGTCGCAAAAGCTGACCGAGGCGTTGTGTGCCTGTGATGTGTATGAGTGTGAAATAGAGCACGACACCGAACGTGATCAAAATGGCGAGCACACCCGCCTGTATCCAGAAGGGGGAGCCAGTCCCCAAAAGGTCCCGACCTTGGTCGGCGAGAATGAACAGGCCACCACCCATGATGGCGCTGACCAGCAAGATCGACACTTGACCACGCCATTGGGCCCAACTGAGCCTGAAGTGCCCACGATATGCCAATGTAACGCCCATTAAGGCCACATTGGCCCAGGCGGAGACACTGGTCGCCAAGGCGATGCCAAGGTGTTTTAAGCTTGGGAATAGCAGCAGCGAAATCCCGATATTGAGCACCACACTCACCAGCGCAAACATGGTCGGTGTGACCGTATCCTCGCGCGCAAAGAACCCTGGCTGGAGGATGCGGATGAGCACAAATGCGGGGAGGCCGATAGCAAAACCAATAAGCGCTTCAGTGGTATAGAGCGTATCCATCGCACCAAATTGCCCACGTTCAAACAGCACGCGGACAATTGGCTCCCCCAGCGCGACCAGCGCAAAGGCCGCCGGCATTGTGAGCAGCATGGAGATAAAGAGGGCTTGGTCTTGAGAGGCCCGCGCTTCAGTTTCGCGACCACCTTTGAGGTGGCGGCTCAATTCCGGCAAAAGCACAGTGCCAATGGCGATGCCAATGATTCCGAGCGGCAACTGATAGAGCCGATCGGCGAAATTGAGGATCGAAATGGTGTTCTCGCCGCCAGAGGCGATGATCGTCCCGACGAAAATATTGATCTGGGTAATGCCCCCAGCAAGGATCGCCGGAACCGCTAGAACCCAGAACCGGCGCACATCTGCATCAAAGCGCGGCAGGCGCAGCTTGGGTTTCATGCCGGTGCGCTGGATCGCGCCCCACACCAAAATAAGCTGGGCAACGCCGCCGAGCATGGTCGCAAGGGCCACCCAAAGTGTCGCCTGGTGCGGCGCTTGCACGAAGAATGTGGCGAGCGGGATGAGGGCAGCGATATTGACGAGGTTGAGCAGCACCGGCGCAAAAGCCGAAGCAAAATAGCGGTTTAGCGTATTCAGGATCGCGCTATAGGCCGCCATCAGCGACATGCAGGCGAGATAGGGGAACATGATCCGGGTCAGCAAAACCGTCAGATCGAATTTTTCCTTATCGCCGACAAACCCCGGCACAAACAGCGCCATCAGCTGGGGCATTAAAATTTCGGCCAGAACGGTGACGATGATCAGTGCCACTACCAGCCAGCTCATGATCCGCGAGGCCAGTTCCTTGGCCCCGGCATTGCCTTGCGTTTCAAGAGCGCCCGAGAACATCGGCACAAAAGCAGTGTTAAACGCGCCTTCGGCAAATAAGCGTCGGAACAAATTGGGGAAGCGGAAGGCCGCGTAAAAGGCGTCGGCGGCCGGGCCAACGCCCAAGACCACCGCCATCAACATATCCCGCGCGAGGCCTGCCACGCGCGAGATTAATGTCATGGAACCGACAGAGACGAAGTTGCGAAATAGGCTCATGCGCGTCCTCGACGCTTAGCCATTACTTGGCTTCTTCGCGTCCGGTGTTTCGAAAACGGCGAGAAGAGAATCGTGGATTTTCTTCTGGCGCTGTTTCACGTGAATCTTCTGGCCCGTCAGGTCAGTGACGTAGAAAACGTCGACCGCTTTTTCCCCATAGGTGCCGATATGAGCCGACCCGATGGTCAAGCTCAAATCGGAAATCTCGCGGGTGAGGGCATACAACAAGCCAATGCGGTCGAGACCGGCCACTTCAATAACGGTGAACTTTTCCGAGATGGCATTAGACACCGAAACCTGCGCGGGCAGGGCGAAAGGTTTGAGACGCTTGTTGTGGCGACTTTCCTTGCCCAGATCGATGGTCACCTGACGCTGGCCCTGCAGCAATTGCTTGACCGTATCGATAATTCGCGTGGCGCGGACCTTTTCGTCCTCATCAGAGGTGAAGGAGCGACGAAGGCGGAACGTGTCGATGGCGCGGCCGTCACGGGTCGAAAAAATCTGCGCCCCAATAATCGACGCATCCTGCATGGTGCAAGCACCCGCGATGAGCGAGAGCAAGCGCGGATGGTCGGGCGTATAAAAGCTCACCTCGGTGATACTCTCAAACGCCTTCACCCGGATCGACCCGGCAAAGGGGTTACCCGACTGATCGGCATTGCGGATCATCCGCGCATGCTCGATCTGCAGTTCTGGTTCAGCACGGAGCCAATAATGGTCGTAGTGACGACCGATATAGGCGTCGACGTCTTCAGCAGGCCAGGCCGACAACGCCTCTTTCAAGGCGTATTTCGCCTGATTGACGCGCTCCGATTGACTGACTTGCGAATGACCGCCCGACAGTAGGGGTTCGGTCGCGTAATAAAGCGCCCGCAGCAACGAGCCTTTCCAACCCGTCCACGTGCCAGGACCCACAGCGCGAATATCGCAAGCGGTAAGGATCATCAGCAGGGCCAGACGCTGTGGCGATTGCACGATTTCTGCAAATGCCTTGGCGGTTTCAGGATCCTGAATATCGCGCGCCTGCGCAATCTCGCTCATCACCAAATGGTTTTCGACCAGCCAAGCGACAGTATCTGTTTCGGCTGGGGTCAGGCCGAAGCGTGGGCACAGTTTTTTCGCGATCCGCGCACCAGCGATGGAGTGATCTTCCGGGCGTCCCTTGGCGATGTCATGAAGGAACAGCGCCACAAAAAGCAGCTTGGTGTCGTTGAGCTGCGGCAGCAACTCATGAGTCAGCGGCAATTCAGTGCGCATACCGCCATTGGCGATATCCGCCATAATCCCAACCGAGCGGATCAAATGCTCATCCACCGTATAGTGGTGATACATGTTGAACTGCATCAGGGCGACGATCTTGCCGAAATCGGGCACAAACCTGCCCAGAACGCCGCTCTCATTCATCTGCCGCAGCATGCGCTCAACATAAGTGGAGCTGGTGAGAACAGTCAGGAAGAAGGCATTTGCCTTCTGATCATTGCGCAGCTTGTTGTCGATGAGATGGAGAGAGTCGCGAATAACCTTGATGGCGTCAGGGTGAAACAGCAGTTCCTCGCGCCCGGCCACCATAAACATGCGAATGAGATTGACCGGGTCTTTTTCAAACACATCGGGGGCAGCGATATTGAGACGCCCGGTGTCGATGACGAAATCGGCTTCGCCCTTGATCTTGCTTTTGCCCTTACGGAAAGGCGAGAGCATGCGGCCAACCACGTCCATGTCTTTAACGTGATGGAATTCGAGGCTGGCGCAAATGATACGGGTGAGATCACCCACATCTTTGGCCACAAGGAAATAGCGCTTCATAAAGCGCTCAACCCCAAGCATGCCAAGGCGCTGCTCATAGCCCATGCGGCGCGCCAGATCGGGCTGCACGTCAAAGGTCAGCTTTTCGTCAGCGCGACCGGTGATGTAGTGGAGGTGGCAGCGCACTGCCCAAAGGAAATCTTCAGCGCGAGAGAAGTGGCGGTATTCCGCAGCGCTGAGCACTTTTTTGTCCACCAGCTCCTGGCTAGTTTTGACCTGATAGAAATATTTGCCGATCCAGAAGAGGGTATTGAGATCGCGTAAGCCCCCTTTACCGTCTTTGATATTGGGCTCGACCACATAGCGAGTATTGCCCATTTGTCGGTGGCGCTCATCGCGCTCGGCCATTTTGGCAGCGATGAATTCCGGGCCGGTCTTCGGCATGATCTCGGTTTCAAAACGCGAGACCAGTTGCGAGAACAGCTCTTTATCTCCGGTCACGTATCGGGATTCGAGCGTCGCGGTGCGCACGGTCATATCGGCGCGCGCCATGCGAATACACTCATCTACCGAGCGTACGGCGTGGCCAACCTTTTGGCCCAAATCCCAGAGCATGTAGAGCACATATTCTGTGACCTGCTCGCCCCAAGGGGTTTGCTTATATGGCAGGATAAACAGCAGATCGATGTCCGAACCCGGTGCCAGCGTGCCACGGCCATAGCCGCCAACAGCCGAGAGCGCGATGGCTTCTGCGCCAGAAGGGTTATCGACTGGATAAACGCGCATTGTCGCAAAGGAATAGACGGCGCGGATAATCTCATCCTGCGCAGCTGAAAGGTTTTGCGCGCAGCGCGTCCCCTTGCCAGTGGCGATTAGGTCGACCTCGGCGGCCTTACGGGCGGTCTGGAGCGTCTGACGAATATGGGCCAGAACCAGCGCACGAGCCTTGGGCGAGCCAGCGGCCTCGTCGCCCACGATGCTATCGAGTTCGGCAAGAATGGTCGGCGCGGTTTTGAGCGCGAACTGTGGCTTTTTGGGCCGGGCCTCAGTTTCGGCGAGCGTCATCGCGGAGTTTCTTCAAGTGATACAGAGCCTCTATAGCCTGGCGCGGGGTCATTTCATCCGGCCGGACCGCGTCGAGTGCTTCGTGCACCGCGTCTGTTCGGACTGGTACCGGAACAGGCTGATGCGCGAAGAGCGGCAAATCGTCTAGCACGCTCGCCTTGTCGCTGGAAGAGGCCGTACCGGAGGATCGTTTCTCAAGTATGTCTAGGACTTGCTTAGCACGATAGATGACAGGTTCAGGCAGACCCGCAAGGCGCGCAACCTGAATGCCATAGGATCGGTCGGCAGCGCCGGGGCCAACTTCGTGCAGGAAGACAACCTCGCCCTCCCACTCGCGCACCTTCATAGTGACATTGGCAACACGCGAGAGCGTCTTGGCCAAAGAGGTCAGCTCATGGAAATGGGTGGCAAACAGAGCGCGGCAACCGGTGGTTTCATGCAAGGCCTCAACCGCGGCCCAAGCGATGGAAAGGCCATCGAAGGTCGCTGTGCCACGGCCAATTTCGTCGAGCACCACCAGCGAACGGCGGGTCGCGCGATTAAGAATAGCGGCGGTTTCAACCATTTCGACCATGAAGGTCGAGCGGCCGTGAGCAATATCGTCAGAGGCGCCAACACGCGAGAACAGGCGATCAACGACACCGATATGGGCGCTATCCGCCGGGACAAAGCACCCCATCTGCGCGAGAATGGCGATCAGCGCATTTTGGCGGAGGAAAGTCGACTTACCGCCCATATTCGGGCCAGTGACGAGCCAAAGCCCACCGCCACCTGTTTCTTCTGAACCAGACAGATCGGCATTGTTGGCCACAAAACTATGCCCTTCGGCCTTCACCATCAGTTCAACAACCGGATGGCGCCCGCCTTCAATAGCAAAGGCTAGGCTGTCATCGACCAAGGGACGATGATAGCCGCGCGTTGCCGAGACTTCCGCCAGCGCCGCTGTGACGTCCAGTTCGGCGAGGGCATCGGCCAGATCCTGCAAAGCAGTCGTGTGGCCCAAGACACTTTCACGCAGATGCGCAAAAATCGCATGCTCGATTTCGAGCGCAGCGCCCTGCGCCTGCGAGATACGGCCCTCAAGCTCTGCCAGCTCCGTCGTCGTGAACCGCATAGCATTGGCCATGGTCTGGCGATGGATGAAAACCTCGCGATGCGGCGGCTCCAGCAGTTTCTGACCGTGGGCGGCCGGAACTTCAACGAAGAAACCCAGAACGCCATTGTGCTTGATCTTGAGCGAGCGGACGTCGGTCTCGTCCATGAGGCGCGCCTGCAGAGCGGCGACAACCTCACGGGTTTCGCGGCTCAGAGCCCGTTCTTCATCGAGACGCGGATCGTAATGGGGCCGCACGAAACCGCCATCGCGCGCCAGAAGTGGCAGATCATCGTCCAGCGCCAGCGAAAGGTTCAGCGACATGTCGCGTGGGGCAGCGCCGAGAACGGCCTGCAAACGCGACAGGATCGGGGGTAGGTCATCATGTGCGGCCAATTGCGCCGCCACATCGAGCGCTGCCGACACGGCTTTGCCGATGGAGGCCAGATCGCGCGGACCACCGCGCTCCAGTGTCAAACGCGAGAGCGCGCGCGCCACATCGGGCGCAGCCTTCAAATCCTGACGCAATCGCGTCCGCAGGAGCGTATCATCGAACAGACGCTCCACTGCATCGAGACGCTCATTGATGGGCTCAGACTTGCTCAGCGGCGCGGCCAGTCGATTGGACAGCAGACGCGCGCCGGGAGCGGTGACGGTCAGGTCAATGCTTTGGCGCAGTGACCCTTTGGCCTGGCCACGTTGGGTTTGCAGGATTTCGAGCGATGAGCGGGTCGCCGCATCGATGCTCAATGTCAGCTCATTGGCGCCACTCACCGGCGGGCGCAGCGCCGTCACGCGACCCTTCTGGCTTTCAAGCGCATACCCCACCAAAGCGCCAACGGCGCTGCGAGATGCGCGCGATAAAGCAGAGGGATCAAAAACCGACGGGTCGAACACTTTTCGCAGCGCTGCAAAGGCGTTTTCGCTGTCAGCCAATTCTGGCGCCAGAGAAGACGCAATCGCGGCCCAGGCCGGCGCGAACAAATGCCGCTCGACGAGTGCCGCGCGCGTCGCATCGGTCAGTAGCAATTCGGCCGGAGCGATCCGGGCCATTTCGTCCGAAAGCTGTTCAGCCGTCAGGTCGGAAACAAAGGTTTCGCCAGTTGAAATATCGGCCCAAGCGAGCGCAAAGTCGGTGTCGCCGTGACGGACCATGGACAGCGCTGCCAAATAATTGGCGGATCGCGCGTCGAGATGGTCATCTTCGGTCAGCGTCCCAGGGGTAACAAGGCGCACAACGCCCCGCTTCACCACAGATTTCGAGCCGCGCTTTTTGGCTTCCGCCGGGTCTTCCATCTGCTCGCAAATGGCGACGCGGTGTCCGAGCCGGATCAGCTTATTGAGATAGTCATTGGCAGCGTGGATCGGCACGCCGCACATGGAAATATCGTCGCCCAAATGCTTGCCGCGCTTGGTGAGCACGATGCCCAAGGCCGCACTAGCGATCTCGGCGTCTTCAAAGAAGAGCTCATAGAAATCGCCCATGCGATAGAACAGCAAATAGCCCGGATTGGCCGATTTGATGTCAAAGAACTGCGCCATCATGGGCGTCAGTCCAGATGCGGCGCTCAGTGTTGCGTCTGGCGAAATTTGGTCCATGAGCTCGGGAGATTGGGGCGCTAGTCGGAAGTGCCGAGCTTAGGCAATTCACGACACTCTGCCAACCGGCAGAGCACCCGTTTTCCGTGCGTTTATCGCTTTATCGAATGAGCGAGGTCTGTGGGACCAGCTTGCGATAAAGGTGCCACGTGGCGTGACCCAGAATAGGCAGTACCACCGCAAGCCCAACGAATAGCAGGGCAGAGCCGATAAACACGGCCGCGCCAACGATTAGCCCCCAGGCCAACATTGGCCCAATGTTCTTCAGCACGGCGCGGACAGAGGTTTCAATGGCCACATAGGCTCCGACATCGCGATCGATGAGCAAGGGGAAGGCGATGACACTGGTGCACAGCACCGCAAGAGCAAATAGCGCGCCCACGCCCGTGCCCATCACCAGCAGGCTCATCCCGTCCGGCGAGCCGAAGACTTGCGCAAACAGACCATCTAAAGTGCGCGGCGCGACGGAGCCAAAAATGCCTTGGTAGATCGACTGCGCGGCAGTGAGCCAGAGGGTGAACAGAACGAGCAGCATGACGCCAACCACGACGATACTGCCAATGGCAGGTGAGCGAATGACACGGAAGGCATCGCGCCAACTGGGTCGCCGCCCCTCTTCGCGCTGCTTGGAGATTTCGTAAAGCGGCAGCGCCGCTACCGGACCGAGCAGGGCGAAACCGCCGATGAGTGGATAAAGGAGGGGCCAGGTCTGATAGCCATTCATCCACACGGTGAGCACAATGCCGATGACCGGGTAGATCAGTGCCAAGAGCAGATAATGACTGGGCTTAGCCCAAAAATCCGCAGCCCCTTTGCTGAGAGCATCGCCAAGGTCTGCGTAAGAAATTTTCGCGATTGCCGGCAGATCGAGCTTTTCGCCCACACCGGACATGAGATGAATTCGCGCCATAGTCGTCCTCCTTCCAACAATGGAAGTCGCGTGACCCGCGTGGCGCTGCCTCAAGCGCGATACGCAGAACCTGCGACCGCTAAAGAGCTCAGACTACGCCCAAAGCCGGAGGCTGTCGCCCCCGGCTCCAGAACTTGTGATTATGCTTTGGCCAGCGCCTGATCGATGTCGGCGATAATGTCGTCGATGTGCTCGATGCCCACCGAGATACGGACCAAATCTTCCGACACACCAGCCTTCGCCAATTCTTCCGGCGAGAGCTGACGGTGCGTGGTGGAGGCCGGATGGCATGCGAGCGACTTGGCATCGCCAATGTTGACGAGGCGCAAGATCAACTGCAGGGCGTCGATAAATCGTCCGCCGGATTCCTTCCCACCGTCGATGCCGAAGGACAAAATGCCCGAGCCCGAGCCCTTAGAAATCTTCTGCGCAACGGCGTGGTAAGGGCTGTCTTCAAGCCCGGCATAATTCACCCACTTTACCTTCGGATGGCTCTTGAGGTGCTTTGCCACCTTGAGCGCATTTTCAGAGTGGCGCTCGATACGCAGACCAAGCGTTTCCAGACCCTGCAAAATCAAGAAGGCATTGTGAGGGGAGATCGCAGCACCAGTGTTGCGCAGCGGAGCAACGCGAGCACGACCGATATAGGCTGCCGGCCCCAGAGCCTCAGTGTAGACCACACCGTGATAGGACGGATCGGGCTCATTTAGAATTGGGAAGCGTTTGGCGTTCGCCTTCCAATCAAACTTGCCGCTGTCGACAATCGCGCCACCGATGGCAACACCGTGGCCGCCGATATATTTGGTCAGCGAGTGCACAACGATGTCCGCGCCGAAATCGAATGGGCGGGTCAGATATGGCGTCGCGACGGTATTGTCGACGATCACTGGCACGCCATGGCGATGGGCGATCTCGGCGATCTTTTGAATGTCGACGACATTGCCCGCAGGATTGCCAATGGATTCAAGGAAAATCGCCTTGGTCTTGTCGTCGATAGCCTTTTCAAAACCTTCGTAATCGTCATGGCTGACGAGACGGGTTTCAATCCCCTGACGCGGGAAGGCGTGGACGAAAAGATTATACGTGCCGCCATAGAGCTGGGAGACCGAAACAATATTGTCGCCAACACCAGCAATGGTCTGAATGGCATAGGTGATGGCAGCCATGCCGGATGCAAGCGCCAGTGCTGCGATCCCGCCTTCGAGTTCAGCCACACGCGCTTCGAGCACGGCCTGGGTCGGGTTCATGATGCGGGTGTAGATATTGCCCGGAACCTTCAGATCGAACAGGTCAGCGCCATGCTGGGTATTGTCGAAGGTATAGGAGGTCGTCTGATAGATCGGCACGGCAGCGGACTTCGTCGTCGCTTCAGAGGTATAGCCGTGGTGCAGGGCAATAGTTTCGGGCTTCATAGTCTTCTCCCTAGGAACGGATGAGAAGACTCTGACAACACCAAAAAAATAACAAGGCGCGAAAGAGACAAGTCGTTCTCCTCCGCGCCCTGTTCGAGAGAAATAAAGCGCTTAACTTACCGCATCGAGCTCATAACGATCCAAAGACCCGTGCTGCGGCGTGTAGGTGAAGTAGTCGAAGTCCGCTGGCGAGGCCGTGCCGTTCAAGTCGTGAGCGGCAACGCCGACGAAGGCCCCAGTGAAACTGCCGTGTGCCTGGTGACCACCACATTCATCGGACAGCAAGGACGCGTCGAACACCGGCCCAATCGCCTGCAATTCTTGGCCCTCAAGCGCGTAGTAAAACTGCAGGTCACGATTGCGAACGGTGAGCTTGAGCCGGACCTTGCCGCTATTGGGGATTTGCACAGGGGGCGCCGGGAATTTGAGCTTTCCGTCTGGCCAGCTCATTTCCGAAGTCATCAGCAGCAGTTCGCGCTGACCATCCGAATGGGCGGTCACGGCGAGATAGAAGAAATTGTAGCGGCTGTAATAGGCCGTCAACCCGGCCATGGTGCGTTCGTCCGTGGCGACAAAATCGACGAGCGTTTCCGCGTCATAGGAAAAATGCGTCTGGCGGCGGGCGACCAATGATTGCTCAAACCACGAGCCAATCGACTCGCGACCAAACAGACGCAACTTGCCGTTTTCAGTTGTGAAAATGCGCTCGGTTTCCGGCGTGCGGAGCCACTGGAAATCCTTGTGCAGACCATTTTCAAAGCTATAGCGCTGCTCCGCCCAATATTTGTCCTCGTCGCGCGTGCCCGGCACGTCCGCCTCAAGCGAGGGGACCGGCCCGTTCTTAACATAGAGCCAGTCGTCCTCGCCCCAATAGCATTCCTGAATTGAGGTTTCGCGGCCGAGAACGCAGCGGCGTTCTTGCGTGGTCGGGCGACCGCCGAGGTGAACAAGATAGGTTTTGCCGTCAGGCGTATCTACTAGATCGCCATGACCCGCGCGCTGGATGGCGGCAAAGGGCGAGTCTTTTGAGGTCAGAATATGCTTGTCGGGATGGGTTTCATATTGCCCATCCAGCGTGCGCGAGCGCGCAAAAGTGCAGGCATGGTCATAGGCCGTGCCGCCTTCCGCAGTGAGCAGATAATACCAGCCGTTGCGCTTATAAAGATGCGGGCCTTCGACCAGTTTAAGGTCAGTGCCCTGATAGATATTGGTGATCGGGCCAACGAGCTTTCCGGCCACCGGATCAAACTCTTGCAGCATGATGCCCGCAAAAAGCAGCGGGCGGACGCGATGGTCCCAGGCCATGTTGACGAACCACTTCCGGCCATCGTCGTCATGGAACAGCGAGGGGTCAAAGCCCGAGGAATTGGTATAGACCGGGTCTGACCACGGACCTTCTATATTGTCCGCCCAGACGATGTAGTTATGGGCGTCCTTGAACGAGCCGTCTTTGCGCTTCACATCGGTATAAACCAGCCAAAAACGCTCGCCATCATGGCTCAGGCATGGCGCCCACACGCCACAGCTATCTGGGTCGCCACGCATATCGAGCTGGGCCTTGCGGGTCAGCGGACGCGTCACCAGCTCCCAATTGGCCAGATCCTTTGAGTGGTGGATCTGCACGCCGGGGAACCATTCAAACGTGGACGTGGCAATATAGTAGTCGTCGCCGACGCGAAGGATCGACGGGTCCGGATTAAAACCGGGAAGAATGGGATTGGTGATCTGTGGCATCTAGAAATCCTAGACCGACAGCGTCATGCGATATGGGACGAAGCCGGTTTGGCTGGCCAGTCGATCATAGAGCTGCATAGCGGTCGTATTGGTTTTGTGAGTGGTCCAATAGAGCTGCGCGCAGGGTCTGGCCCGCGCAATTGTCGCGACATGTTCGATCAGTGCGCGACCGTGGCCGCCCCCACGCCCTTCGGGCATGACGTACAAATCCTGCAAATAGCAATTGTCGGCGACCGCCCAATTGGTGCGATGATATAGCCAGTGAACGAGGCCAATAGGCTGACCGTCCTGGAGCGCGAGCGCGCCCCAGGTTGGCTCGTTAGGATCGAGCAGGCGCGACCACGTCGAGGCAAAAACCTCTTGCGGCAGAACCGTTTCGTAGAACTGCAAATAGGCAGTCCACAATTGGGTCCACACCCTATGGTCGCTCTGTTCGATCGCTCGGATCATCAGACGAACCGATTGACCAGATTTTCGAGATATTCTTGGCGGCCAGAGCGCGGCTGTGGATTAATGCCTTGTGCGTCAACCTTGCCGGCAATGTCAGCCAGCGACAGCTTTCCAGTCAGAATATCCTTGCCCAACCCATTGTCCCAACCGGCATAGCGGCCATCGAGAAGCTTATCGAATTCGCCATCTGCGATCAGGGCAGCTGCGCCCTTGAGACCACGAGCCAAGGTGTCCAGACCCAGAATATGACCGTGCAACAAATCTGCCGGGTCGAGCGACTGGCGGCGTACTTTGGCGTCGAAATTGAAGCCGCCCTTGCCGAGACCGCCCTGCTTGAGAATGTAGTAGAAGGCGAGGGCCATTTCCCCGGCATTGTTCGGGAAGTGGTCGGTATCCCAGCCAGACTGCAAATCATTACGGTTGGCGTCGACCGAGCCAAGCTGGCCCAGCGAGGAGGCCACAGCCAATTCATGCTCGAAGGAGTGACCGGCGAGGAAAGCGTGGCCAACTTCGATGTTGCACTTCACCTTCTTGTCGAGGCCATATTTCTGGAGGAAGCCGAACACCGTTGCGACGTCAAAGTCGTACTGGTGCTTGGACGGTTCTTGTGGCTTGGGTTCGATGAGGATCTGACCGGTAAAGCCGATCTTTTCGGCATGCTCGATAACCAGCGTCAGGAAGCGGGCCATTTGGTCCTGTTCCTGGCCGATCTTGGTGTTGAGCAGGGTTTCGTAGCCTTCGCGGCCGCCCCAAAGCACATAGTTCTCGCCACCCAATTCATGGGTTAGCTCGAGAACGGCCTTCACCTGACCGGCGGCATAGGCGAAAATTTCTGGATCTGGATTGGTCGCAGCGCCCGCCATATAGCGACGGTTAGAGAAGAGATTGGCCGTGCCCCAGAGGAGCTTCTTGCCCGAGCTCTGCATCTTGTTGGCAATGAGATCGCCGATAATGCGCAGGTTCTTGTTGCTCTCGGCTAGAGTTGCGCCTTCTGGTGCCACATCAACGTCGTGGAAGGCAAAAAAGGGCACATCGATGAGATTAAAGAACTCGAAGGCAACTTCGGTCTTGAGCTTTGCGCCTTCGAGGCCCTTATCGAACCAAGGACGATCAAAAGTACGGCCGCCAAAGGGGTCGCCGCCTTCCTGCGCGAACGTGTGCCAATAGGCGATGGCCGGGCGGATGTGATCTTCCATCCGCTTGCCAGCAACAAGCTCGTCCTTATTGTAATGACGGTAAGCGAGCGGGTTCTTGCTCTCTGGACCTTCGAATTTAACTTGGCTCAGACCCTGGAAAAAGTCGGTCACTGGCGTATCTCCTCAATAGCCGGGAATAGGGCGCGGTAGCGCTCGTATTGTTCGGAATAAGCAGCCGACAGCTTTGTGTCGGGTGCGATAACTGTTTTGACGGGCGGCATGGTCATCACCTCAGCAGGCGAAGCGCCGGTGGCAGCACAGAGCCCGAGCCGGGCCGCGCCCAGTGCCCCGCCGAAATCACCGTCGGCGGGCAGGCCGATTTCCATGTTGAGATTGGTGGCGAGTAATTTGAGCCAAAGCGCGGATCTGGTGCCGCCGCCCACGGCCAACAGCCGCGAGATGTTTGTGCCCGCATCAGCCAAAACGCGCTGACTATCGCGCATGGCGAAAGCGACGCCTTCCATGACGGCTTGCGCCATTTGCGCTGTATCGCTCGATTGGCTGAGGCCAACAAACGAGCCTCGCGCCTTAGGCGCATTGTGCGGCGTCCGTTCGCCGGAGAGGTAAGGCAGGAAGATTTCTCCGCCCGGACCGTTGAACTGTGCCTCCGCTTCGCCAGCCAGCGCCGCCTGTTTTTTGCCGGTGATGCGGGCGAGCCAATTGAGCGAGTCGGTCGCCGAAAGGACGACGCCCATCTGATGCCAAGTATTTGGTATCGCGTGGCAAAACGCGTGTACGGCCCCATTGGTGTTCGGGCTGAACTTGGCGTTCGAGACAAACAACACGCCCGAAGTACCCAGCGAGACAAAACCTTCGCCGGGACGAATAGCGCCGATCCCGCAAGCGGCAGCAGCATTGTCGCCTGCGCCACCAGCGACGATGACCGGACCCGTCATGCCCCAACGCGCGGCATAGTCCGCCTTAAGCTGACCCGAGCTTTGTGAGCCTTCCACCAGACGCGGCATGTGTTCGCGCGTGAGACCTGTCACAGCGAGCAGTTCATCAGACCAATCGCGTTTTGCGACGTCGAGCCAGAGCGTTCCAGCGGCATCGGACATGTCCTCGACATGCTCGCCGGTCAGCAGCAAGCGCACATAGGCCTTGGGCAAAAGAACCTTTTTGAGCTTTTTGAAGATCTCTGGCTCATGCTTGCGGACCCAAGCCATCTTAGGCGCAGTAAAGCCCGCCATGGCGATATTGCCAGCAATATCGCGCAGACTGGGCAGGGCCGCTTCCATTTCCGCGCATTCAGCGGCCGAACGTCCGTCGTTCCACAAGATGCAGGGCCGTAGAACCTCATCATTGGCGCCCAGCAAGGTGGCGCCGTGCATATGCCCGGAAAGGCCGATGCCCTTCACCGCCGCCAAAGCCTGCGGGTGTGACTGATGCAGCTTGTCGATCGCGGCAAGCGTTGCCGCCCACCAATCCTGAGGGTTTTGTTCCGACCAACCGGGATGGGGACGGGTCGGCTCCACGGCCGCAGCCGTCGCTTCGCCCAGCGCTTTCCCGGAAGCGTCGATCAACAGCGCTTTTACGCCGGAAGTGCCGATATCAATGCCAAGAAAGGTCATGAGGCACGTACCTCAGAAGCAATCAACAAAAACATCCCAACTCCCCAAGCTCCTTTTCTGGAGCGCACCGATGACATCGATAGCGCTATCTAGCGCAAATTATCGCGAAGGAAAATCGCTAATTCAATAGACTCGCTCTGTACAGGTCGAGCACCCGACAAGGTTAGGCTGCGCGCAGCGGCAATAACTTCACGAATCTCACCATCAGGGTTCTGATCCAGAACCACATCGATAGTTCCTCCCATAAGCCCCAAACGTGTTGGCCCGGTCAATTCGTGTGTGATCACTTTGATATCGCCACCGCGCCCAGATGCCTCTAGCGCAGCAACAAGACCAGCATTGCCTGCACCCAAATTATAAATGCCGGCAAGTCCTTCATTTTCTTTGATAAGTTCTGCGACATAGGCTTGCGTCAAGCTGCGCTCATCATGGCCCTCTTTGGGGCCAATAAGTTCGATTTGCGGAAACTCTGAGGCGATCACACTCCGAAACCCTTCGAGACGATCCAGGTGATCGCGCAGGTGGAGAGAGCCCGCCATAACCCCAACCTTGCCGCCTTGAGGAAGGAAGCGCCCCATGAGCGAAGCTGCCGTGCGTCCAGCCGCAACATTATCGACGCCGATGAAATTCCGTCGCGCCGACAGGGGTAGATCAGAAACCAGTGTAATGACGCTAATGCTTCGACGATGAGCGCCATCTATTGCCGCGATCACCTCAGGTTCATCGCCCGAAACGACAATGGCGTAATCGGTGGTTTTGGGATCGAGCCTATCCAAGCGCTCCGCCAAACCAACCGCGTCAAAAGCTTTTATACGCACCAACTCGAGATGAATTCTGTCCGATTGGGCAGAGAGAACACGCCGCGACACAGCATCGGCAAGGCTCTCCATAAACTCATTGGTGCTTTCAGGGATGAAGAAAACGAGGTGCAGATCGCGCGCTCGGGCCATTAGCGATGCGTTGAGATCGCGCGTGAATCCAATTTCAGCAATAGCGTCTTCGACCTTCGTGGCTGTTGCCGCGCGCACCCCGGGGCGGCCATTGAGCACCCTGTCGACAGTCGCTAGAGAGACACCAGCTGCTCGAGCAACGTCATGTACAGTTGCTCGACGTTTCAAGCTTTCCTCTGACAAACTGCTTCCCCACACTTGCGTCTGCTTTTGCAGAGTTGTTGCGCGCCTAGCAAAGGTCAAGTGTCCCGTTGCGGTGAAGAGACAATAAAGCTAGACCCTTGTGCCAAAGTGGAGGACATTATGGGCGTAACCGTCTCACAATTCGGCGAAATCGGCGGCCAGAGGGTCGACCAGTTTCGCCTGACCAGCGATACCGGCGTCTCTGTCGATATTATCGGCTATGGCGTTTCTGTCCGCGATTGGCGCGTTCCAGTCAATGGGGGCGAGCGAAGCGTCGTTCTCGGATTCGATAATCTTGAGGCCTATCTGGACCATGGCGCCCATTTCGGCGCGATCGCGGGACGCGTCGCCAACCGGATTAAAGACGCCAGTTTCGAGCTCGATGGCACGACCTATCAACTCGCAGCCAATGTTGGCAAACTACAGCTGCATGGCGGCACCGATGGCTTGGGCCATCAGGTCTGGCAGGGCCAAGTTGATTCGTCGAACAACTCGGTTCGCTTCAGCCATTTCTCGCCCGATGGAGCCATGGGCTATCCGGGCAATGTGAATTTTTATGCGACCTATACTTTGATCGGAAACCGCCTGCGGTTGGAGCTTCGCGCCACCACGGACCGCAACACACCGATCAGCCTCGTGCAGCACCAGTATTTCAATCTTGGCACGACCGACACGGTCCTCGACCACACCGTTCAGATCAACTCTAGCGCCTATACGATCCTGGGTGATGATCTGGCGCCAACCGGTGCCATTCTCCCCTCGCGCGGCACGATTTACGATCTCCGTAAGCCGCGCACCATGCGCGACGAAAACGGCGCTGGGGTCGATTACGATATGGGGCTGGTGCTTGATAACGGTAGAAAATTCTCCGAACCGCTCGCAACCGTTGTTTCGCCAGACAAGGACCTCACCCTCAAATTGTGGTCGGATCGTCCGGGCGTGCAGTTCTACAATGCGGTATGGACCGATATGAAAATGCCGGGCCTTGAAGGCAAGATCTACGGCAAGCACTCTGGCTTCTGCCTAGAAGACCAGTGCCCAGCCGACGCGCTGCACAACCCGCATTTCCCCAATATCATTTGCGGTCCGGACAAGCCGTACAGCCACTGGTGCGAAATCGAAATTTCCTAACGCAGTGCTCTGCTGACAAGATTTGAGCGTTCCCTTCGTTACGCTCCTGAGCCACACTGCTCAGGAGCGGAATATGGGAACGCCTCTATGGATAAGACCGAGCGACTTTTCTCGATCATGGACGCCTTGCGGCGTCACCGTATGCCGGTCACTGCCGCCGCTTTGGCGCAGGAACAAAAAGTCTCTGTGCGCACGCTTTATCGCGACATCCAAACCCTTATTGGGCTGGGCGCCCCAATCGATGGCGAAGCGGGAATTGGCTACATGCTGAAACCCGGATTTTTCCTCCCACCGCTCATGTTCACCCCCGAAGAGCTAGAGGCACTCGTCCTCGGCGCACGCTGGGTCGAGGCGCAGCCCGATGATGGCTTGGGTGCAGCCGCGCGCAATGCCTTGGCCAAAATTGCGACCGCGTCGCCGGATGATTTGCGCGATCGGATCAGCGACACCGCTCTTTGGCCCGTCGCCATTTGGGGCCAGAGAAAGCCAGTCCCAGTGCTCGGCGATATACGCCAAGCTATGCGGCAGGAGCGCGCTGTCATCATCGACTACCAAGATGAGCAGGCGCGCGCGAGTTCAAGGACGATCTGGCCTGTCGGGCTCGCGTTTTACGAAGGAAAACAAACCATTGCAGCGTGGTGCCTGCTACGCAACGCCTTCCGAAACTTCCGCACGGATCGCATTGTCAGCCTTCAGCTCACCGAAGAACGCTACGGCAAGCGACGGGGTCAGCTCGAAAAGGAATGGCGCGCCTCGTGGGAGCACGATGAGAAGTACACCGAAGGGAACACCTGATGTTCCACGTGAATCACGGATTTGGAATTTTGGATTCACGTGAAACACGGCACTAGTTGAGCGAGCGCACCGGCCCTGGTGTCATCTCAATGACAGCGAAAATAACCAGTAAATGGAACGCGGTAAGTGCGAGCGCCGACACCACAAAAAGCTGCTTTTGCGTTTTGTGCCGAAACAATTGCTGCCCGAGTAGCCCGCCCAGAATACCAAACGCTGTGTCAGCAAACAGCAGATGCAGCTCCCGGATACGTCTACGCCCCCCGCGCGCAGATGATTTGTCGATGGCATAAAGCACCAGACTAACGAGCCCCATGCCGAAATACAGCGCGGCGACCCAGAAGGGCAGGCGGAACGTCACAAGGCCAAAGCAGAGCGCCAAGAGCAGCGCTGCGACGCAGAAATAGCGAAACTTGCTCGTGTGCCTTTTCGCCATTCAATTCGTCCTTATTGCCGGTCCTCAAGTGGTAAGGCCAAAGCTTAAACAACTGCTTTGTATCGGCCCAAACGCTAACGTGTTTCAAAGCTCAATCGATAGCTCAGCGCTTCGGCTATATGCGGACGAGAGACTTTTTCAGAACTAGCCAAGTCAGCCAAGGTCCGCGCGACCTTGAGAACGCGATGATAGGCGCGAGCCGAAAGATTGAACCGGTCTGCCGCTTGCAGCAGCAAGTTCTGACTTTCCCGATCAGGCTCAACAAGTCGCTCGATCAGCGTTGAGGTGGCTGACGCATTGGTGAGAACTTCAGGGTGTCCAGCGGCGTCATAGCGCTGGCGCTGAAACTCTCTTGCCCGTGCCACACGGCCAGCCACAACTGCCGAAGACTCGGCCTCCCCGACGGCACCGATCATCTCGGCGGCCGATACGCTTGGCACATCAATGCGGATATCAATGCGATCCAGAAAAGGGCCGGAGATACGGGCTTGATAGTCACCGGCACAGGCCGGGCCACGCTTACAAATGTGACCCGGCGTGCCGGCGTAACCGCATTTACAGGGGTTCATAGCCGCAATGAGTTGGAAGCGACTGGGGTAGGTGACGCGGGCATTGGCCCGGGCGATGACTGTTTCGCCGCTCTCCAGAGGCTGGCGCAGACTGTCCAAAACATTGGGCGCAAATTCGGGCAATTCATCCAAAAAGAGCACGCCATTATGGGCAAGGCTGACCTCGCCGGGTTTGACGCGCAAGCCGCCGCCAACAAGTGCTGCCATTGAGGCAGAGTGGTGCGGAGCGCGGAAGGGACGTCTATCGGAGAGGACGCCGCCCACCAACTCGCCGGAAATGGATTGGATCATGGAAATATCCAATAATTCCCGCGGACTAAGGGGCGGCAAAATAGAGGGTAGGCGGGCCGCCAGCATGGATTTTCCCGCACCGGGCGGGCCAACGAATAGGAGATTATGCCCTCCGGCCGCGGCCACTTCGAGGGCACGACGAGCGACAGCTTGTCCCCGTACATCGCTGAGATCGGGCAAATTACTGCGCTCATCCGGTTGTCGGGCAGGCTTGGGCCGAGCTTGCAATTGGTGGCCAACGAGGTGATTGGCTACCGCGAGGAGGCTATCGGCAGCAATAATATCAATGTCTTCGCCCGCCCAGGCCGCTTCAGGACCAGAGGCGGCGGGGCAAATAACGCCCATGCCCTTTTCACTGGCGGCAAGTGCGGCGGGCAAGATGCCACTGACATGAGCGATGCGGCCATCAAGCCCCAGTTCCCCCAGGACCAGATAGCCATCAAGCGCATCGCTGGGGATGGCGCCCATAGCGGCCATCATCGCCAGCGCGATCGGCAAGTCGTAATGACTGCCCTCTTTGGGAAGATCAGCTGGGGCGAGATTGACCGTAATGCGCTTGGCGGGCAGACCCAACCCCGAGGCGACGAGCGCCGCGCGGACACGCTCGCTGGCTTCTTTGACCGCCTTATCCGGCAGCCCGACCATGTAAATACGGTGTAAACCCGGCGCTATCTGAACCTGAACCTCAATCGGAACAGCTTCGATCCCCTGAAACGCCACGGTGCCAACGCGTGTCACCATAGGTATGTCCCCCTAGCCAAAGGCAGGCTAACAGAACGCAAAGAGAACGCAATATGGTCTATTAACCATGCGAACTGCCATATTGGTTACCCTAAAACTCCATTAACCCAGAAATGTTGAAACAAAGGCCAGCTTAAGTTGTGCGTAGCGTGTGCCTTCATTCATGAAACCGGTTTTGAAATCTCCTCGCCTCTCCACCCTTGCGAAAGGCGCTGTCTTCGCCCTAGTCGGCGTTGCATTGGCTGCTTGTGCTACTGGCGGTGGGCTCTATGGAGCAATTCCCGGCGACAACCGTCCGCATAAGGCCGTTGATCGAGCCCGCTCGATGCCGGTGCAGGGCATTGACGTCGCGCGCTATCAGGAAAACGTCGATTTCCCCCGCGCTCGTGGTGCTGGCATTCAGTTCGTTTTCATGAAAGCAACCGAGGGCAAGGACTATCTTGACCCAGACTTCCGCGTGAACTGGCAGCGCGCCGCTCAGGCCGGCATGCCACGCGGCGCCTATCACTTTATGACATGGTGTTCGCTGGCCTCCGAGCAGGCCGCTTGGTTCGTCGCCAATGTGCCAGCCGACCCATCGGCACTGCCGCCGGTACTGGACCTCGAATGGAACAATCACTCGAGCTGCAAGACCAAGCCGAGCAAGGCCGATGCCTTGGAAAAAATTCGTCTGATGCTGGATGTGATGGAGCGCCACAGCGGTAAGCTGCCAATCATCTACACCGACATGAACTTCCACCGCGACATTCTCGAAGGCGAGTACTTCCCCAATAGCTTCTGGCTGCGCTCCACCGCTGCCGAGCCGCATGAGCGCTATAAGAACCGTCCTTGGACCTTCTGGCAGTATACCCAGACTGGTCTTGTGGCCGGTGTGCGGGGCGAGGTGGATCGCAACGTCTTCTATGGTTCACAGAACGAATGGATGACCTTCCTGTCGACCGGCTGTGATCCACGCGCCATACCAGCGCTGCAGCAGACTGGCCGCTGCGGCTACGCCAAATAGCCCGGCTCGGTAAATCTTAGCGAATAGCCTATCCCCAATAGAGTGCTGCTGCGGTAACGTGGCAGCACTTTTGTTATGGGAGCGCGGCGATGGGATTTTTGGATGAATTGGGCCTAGGCGGTTTGAACACAGTTCTAATCGCACTTGCGATACTGCTGATCATTGTCTTGTTTGCTGGCGCCAAGACCGTACCTCAGGGGTATCACTACACCATTGAGCGATTTGGCCGCTACATTCGCACACTGAAGCCCGGCCTTAACTTGATCGTGCCCTTTATCGATGTCATCGGCAAAAAGCTCAATGTTATGGAACAAGTCCTGGACGTTCCGCATCAAGAGGTGATCACACGCGACAACGCCACGGTGACGGCAAACGGCGTCACATTTTACCAAATTCTCGATGCTGCAGCAGCTGCTTACGAAGTGTCGAACTTGGAAAATGCCATCCTCAATCTGACCATGACCAACATCCGATCCGTTATGGGCTCCATGGATCTCGACGAACTTCTCAGCCATCGCGATGAGATCAATGACCGCGTGTTGCGGGTGGTGGACACCGCTGTGTCGCCTTGGGGCGTTAAAATTACCCGCATCGAAATCAAAGACATTGATCCACCCAAGGATCTTGTGGAATCGATGGGCCGCCAAATGAAAGCGGAGCGCGAAAAGCGCGCGACAATTTTGGAAGCCGAGGGCCGTCGCCAAGCTGCCATTCTCAAGGCGGAAGGCGAAAAGCAGGCGCAAGTGCTCGAAGCGGAGGGCCGCAAAGAGGCTGCCTTCCGTGACGCTGAAGCGCGTGAACGCGCGGCGGAAGCCGAAGCGCGCGCGACCCAGCTGGTGTCGGCGGCCATTGCTTCGGGTGACGTGCAGGCGATCAATTATTTTGTCGCCAATAATTACATCAAGGCCCTCGAGGGCATCGCCACCTCGCCAAACCAAAAGGTTCTGATGCTGCCCGTGGAAGCCGCCAGTGTGATCGGCTCAATCGGCGGCATTGCCGAAATCGCCCGCGAAGCCTTTGGCTCGGGTTCGTCCCAGCCCCGCGGCACTGGTCGTCCTCCAAACGCGGGTTAAGACATGAACCTTGTTGCTCTTATCGCTAGCTTTGGACCATGGAGCTGGATGGTTTTTGGCCTTGTTTTGCTCGGCCTTGAGTTGGCAGTGCCGGGCGGCTTCCTCATTTGGTTCGGTGTCTCCGCCCTTGTCATCGGGGCGCTGACGCTGGTGGTTGCGGTCAGTTGGCCCCTCCAATGGCTGGCATTCGCGGCCCTCTCTTTGAGCGCGATTTTCATCTGGACCAAGAGTGCAAAGCGTCGGCAGGCACACAGCGACAAACCACTGCTCAATCAACGGACTGACCAGTTGATCGGGCAAACAGGGCTCCTCTCTGAACCGATCATCAGCGGCTTGGGCCGAATGCATATCGGCGATACGGTTTGGCGTGTCTCTGGGCCTGACTTGACCACCGGGAGCAAGGTGCGCGTGGTTGGAGCCGACGGTAATATCCTCAGAGTGGAAGCGTTTTAGGCCCGTCTCAACCAGTATTTAACCATGACGTGTAAGGGTTCGTAAGGGGCATGGCAGGGATTTCTCGGCGCGGTCGAAGAGACGCCCTGCCTGACGGCGGAGCCATGCGTTTTGTTGGTAAAGAAGCTGAATTTGACACTGGTCGCATTGGCACCGTGCCTGTGCGCGGGGTCAGTGCTTGCCGACCCCATTGGTGACGACCGCCTACAGCCGGGGCTTTACCCGGCTGCGCCTACAAGCTTTGTCCCGACAGATGAGGGTGAGCGCCCCTTTGAGATAGACTGGTCACTCGGTCTAAGGGGCACGCAGATCTCCTCCAGCGATGGCAATAGTTTTAGCGCCCACCTGCGCCCAGAGCTCGATTTGCGCAGCCTGGGCAATTTGGTTGATACTCATATCAATGCCCATGTCGAATTGGCGCGCGGCAGTGACCCGCAGATCACCCCAACCACCGCGGCACTTTCGGTTACGGCTGGTTCGCCGTTGAACGAAAACACGCGGGTGCAGGGCCAGGCCGGCCTAAAATTCGATCGTGAATTGCTCGGCACACCCGGCTTTGATCCTCAAATTATTCGACCCGCAGATATCACCACCGGCCATATTGATGCTGGCATGGCTCATCGCTTTGGTCAGTTCAATCTCAGGCTCAATGGCCAGATAGAGCGCGTTGCCTATGGGGCGACCGAGAGGCGCGACACGGGCACAACCGATAATTCCGATCAGAACCGATGGAGCGCGGAGGGCACGCTGCGCCTCGGCTATCAGATCACCCCAATTGTTGAAGTCTTTGGCGAAGGCCAGCTCGGCCGCCATTGGTTTGACCAGGCAGGGAAAAGCTCCGGCGAGTTCGCGGATGCCTACACGCGCAGCGTCAAAATGGGCGTGAGCGGGAGCTGGCAAGAGCGGATTACCGCCCATGCCGCCGTTGGCATTGGCCAATACATATTCACCGCGGCGACGCAGCCGGAAGTGACGGCCCGTCTCTATGAAGCTGGCGTGACTTGGAAGCCTGATCCAACCCTGAGCGTTACTGGCCTTTTGGCGCGCAATATCGAGCCGACAGGGGCGGATAGTGCCGGTTCTGTGCGCGTGATTGATAGCGCAAAGCTGTCGGCCAGCTATCAGGTCACCAGCGCACTGGCGTTGCGCACCAGTAGCGAGCTCGCACAGTCACGCGTTGAGAATAGTGGCGAGACTGAAGATCGCCGCAGTGCGGGCCTCGGGGCCGATTATGGCCTCAACACGCGCACAAAACTTAGCGCCGATTACAATTATGCCCACCGCACCAATAGCGCGACGGGCACATTTGATAGTCATCAGCTGAGCGTCGGTGTGACGCTCAAGCGGTAGTGCTTAAAGCTTGTCGCTCAGATCGAGCGCCCGCAGCTCCTCAAGGAAACCAGCGCGGATGTCTTCACGGTCGAGCGCGAAGACGACGTTGGCCGTAAGGAAGCCCAGCTTAGAGCCACAGTCGAACACCTTGCCTTCGTACTTTACGCCGGTGAACTTCTGCTGGCCCATGAGGGTCTGCATCGCGTCGGTGAGCTGGATTTCCCCACCCGCACCGCGTGGCTGTTCAGCCAAAAGCGAGAAGATTTCTGGCTGCAGAATATAACGGCCGGAGATGAAGAGATTGGACGGGGCTTCTTCGCGCTTTGGCTTTTCAACCATTCCGCTGATCGCAAAACCCTTGTCATCGCCATCGCCTCGAACAACAACGCCATAGGACGAAACATCGTCCCAAGCGCATTCTTCAACGCCGATGACATTGCCGCCGGTTTCTTCGTACGCGTCCATCATCTGACGCAACACGCCCGGCTTGGCGCGGAAAATCATATCGGGCAGCAGCAGCGCAAATGGCTGGTCACCAACGATATCGCGCGCACACCACACCGCATGGCCAAGGCCGAGCGGTTCTTGCTGGCGGGTAAAGCTGGTGCGACCGGCAGAGGGCAGGTCCTTGCGCAACTCTTCCAAAGCCGCATTCTTGCCGCGGCTTTCAAGTGTGGCTTCAAGTTCAAATTGACGATCAAAATGGTCTTCGATCACAGCCTTGTTGCGACCGGTCACGAACACAAAATGCTCGATACCAGCTTCTCGCGCCTCATCCACGGCATATTGGATCAGGGGGCGGTCAACGACCGTCAGCATTTCCTTAGGCATGGCCTTAGTGGCGGGCAGGAAACGCGTGCCAAGTCCGGCAACAGGAAAGACAGCGGTACGTACACGCTTGGTCACGTGGGCACTCCAAATGAATTCTTAGGGGTAGTCGGCATAAAACTTTACAGCTATCTGCCACAGGATAAGTTTTAAAACTAGCGTTTCGCCATAGGAGAGAGCTTTCATGGCCGTTCTGGTTACTGGGGGCGCCGGCTATATCGGCAGCCACATGGTCCTCAATCTCGCTGATGCTGGCGAAGACGTTGTGGTCTTGGATAATCTTGTTACCGGCTTTGACTGGGCCATTGATGCTCGGGCGAAGTTCGTTGAAGGGAACGCAAACGACATTCCTTTCGTCATATCGCTGATCGAAAAATATGGCATTACGGAGATCGTTCACTTCGCCGGCTCTATTGTCGTGCCGGAATCGGTGACCAATCCCCTAAAATACTACGCCAACAACACGTCTACTTCGCGCAGCCTGATTGAGGCTGCGGTCAAGGGTGGCGTGAAACACTTCATCTTCTCCTCGACCGCCGCAGTCTACGGCATGACCGGACTTGCACCGGTTGTCGAAAATACACAGCTCAACCCGATGTCGCCCTATGGTCGCTCGAAGCTCATGACCGAGTGGATGCTCGCCGACGTCGCCGATGCGCATGACATGACCTATGGCGTCCTGCGCTATTTCAACGTTGCTGGTGCGGATCCGGGCAAGCGTTCGGGTCAGTCAACGCCTGAGGCCACTCACCTCATCAAGGTCGCGTGCCAAACGGCGCTTGGTCAGCGTGAGAAAATGAACATTTTCGGCACTGACTACGAAACACCGGATGGCACCTGTGTTCGGGACTATATTCACGTTACCGACCTGATCAGTGCCCATGCCTTGCTGCTCAAGCATCTGCGTTCAGGTGGCGAAAGCACAACCCTGAACTGTGCATATGGTCGAGGCTATTCCGTCCGTGAAGTCGTCGACACCGTGCGCAAGGTTTCGGGCGTCGACTTCGTTGCCGAAGAAGGCCCACGCCGTGCGGGCGACCCGGCGTCCATCACAGCAACTGGTGAAAAAGTGCGTCAGCTTCTCGGCTGGGTGCCACAACACGACGATCTCAACGAAATCGTCGAAACAGCCTATGCTTGGGAACGTCACTTGATGACGCGAAACCGCTAAAGGAGCGTTCCCATGCGTTTGGCGATTGTGATCTGGTTGATTTGTACCGGCGCCACACTCGCCCAACCAAGGGAGAGCTTTGAGCAGTTTATCGGTGAATTCCGCGCAGAGGCGCTGGCCCAAGGGGTCAGCGCCTCTGTCTATGATAGCGCCACTGCGGGGCTCACGCCGGACCCCAACGTGCCCAATCTGGTGGCGAGCCAGCCAGAGTTCACGACGCCGGTCTGGGACTATCTCGATCAGCGCATATCCAATAACCGCGTTGAGCGGGGCCGGGCGGCTATGGCCCGCCAAAACGATCTGTTCCAAAGCGTGGGAGCCGCCTCCGGCGTCGATCCTTACGTGCTCGGTGCGATCTGGGGCATGGAAACCGATTATGGCGCTGTGCTCAGTCAGACAAAGCTGATCCGCCCCATTGTCCGTTCGCTCGCAACAGTTGTCTGGCAAAGACGCGTTCGTTTTGCCGAGGACAAGGCCGATTTCATCGCGGCGCTCAGGCTAGCCGAGCGCAATGGCGGTGTTTCTCCGATGGGGTCCTGGGCCGGGGCGATTGGCCATCTCCAAGTGAACCCCAGCAATGTTCTTGCCCATGGTAAAGATGGGGACGGCGACGGGCAGGTCGATCTCCATAACTCGCTTGCCGATGCTCTTGTCACCAGCGCGATCTATCTGCGCGCGCTCGGCTACCAGCCCGGCATGGACTGGGGCTTTGAGGTGGACGTGCCGGAAGGGTTCGACTATCTGCTCGCGACACGTGACGAGCTTCGCCCAATCCGTTTCTTTGCCGAACGCGGCATTTCGCGCGTTGCTGGGCGGCAATTTCAATCGCTCGAAACGCCGGTCTTTCTCTACGTTCCAGCAGGCCATACGGGTCCCAAATTTCTGCTCACCGCCAATTACCTTGCCTTCAAAGGCTATAATTTCTCCGACAGCTATGCCCTAGCCATTGGCCATCTCACCGACCGGCTCAAAGGCGGGGGCAATCTTGCCACGAACTGGCCACGCAATACGCAATTTCCCAATCTCGCCCAGCGTCAGCACATCCAGCAAAAACTGAAAGAGCTTGGCTATTATGACGGCATTGTTGACGGCCGCATCGGGCCGGTGACGCAGGCTGCCTATGCGCGATTTCAGGCAGCGCAAGGCCAACGCGCCGACGGCTTTGTCACGCGCGCCAGTTATGAGGCACTGCGCTAAGCCAAGAAGCGCATGGTCTTGAGCCAAGCGCCTATGCTAAACTGGCGACGAAAATTGCAGTGAGAGGCCGATGAAGCGGCTAGGCGTATTTGTAGTGCTCTTGAGCATTGTCGTTCTCGACACCGCACCCGCTTGGGCGCAGGTGATCGGGGACGAGCGGATTGTTATTGCCCAGCAGGAACAGCCCCGGCGCCGCACGCTTTTTGATCTGTTGTTTGGTGAGGAGCCCGCTGCGCCGCCGCCGGTCCAACGAACACAGCCACGCCGCCAAGCTGCGCCAACCCCGCCGCCGCCACCGCCCAAGCCTGTGGTCGTCAAAAGTGTAGACGCTACGCGCTTGGCCGTTTTCGGCGACAGCCTTGCCATTGATTTGGCAAAGGCGCTCGAACGCCACTACGCAGAAGATCCAAACCTTGTGGTCCTTGATGAAGGCGTCAGCGCTTCAGGGTTTGTGCGGGCGGATTTCTTTGATTGGGGTGCAAAGATCAGCAGCGCAATTGCCGAAAATAGCTTCGACGTGGCCGTTATCAGCATTGGCGTCAACGATCGCCAAGAGTTTCCCGGCGCTGCTTCCGACAACATTGTTCTCTCACCAAACTGGTCGGCCAGCTATCAGGCGCAGTTAAATCAATTTCTGAGCCAGCTCAGGAGCGCTCGCAAACCTGTTCTCTGGGTTGGTTTACCGCCTATGGAGCGCAGTCAATATTCTGCCGACATCGCCCAGATCAATGCCCTGCAACGCATGGCGGCTTTCTCTGGCGGCGCAGAGTTCATCGATATTTTTGACCGCTTCTTGAGCGAAGATGGCCGCTACTCCGCGTTCGGGCCGGATCTCAACGGGCAGAACGCACGCATGCGTAAAGACGATGGCATCCACTTTGCCAATGCGGGCGCCGACAAGATCGCGTTTTACGTCAGCCAAAGTCTCAGCGTGTTTTATCGCGGCGGTACCATTACCCTTGCGGCTGTCGACCCGCTCGCAGGCACAGACGCCGCCTTAATGCAGCGCCCGCCTTATCAGGGCCTCGGTCAAATCCGGTTGCTGGAAGTTGCCGGCCCCGTGCTTCCGCTTGGGCGCCTAGCCCAGCGCGCCAACAGTTTGATGGACCTGAGCGCTACACACACGGCACCAGCCTTCACCCTTGAGCAGCTGATGGATGCTCCGCACGGCCGAGTGGATGACTTTGGCTTGGGCTATGATCCAGCCGAGCGGGCGCGCAGTGAGACCGAAGCGCTCTAAGGCCCTGGTCATGATGCGTCCCGTGCACCACGACCGGCGTTCAAGGAGTTGGGTTAGCTAGCCACCACACCCAATAGTCCGCTGGTGCGCACACCATCGAAGATAAACTGCACGGCAAGGGCTGCCAAAAGCACCCCGACCACACGGGTGACCACTGCAAGCCCGGTGATACCGAGCAGGCGCTGGATCGGGATAGCGACCAGCAAGGTGAGCCAGGCCGCCAGCATAATGGCGACGATAGCCGCAACAACCATCCAGAACGCCAAACGATTGTCGGCTCCGGTCGTCAGCAGGATGACGGCACTAATAGCGCCGGGACCGCTCAACAGCGGCATCGCCAGTGGGAAGACCGAAATGTCGTTGGACTGACGGGCTTCGTTTTCTTCTTCGGAGGTGGTGCCCGTCGCGCCGGAATGGCGAGCAAACACCATGTCGATCGCAATCAACAGCAGCAGTATGCCACCTGCCGTGCGCAGCGCCGGAATGGTGATGCCGAAGACTTCGAGAATGGAATTGCCGAGGAAGGCAAAGCACAAAAGAATGCCCAGCGCGATGAGCACACCGCGCGTGGCAAAAATCCTGCGTTCCGCAGGCGTATTATCTTTGGTCAGCGCCGCAAAGATAAAGGGAATGTCGGCGACACCCACGGTTGCGAAGAGGGTGACGAAAGCGACCAGAAAAACATCCATGAGCCTTCGCCCCCTTCACAAAAACGCTTAGCGACGCTTTTCGATTGCGTCCCAGATCATGGCCGTAATATCGGGGCCACCAAAGCGCTTGATTTCACGCAGGCCGGTGGGCGAGGTGACATTGATCTCGGTGAGATAGCCGCCGATGACGTCAATGCCAACGAAGATCATGTCACGAGCCTTCAGCGCTGGCGCAATGGCCGCGCAGATTTCCAGCTCACGTTCGGTCAGCGGGGAGAGTTCCGGACGACCGCCAACATGCATGTTGGAGCGCGCTTCGCCCTCTGCCGGCACGCGGTTGAGACCCATGACAGGCTCACCATCGATGATGATGATGCGCTTATCGCCCTTGCGCACATCGGGCAGGTAACGCTGGACCATGAAGGGTTCACGATACTTGTCTTCGAACAGCTCAAGAAGGCTGGCGAGGTTTTGATCGTTTTCCTGAATGAGGAAGACGCCAGCGCCACCATTGCCGTAGAGCGGCTTGACGATGATATTGCCGTGCTCCGCGCGGAACGCTTCGATCTCAGCGCGATCGCGAGTGATCAGCGTTGGCGGCATCAGCTCGGGGAATTCGGTGACCAGAATTTTCTCTGGCGCATTGCGCACCGCCGCTGGCGGATTGACCACCAATGTCTTGGGGTGAATGCGCTCAAGCATATGGGTGATGGTGATGTAGTTCATGTCGAACGGCGGATCTTGGCGCATCAGCACCACGTCCTGGGTCGACAGATCAATGCGGCTGGCCGCACCGAGCTCAAAATGCTCCCCCTTATCGGCGTCAATGACCTTGATCGGCTGGACCAAAGCGCTGAGCACATTGTCCCGCAGCGCCAGAGTGTCGGCGGTGTAGTGCACCAGTTCATGGCCGCGCGATTGCGCCTCCAACATCATAGCAAAGGTGCTGTCACCCTTGGGATTGATGGTTGAGACGTGATCCATTTGGACGGCGACTTTGAGGGACATGAGCAAATCTCGCACTAGAAAGCGTTGATGAGATGAACCGGCAAACGGCCGGGTGCAAGGAAAATTACGTCAAAGCGGCAATCTTGGCCCGCTTCGTGTGGGTGGCGCATGAGCCAATATTCTGCGCCGCGCGTAATGCGGTCTCGGTTAACAGCTTCGCTGGCCTCAAGATAATCCGAGAACTTTGCCCGCGCCTTGACCTCGATGAAGATCAAGGTTTTGGACTTTTCGGCAACAATGTCGATCTCGCCGACAGGGGTTTTGTAGCGGCGATTGCGAATGCGATAGAATTTGAGACGCAAATAGAGCGCCGCCAGCGCCTCACTGCGCTGGCCAAATTTCTCGGCCAGAATGCTCTTATTCCGACTGCGCCTTGATCGCGAGGGCAGCATCGTAAACCTCCTTGCGCTTCAAATTGAAACGCGCGGCGATGTCATCGACGGCGGCACGCAGGGGCGCATCGGCCATGGCTTGGGTCAGTGCTGCCTGCCAATCTTCTGCCGCGGGGGCGGTTGGCTCGCTCGCACCGGATACCACAATAACAGCTTCGCCCTTGGTGTCATCTTCGGCGAACTGTTGAGCCAATTCGGAAAGATGCCCGCGAAACGTGCGCTCGAAGCGCTTGGTCAGCTCCAGAGAGACCGAAGCCTGACGGTCGCCAAACACTTCCGCCATGGAGGCGAGCGTGTCTGCGATGCGGCGGGGGCTTTCGTAAAAAACCAAGGTTTCACGTGAATCCTTCAGGCGACCGAGCGCATTGGCACGCGCACCGGCCTTGGGCGGCAGGAAGCCATGGAAGGCAAAAGCATCGGTTGGCAGGCCCGCCACCACCAAAGCCGAAAGCAATGCCGAGGCTCCGGGAATGGGGAAGACCGGCAGGTTCTGTTCAGCCAAGACGCGGATGAGCGGAAAGCCCGGATCGGAGAGCAGGGGGGTGCCTGCATCAGAAATGAGAGCGATGACCGCGCCCGCACGAATGCGGTTGGCGATATCTTCGGCCTTCTCGCGCTCATTGTGCTCGTGAAAGGCGACGCGGCGGGCGCGGATACCAAAATGATCAAGCAGCTTTGCCGAGGTGCGAGTGTCCTCGCAGAGGATCGCGTCGGCAGCCGCCAGAGTTTCGAGCGCACGAATGGTGATATCGCGAAGATTGCCAATGGGGGTCGCGACGACATAAAGCCCCGGCAACAAGGGCGGCGCGTCAAAGCTACTGCCGGCAATAAAGAAATTCTTGCTGGTCTCACTCATGACAGCGCCTTTTATGAATAGTCAAAACTTGGAGCAGGTGAGGGCGCGGGGCGCCATCACCCAAAAAGGTTTTACGCTGCGAGATCGGCGACAACAGCGTCGAGAACAGGAAAACCCTTCTCAGTGACGCGCAGATTGCCGTTGGGGAGCGTTTCGAGGAAGCCATAGCCCTTCAAAACCTCGATCTGCCTTTCCGCCAGACCACGGCCGGAAATGGCCATGAAGCGCGACGGAGAAATGCCTTCCTTAAGGCGCAGCCCCATGACGAGATATTCGTCGCCCTGTTCTTCCCAGCTCAGCACATCATTGGTGACCATGCCGTGGCCGTGTTTTTCCGTCAGGTCGAGCCACTGCCATGGCATTTTCTCGCAGGCTGTCGCGTAGCGCTGATGATTGACCATCAGACGACCATGTGCGCCCGGACCAATGCCAGCATATTCGCCATAACGCCAATAGAGCATGTTATGGCGACTTTCCTGACCGGGCACAGCATGGTTGGAAATCTCATAGGCGGGCATGCCAGCAGCCGACGTCAGCTCCTGGGTCATCTCATAAAAATCCGCGCCGAGATCTTCATTCGGCATGATGAGTTTACCGGCATTATAGAGATCGTAGTAGCGCGTGCCCTGCTCAATGGTGAGCTGGTAAAGGCTCAGGTGACCATCGGCCAACCAGATGGCTTCCTTGAGCTCATCTTCCCAATCTTCAAGCGTCTGCTTAGGACGCGCGTAGATCAGATCAAAGCTCGATCGATCGAAAATCGACTGCGCGATACGCACAGCGGCAATGGCTTCTTCGACAGAGTGGCGACGGCCCAATTCGGCCAGCGGACCAGGGCGCAGCGACTGTACGCCGAGCGACACGCGATTAACGCCAGCCGCACGGAAGCCGCGGAAGCGATCCACCTCAACACTGGTTGGGTTGGCCTCCAAGGTGATTTCGGCATTGCTGTCGATCTGCCACTCATTGGAGATGGCATCCAAAATCGTGCCAACGGCCTTTGGCGACATCAGCGAAGGCGTGCCACCGCCAAAGAAAATCGACTGCACCAGACGGCCGGGCGTGAGCGAACCCATATGGGCGATCTCACGCTTATAGCCTTCAACGAAGGCATCTTCGTCAAAGGGGCCGCGATGCACATGCGAGTTGAAATCGCAGTAGGGACATTTGGAGGCACAGAAAGGCCAGTGCACATAAATGCCGAAGAGATCATTCCCGTTCATGGTCGAACGCCTCGCATAATGCACCGATCCGCCCCGCCCATCGGGGACAGAAGAATTGTTACTGCCCAGACATTGGTCTGACTAGGCATGCTCTATCTGGTTCTCAACGAATTGGGCAAAGGCCCGCGCACGATGGGAAAGACCAGTTTGACCGGGAGACCAAGAGTGCTTCACCTCAGGCGCCATTTCGCCAAAAGTGATGTCATGGCCATCGGGCATGAACATCGGGTCATAGCCATGACCGACATCGCCGCGTGGCGGCCAGATCAACGTCCCTTCGCATTTGCCAACAAAAAGCATATCGCGGCCATCGGGATGGGCGAGACAAAGCGTGGCATTAAAAGAGCCACGACGCTGGCCGGGAGAGCCCGCGCCAGCGGCCTGCAAGGCATCTTCCACGCGCTTCATGGCGCGATTGAAGTCGCGCGGCACACCAGCCCAATCGGCTGTGTAGACACCCGGATCGCCATTGAGCGCGTCGACGCAAAGCCCGCTGTCGTCGGACAGAGCCAACATATTGGCGCCCGTCGCCGCAGCATGAGCCTTGGTGCGCGCGTTTTCGGCAAAGGTGGTGCCGGTTTCTTCTGGCTCCGGCAGGCCCAAATCGCCCGCCGACACCAGAGCCAAACCAAAGGGCTCAAACAATTCGCGGAATTCTTTGAGCTTGCCCGCGTTATGGGTCGCGATGCAAAGACGATCACCGGGGCGAAGACGAGGGATGGTCATTTCTTTGTACCTTCGAGTGCGCGGACGATGTCATTCCATACGCGAGAATTGTGAGCGGAAAAATGGCGTTCGCCATTGGGCCGCGCCGCCTGCTCAGGGCGAGCAGGACGGTCCGCAAGACGAAACGGTAGCTTCTTCCGCAACCAGTGCATTATTGACCCAGAACTGCGCGCTGCTGCGCGGAAAGTTCGGTAATGCCCTTTTCGGCCAGACCCATAAGGGCTTCCAGCTCCGAGCGGTCGAACGGAGCGCCTTCAGCAGTGCCCTGAATTTCGACAAACTTGCCCGAACCGGTCATGACGAAGTTGGCATCCGTTTCCGCTTCAACGTCTTCGAGATAGTCGAGATCGAGAACCGGGGTGCCGCGATAAATGCCGCAAGAAACCGCTGCGATACTGTCCTTGAGAACCTTGCCCTTGGTCAGCTTGCGCTCTTCCATCCAGGCGACGGCATCAACCAGTGCCACATAAGCGCCCGAGATGGCTGCGGTACGGGTGCCGCCATCGGCTTCAAGCACGTCACAATCGAGAGTGATCTGAGCTTCGCCGAGCGCTGCCAAATCTACAACAGCGCGGAGCGAGCGACCGATGAGACGCTGAATTTCTTGGGTGCGGCCTGTCTGCTTGCCGGCTGTGGCTTCACGACGATTGCGCGAACCGGTGGCGCGGGGCAGCATGCCGTATTCAGCTGTGACCCAGCCCTGACCCTTGCCACGCAGCCAACCCGGAACGCTGGTTTCAACCGAAGCAGTGCACAAAACTTTGGTGTTGCCGAAGGTTACAAGGCACGAGCCTTCTGCTTTCATGGAGACCTTACGTTCAAAGGTCACCGTACGCATATCTGAAGGCTGTCGACCGGAGGGGCGCATATTTTGTCCGCTAGAAAATGGTGTTAACCGCCTCTTAACCTCCAACGGCCCCACTCACAAGCTGCGGCAGCTTGGCGCTTGGGGAGGAAGAGCTTAAATGAGAGTACAGGGTTAAAGCGAAAGATTTAGCATAAAAGCCATGACCAGACCGGCAGAAGACTTCCTTAGCGTGCTCAACACGCGCTCCCAGGAGATTTTTCGCACCCTCGTCGAGCGCTATCTCGACACTGGTGTGCCCGTGGGGTCGCGTGATCTTAGCCGACTTTTGCAGGTGGAGCTTTCCCCCGCTTCTGTCAGAAATGTGATGGCAGACCTTGAAGACCTAGGTCTTATTGCGGCGCCACACACCTCCGCTGGCCGTGCGCCAACCCAGCAAGGCCTGCGCTTTTTCGTCGACTCCATGCTCGAAGTGGGCGCGGTGGATGAAGATGAGCGCGGCCGGATAGCCCGCCAGATGGAACACACTGCCGGGCGCGGGCAGGTTGAGGACATGCTGACGGAAGCCTCCTCCCTCCTCTCCGGCCTTAGCCACGGCGCTGGCGTGGTTATTGCCACCAAGGCCGATATGGTGCTGCGGCATATCGAATTTGTGCGCCTCGATAATTCACGGGCCATGGCAATCATGGTCGGCGAAGATGGGCAGGTCGAAAACCGTATCCTTGAATTGCCACCCGGCTACGCCGCTAGCTCCTTGCAGCAGGCGGGCAATTATCTCTCCAATTACATTGTCGGGCGCACTTTGGCGGAAGCCAAAAAGCTGCTCAATGAGCGACGCGATGAACAACGCGCCGAATTGGACGAGCTCACACAAAAACTCGTCGACGCTGGCATTGCGACCCTGTCCACCCCTCCGTCGGGCAATGCTCCCACGGTGATCGTTCGCGGCCGCGCCAATCTCATCAATGACACCATGGCCAGCGACGAGTTGGCACGGATGCGGCAATTGTTCGATGAGCTGGAAAGCAAGGACGGATTGCTCGATCTCTTGGGCGATGCGGAGCGCGGGCAGGGTGTCCGTATTTTCATCGGCTCAGAGAATAAGCTCTTCTCCCTCTCCGGCTCTTCGGTGATTCTCTCGCCCTATAAGGATGCCAATGATCGGATCGTTGGCGTCTTGGGCGTTATCGGACCAACGCGATTGAACTATGCACGGATTGTCCCCGTTGTGGACTACACGGCCAACGTCATTTCCGCGATGATTGCGCGTAAGCGCGCAGCGCGGTGAGTGAGAGCTTGAATTACCGTCTCGCTTGACCGATATGCGGGACAGAAAGTTTTAACGAACGGAAGAAGACACAATGAGCGACGAAAACGCCGCCCAGGGCGAAAATCCGGAAGTCGAGATCCCGACCACCGAAACCGCTCCAGAAGTCGATCCCGTTGAGGCATTGCAGGCGGAAAACGCCGACCTCAAGGACCGCGTTCTGCGTACCATTGCGGAAATGGAAAACCTGCGTAAGCGCACGGAGCGCGAAGTCGCTGACACCCGCACCTACGCCATTGCTGGATTTGCTCGCGATATGCTGAGCGCCACCGACGCGCTGTCGCGCGCGCTGCTGGTCATCCCAGCCGATGTCCGTGAGAGCGCTGAAGGTTCACTCAAGAGCCTCATCGAAGGCATTGAGCTGGCTGAACGCGAAACCAACCGTCTTCTTGCCAAGCATGGCGTCAAGCCGATCGAGGCCGCTGGCCAGAAGTTTGATCCGCATAAGCATCAGGCGATGTTCGAAGTGCCGAACCCGGCCGTTCCAGAAGGCACGATCGTGCAGGTCGTTCAGGAAGGCTTTGCCATTGGCGAGCGCGTTCTGCGCCCAGCCATGGTTGGTGTTGCCAAGGGCGGTCCAGCGGCTGAAGCAGGCGACGCGATCGACAAGAACGCTTAAGCGCTCTGTCTTCACACTTGAAAGGGCGCCATGGGGTGCCCTTTTTTATGTATCCAGCGAACGGACTATCAATGACACCGGCACTGCGTGAAAAAGCCATCGCGGTGTGTACCGCCAAGATCGCACAAAAGGGAGAGGGCGTTGGCCTCTCGTTTTATGCGTTTTTCGCCAACCGCAATGATACGCCTGATCTGCTGATGGAAATGGCGACGTGGTGGATAAAAACCCACCGCCTTGATCATTTTGTCAAAGCGACCACGATCAAGGCGATGCTCATTGCCGAACGATAATCAGCTTAGTTTCACGTGAATCCTTAGCTGATTAGCTCCACTGACGTGATCCGCGTCACACCCGCTTCTTCCAAATCAGCCCAAGCCTTGTCGAGCGAACCATTGGCATCAATGGCGCGGGTGGCGTCTTCGATAACAAAAGTCTCAAAACCGCCAGCGGCAGAATCAATAGCCGTCCAGGCCACGCAAAAATCGGTGGCGAGGCCAACCACGAAGACCCGGCTCAAATTGCGTTCGCCGAGATAGCTGGCGAGGCCGGTTAGCGTTGTGCGATCCGCTTCCTGAAAGCCCGAATAGCTATCGATGGCGCGATTAAAGCCTTTGCGGATAATCATTTGCGCGTGTGGGATGTCGAGAACAGCCGAAATTTCGGCGCCGCGCGTGCCCCATATGCAGTGGTCCGGCCACAAGACCTGTGTTCCATAATCCAGATCTACCGTTTCAAACGGCGCCTTGCCCGCATGCTGGCTGGCAAAGGAGACATGATCGGCAGGGTGCCAGTCTTGCGTCAGCACGACATTGGCAAACTTCTTGGCCAAGGCGTTGACCACTGGAATGATCGCATCACCATCGGCAACGGCGAGACTGCCACCGGGCAGAAAATCATATTGCACATCGACAACGACCAGAACGTCGTCGGATTTGATTTCAAAGCTCATGCCTTGCCCCTTACCCATTCGGCGCGGATAAGACCGCGCACGGAATTGCCGAGATAGATTGCATCAGCCGTTTCGAGATCGGCAAGGGTGAGGATGGCTTCTTCCGCCTTCCCGCTCGCCAAAACTTCTGCCCGCAATGTTCCCGGCAACAAGCCGGAGCTCAGGGCAGGGGTCAGCAGCCGACCATCCCGCTCGATGAACAGATTGGTAAAAGAGCCCTCGGTCAGCTCGCCGCGCTCATTGGTGAAAACCAATTCATCCAAGCCACGCTCATCATGGGCGCGCTTTTTCGGTTCATCATAAAAGGCGCGATTGGTGGTTTTGTGCGCGACCCAAACCGATGACGATTGTAAAACGTCGCTGGCGATATCGAAGCGAAAAAGGCTCGGACTCGGAGGTAGAGCCACCGCGGTCAAATCGAGCCCAGCTGCAGAAAGCGTGAAACGAACCCGCATGGGCTGCATCCAAGCGCTGGCTTTGTCGTCGAGGAGTTTTTCAATCGCATCGGCTTCTACCGGCAAGCCAAAATATTCAGCCGAGGCAAGCAGACGCTCAACATGGCGCTGTCGCAGCACGAAGCCTTCTTCCGGGCTCCACTTAAAAGTTTCGATTAGGGTCACCGGCTCGGCCAGGTCAGCCAGAAACTGCAATTTGAGCAAAGCCTCCTGATATTCGTCTTCGGCAACGCTGTCGGCAACAATGCCCCCGCCAACGCCGATCTCACCCTTACCCGCTGCGTCAATAACCGCGGTACGGATGGCGACGTTAAAACTGAAATCGCCATTTGGAGCGATAAAGCCGATAGAGCCCGTATAAACGCCCCGCGCGCCATCCTCGACCTCATGGATAATTTCCATGGCCCGCAATTTTGGGGCTCCGGTGATAGAGCCGCATGGAAAGAGATTTTCGACAGCACCAATAGCGGTCATCTGAGGAAGTAGGCGTGAAACAATGCCCGAAGTCATCGTGTGCAGCGTGCGATAGGTCTCGACCGTAAAAAGGTCTGTCACCCGCACCGAGCCGATCTCAGAAATCCGCGCCATATCATTGCGCAAGAGATCAACGATCATCAGATTTTCAGCGCGGTTTTTCTCGTCGCTCTGCAAGCGAGCGCGATAGGCCGCGTCGTCAGCGGCGCGGGGTGAGCGTTTTAAAGTCCCCTTCATCGGCCGCGCGCTGAGCGCGCCATCTTTTGCCGAGATGAACAGCTCCGGTGAGGCCGAGAGAATTTTGTGGTCACCCGCATCGATATAAGCGCCAAAGGCGGTGGGCTGGCTTTGCACAAGGCTGCGATAAAAACCCAGACTATCGCCAACCAAATCAAACTCAGCCTTAAGGGTGAGGTTGATCTGATAGACGTCGCCCGCCTCGATATAGTTTTTCACCCGAGCGAATGCTGATTTGTAGGTGTGGAAATCGGTTCGAGGGGCCAAGCGTGCGGCTGCGCCCACAGGCGCTGCTGATAAAAGCGCGTTGACGGAATCTTGTGTAAGATATTTCGGGGCGTCATACACGCCAAACCAGAGCAGCGGGGACGCAGAATGCGCAGGCAAAAAGCCGCGCAAACGCTCCTCAAAGCCATAACCCATTTCATAGGCAAAATAGCCGGCCAGCCAGAGGCCCTGCGCCTGCAGTTCGGTCATCTCCGCCATGACCAATAGCGCCTGATCATAGCTATGGGCGCTCAGCACGCGGTAGGGCGCTGAAAATAAAAGGCTCTTACTGTCTGCGTGAGCGCTGTCCTGCAACAGCACTGTGCCTTTTGAAATCATGACGCCTTCTAAAAGATTTCTCGGCCGTCCGATACTGCCCCCCTTGGCACCGTTTTGCGAAAATGGCAAAAGACGACGCGATTTTTCATGTCTATTTTCCGGAGAGTTTTATATGGCCAAGAATATCTTAGCCGCCATTGGTGCTGTCGCACTCCTGGCCGCTGCTACCCCTGCAATGGCAGAAACTGTTGAGTTCCAAATCATCAACAACAGCTCCATTGACCTGCATTATTTCTACACCACCCCGTCCAATGAAGACTCTTGGGGTGAAGATCTGCTCGAAAACCTCGGAGTACTCGAAGCGGGCTTTGAAGCCACCGCCACCATCGGTGATGGTTCGGACCAGTGCCTTTATGACTTCAAGTTTGTTGGCGCAGAAGAGGAAGAGCTGATCGTCAACGAAGTCGATATCTGTTCGCTGGCAAGCTACACGCTCCAAGACTAAGCGGTAAAAGGACCCGAGTAA
The DNA here is from genome assembly GCF_016461625.1 of Devosia sp. MC532. Taxonomy (NCBI): domain Bacteria; kingdom Pseudomonadati; phylum Pseudomonadota; class Alphaproteobacteria; order Hyphomicrobiales; family Devosiaceae; genus Devosia; species Devosia sp. MC532. The sequence continues at coordinate 66,914 of NZ_JAEMNZ010000003.1, read as the reverse complement.
TCCACCGGGTCTTCCACTGATTGTGCGGGGACGAAAATCATAACGCCCCCGCGCTTGAAGCCCTCGCCACACCCCCCTATATACGGCCCTAGGCCCCGAACGGGGCACTGATCCAGAACCTACGAGGGACCCCGGCCCCGAAGGGCCAGAAGTTGCTTTCGTTGCAAAGGACTTCACGGCGGGTTCGCTGAAAGAGAGGCTAGAGAATGGCTAAAGTTATCGGCATCGACCTCGGTACGACCAACAGCTGCGTCGCCGTCATGGACGGCAGCAACCCGAAGGTTATCGAGAACGCAGAAGGCGCACGCACCACGCCATCTATGGTTGCGTTTTCCAAGGACGGCGAACGTCTGGTCGGTCAGCCGGCTAAGCGCCAGGCCGTTACCAACCCAGAAAACACCCTGTTCGCTGTCAAGCGCCTGATCGGCCGTCGTTTCGACGACAAGATGGTCGAAAAGGACAAGGGTCTGGTTCCGTTCAAGATCGCACGCGCAAGCAATGGCGACGCATGGGTTGAAGCTTCGGGTGAGCAGTACTCCCCAAGCCAGGTTTCGGCCATGATCCTGCAGAAGATGAAGGAGACCGCTGAGGCTTACCTCGGCGAGACCGTCACTCAGGCAGTCATCACCGTTCCGGCTTACTTCAACGACAGCCAGCGCCAGGCCACCAAGGACGCAGGCAAGATTGCCGGCCTTGAAGTTCTGCGCATCATCAACGAGCCGACTGCAGCTGCGCTTGCATACGGCCTCGACAAGAAGAATTCGGGCACTATCGCGGTCTATGACCTTGGCGGCGGTACCTTCGACGTGTCGATCCTCGAAATCGGCGATGGCGTCTTCGAAGTGAAGTCGACCAATGGCGACACCTTCCTCGGCGGTGAAGACTTTGACATGCGTCTGGTCGACTACCTTGCTGACGAGTTCAAGAAGGAACAGGGGATCGATCTGCGTTCGGACAAGCTTGCTCTGCAGCGCCTCAAGGAAGCTGCTGAAAAGGCAAAGATCGAACTCTCGAGCGCCACTCAGACCGAAATCAACCTGCCGTTCATCACGGCAGACGCTTCCGGTCCAAAGCACCTGACACTCAAGCTCTCGCGCTCCAAGCTCGAAACGCTGGTTGAAGACCTCATCCTGCGCACCATCGAGCCATGCAAGAAGGCGATGAAGGACGCGGGTCTGACCGCTTCGCAGATCGACGAAGTCGTTCTCGTTGGCGGTATGAGCCGCATGCCTAAGGTCCAGGAAGCTGTAAAGCAGCTGTTCGGCAAGGAACCACACAAGGGCGTAAACCCTGACGAAGTTGTGGCCCTTGGCGCAGCAATTCAGGGCGGCGTTCTGCAGGGCGACGTTAAGGACGTTCTGCTGCTCGACGTGACCCCGCTCTCGCTCGGCATTGAAACTCTGGGTGGCGTGTTTACCCGTCTTATCGACCGTAACACCACCATCCCGACCAAGAAGAGCCAGACCTTCTCGACCGCCGAAGACAATCAGTCGGCTGTGACCATCCGCGTGTTCCAGGGTGAACGCGAAATGGCTGCAGACAACAAGCTCTTGGGCAATTTCGACCTCGCCGGCATCCCACCAGCACCACGTGGCGTCCCGCAGATCGAAGTGACCTTCGACATCGACGCCAACGGCATTGTGAACGTGTCCGCTAAGGACAAGGGCACTGGCAAGGAACACCAGATCCGTATTCAGGCATCGGGTGGTCTTTCGGACGCTGACATCGAGCAGATGGTCAAGGACGCAGAAGCCAATGCTGAAGCCGACAAGCGCAAGCGCGAATCGGTTGAAGCCAAGAACCAGGGTGAATCGCTCATCCACTCGACCGAAAAGTCCCTTAAGGACTACGGCGACAAGGTTCCTGCTGCTGACAAGACCGCGATCGAAACCGCGATCACCGATCTGCGCGCTGTCATCGACGGCGACGACGCAGAACTGATCAAGGAAAAGACCAATGCTCTGGCAGAAGCGTCCATGAAGCTGGGCGAAGCCATGTACAAGGCTTCGCAGGCTGAAGCTGAAGCCAAGGCCGCTGGTACTGCTGACGACAACGATGACGACATCCTCGATGCCGACTTCGAAGAAGTAAACGACAGCGACACCAAGAAGTAAGAATAACTTCGACGGCGTTTTTGAAGGCTCGGTGGCAACACCGGGCCTTTTTTTGTTTTTGGGTTTTGGCCCGCTGCCCACGTCAGCGCGCTCGGCTTCAGGACCTGCCTACCGCAGATCCCAAGCCATTTTGGGCGACGGGTGCTCGCACAGGCCATCGCTATAGTTTCACGTGAATCCGTTTTGGACAAAAAGACAAAAGCCTGCGCCGGTTGATCGCAGCCTTACCCCTTGCTAAGACGCATACAACTGCCCATATCGGCAGTACTCGCCGGGATGACACCGGCTGTTTCAGTTTCAAGTCCAGCGCGACGACCACGACCGGCGCGATCCAGGAGATAGACTACCTTGGCCAAACGCGACTTCTACGAGGTGCTCGGCGCACAAAAGGGTGCCGATGATGCCGCCCTCAAGAGCGCTTATCGCAAGCTCGCCATGCAATTTCACCCGGACCGCAATCCGGGCAACGCAGAGGCTGAAGCCAAGTTCAAAGAAATCAACGAAGCCTATGACACGCTAAAGGACCCGCAGAAGCGTTCGGCCTATGACCGCTTTGGTCATGCCGCGTTTGAAAACGGCGGTGGTCGTGGCGGTGGCGGATTTGGTCCGGAGTTCAACTCCTCCATGTCCGATATTTTTGAAGACATCTTCGGTGACTTCATGGGCGGTGGTCGTCGCGGTGGCGGCGGTTCGGCCAAAACACGCGGCTCGGATCTGCGCTACAATCTCGAGATCTCGCTTGAAGAAAGCTTTGAGGGTCGCACGGTTGAAATCGACGTGCCAACGCTTGCTGGCTGCGACACCTGCGATGGTTCGGGCGCTAAGCCTGGCACCGGCACCCACACCTGCCGCCAGTGTAACGGCCATGGCAAGGTGCGTGCAGCGCAGGGCTTCTTCACCATCGAACGCACCTGCCCAGTGTGTAGCGGCCGTGGCGAGATGATGGACCAGCCGTGCACCGATTGCGGTGGTCAGGGCCGTCGCCAGCAGAGCCGTAAGCTTTCGGTCGATATTCCAAAGGGTATTGAGGACGGCACCCGCATTCGCCTCGCCAATGAAGGTGAAGCTGGGGTCCGCGGTGGTCCTCCAGGCGACCTCTATATCTTCGTCTCCACCCGTCCGCATGATCTGTTCCAGCGCGATGGTGCCGATCTTTACGCACGTATCCCGATCTCAATGACCACAGCAGCGCTGGGCGGCGAGTTCGAAGTGCCGACCCTCGACAATAGCCGCGCCAAGGTAAAGGTGCCCACAGGCACGCAGCCGGGCCAGCGGGTTCGCCTTAAGGGCAAGGGCATGCCGGTTCTGCGCAGCAAGGATGTTGGTGATCTCTACGTGCAGCTCGATATTGAGACGCCGCAGAACCTGTCCAAGCGCCAGCGCGAGCTCCTGGAAGAATTTGCCAAGCTCGAAACCAGCGACACCAGCCCAACCTCGGGTGGCTTCTTCGACAAGCTCAAGAAAATGTTCGACGCATAAAAACGTCCAAAACCAAAGGCGGCCCACGGGTCGCCTTTTTTGTTGTCGGTTGAGAAGAGCTGCTAGCCTTGCCCCATCTGGCTCATGTCCATGTACATATATTCCCAGACATGGCCGTCGAGATCGGCAATGGCGCGGGAATACATAAAGCCAAGATCCTGCACCGGGCGATATTCGCTGCCACCTGCAGCAAGTCCAGCCTCAGCAATTTTGTCGACGTCAGCCCGGCTTTCGCGCGACAAAGCATAAAGAGCGGAGGTCGAGGATTTCGTGTCAGAGATGGGATTGGGGGAGAAGAAGCGGAACTTGTCATGGGTCAGCAGCATGACAAAAATCGTCTCGCTGATCACCACACAGGCCGCAGTCTCGTCTGTGAATTGCGGATTATGTGCAAACCCCAGAGCACGATAATAAGCCATAGCGGCTGGTAGGTCGCGCACCGGCACATTGATGAAGATCATTTCAGGCATAACGGCTTCCTCGCATTTTTCTCCTCGAGCGATGGAACATCCGAGCTGCCCAAACGTCTCGATAGAGGTTTTAGGAATTCACAATGAAGACAGCACTCACTCTTTCCGGCTCTATTCGCGCCGGTTCGTATAACCAAAAACTGCAGCACATCGTCAGCGATAAGCTGAGCCAAGCAGGGGTGGAGGTCAATGCACTCAATCTCGGCGACTTCCCAATGCCGATTTTCAATGAAGACTTAGAGCCGGACAATGTTCCGGAGGCAGCCGTTAAACTCGCCCAGCTTTGGCGCGAGGCCGACATTATTTTCATCGCCAGCCCAGAATATAACGGCTCGCACACCCCGCTTTTGGTCAACACTCTGGCCTGGCTCTCGCGCCAAAGTCCAAGCCCCTTCCGTCACGCCACTTTTGGCATCGGCGGCGTCAGCTCGGGCAAGTATGGCACGCTGTGGAGCCTCAGCCACCTCCGCGAGTCATTGACCAAGGTCGGCGCTTTGGTCGTGCCAACACTTTTGGGCATCGGTCCGGCCAGCCAAGCGTTTGACGAGGCGGGCAATCTCACAGAAGCTGGCGTGATCAAAAAGATCGATACCATCGTCACCGAGATGACCCACTTCAACCGAGGCTAATCATTCGCGCTCTATACATCACCCACCCGCAGGTTGAGATCGATCCAGATGTTGCCGTCCCCCAATGGGGGCTTTCGTCTGTCGGTCGGGACCGCGCGCAACACTTTGCGCAACGCAATCTTCTGCCAAGCTCGGCACAGATATTTTCGAGCGCGGAGCGCAAAGCCATTGAGCTGGCTCACATCATCGGTGCGCCCTTGGGCGCGGAGATCATTTCCCATGCCAGCATGGATGAGAATGATCGCTCCGCCACGGGGTTTCTGGCCGGGCCGCTCTTTGAGGAGCACGCCAACCAATTCTTCGCACACCCAGATCAAAGTGTTGCCGGGTGGGAGAGAGCGGTTGATGCGCAGGCCCGGATTGTGTCGGCCATCCGGACCGCCATCGCCTTTGCCGAACCCGATCGCTCCCTGATCTTTTGCGGCCATGGTGGCGTTGGAACACTTCTCAAGTGCCACCTTGGCAGGCTCCCGATTTCTCGCAGCCAAGATCAGCAGTATCTGGGCGTCACAGGTGGCGGCAATTGCTTCATCTTTGATCCGCACGCCGAGACGCTGGAATCCGATTGGATGGCTATGGAAAGCCTCCCAGCGTCTTGGACGGAGTGACGCCTTGTCGGCAAAAGCGATTTGGTCCATACAGCCACCAACACTAGACATCGCGGAGTTTTACAATGGCTGGCCATCTCATCGTGGGTCTTGACGTCCCGACGCGTGCACGCGCTGAAGAGATCGTTTCGCTCCTCGGCGATAGCGTTGAGTACTACAAGATTGGCTATCAGTGCTTTTATGGCGCCGATGGTTTTGCGCTCGGCAAAGAGCTGATCGCTGCCGGCAAGAAGGTCTTCTTTGACCTCAAGCTCCTCGACATCGACAACACCATCGAAAAGGGCGTGGCCGCGATTGCGGAAACCGGCGCAGCAATGCTGACCGTCCATGCCTATCCCAAAACCATGCGCTCGGCCGCTAAGGCTGCAGCAGGCTCGCCCCTCTGCGTGCTCGGCGTGACCGTGCTGACCTCGATGGACGATGTTGATCTGCGCGAAGCCGGTTATGAACGTGACGCCGTCGGTCTAGTCGCGCAGCGTGCTGAACAGGCAAGGGCTGCTGGCATTGGTGGCATCGTGGCCTCGGCGCAGGAAGCGGCCATGGTACGCCCCATCCTGGGCCCCAAAATGGCCATCGTAACGCCAGGCATTCGCCCATCCGGTGCCCCTCTGGGCGACCAGAAGCGTGCCATGACCCCGGGCGCAGCACTCGATGCTGGTGCGACCCATCTTGTCGTCGCGCGTCCAATCATAGAAGCTGCCGATCCGGCCGCAGCTGCCAAGGCAATTCTTGCAGAAATGAACGGCCCTCGCATCAGCTTGGCCTAACATCATGAAACTCTCAGCCTGTGTCGAAATGCTCTTCGTCCCCGAAACCGGGGAGGTGGCAGATCGGATCAGACTGGCAAAAGCCGCTGGCTTTGACGCCGTGGAATTCTGGCTGTGGTCCAACAAAGACCTCAGCCAGATCAAAGACGTACTGGCAGAAACCGGGGTCGCCTTGGCTGGGATTGTTGCCGAGCCCTTTGCCAAGCTCACAACATCCGCTGACCACGATCGCTTTCTAGCCGGGCTCGAAAAGAGCCGTGACGTGGCACTCGATCTCGGCACCAAGATACTCATTTGCCAATCCGGCCCCTTGCTCGAAAGCATGGATCGCAATGCCCAACGCGACGCGCTGGCGCTGGCCATGGAAAAATCGGCAGATGTCCTAAAAGGCTCAGGCGTACGTTTGGCGCTGGAGCCGCTCAACGATCTCGTTGATCACCCAGGCTATTTCCTCACCGACACGCGCGAAGCCCTTGATATCATTCGCGATGTGAACCGGGCAGAGATTGGGCTTACCTATGACCTCTACCATTCGATGGTGATGGGCGAGGACCCAGAGGCGATCATGACGGGCAATATCGACACCATCGCCCATCTCCATGTCGCCGATCACCCAGGCCGCAATCAGCCGGGGAGTGGTGAGCTCGATCTCAAGCGCAAGCTCGAGTGGCTGCATGGTGAAGGCTATGATGGATTTGTGGGGCTCGAATTTCGCCCCACCGGATCAACGGATGCGGCTCTGGCCCAAATGCGCCAAAGCCTATCGCTTTAAACTGCGAGGCCGTGGGATTTAGCCAGATCGGCAAGGCTTTGCTGCGGGCGAGCGCCGATGTGCGAAATCACCTCGGAAGCAGCAAGGCAACCAGCCTTGAGGGCCATTTCATGGTTCTGGCCACGCGCGAGGCCAAGCAGGAAGCCTGAGGCGAAAAGATCGCCAGCCCCGGTCGCATCGACCACCTTGTCGACCGGGAAGGCTGGAACGGAAATCACTTCGCCATTACAGATCGCCATCGCGCCCTCGGCGCCCATGGTGATGGCCGCAACTTCGGCGTCCTGAGCGATCTGGCGAACCGCAGCACCAAGGTCATCGGTCTCATAGAGAGACTTCAATTCATTCACATTGGCAAAGACATAGTCGATAGTTTTTGAGCGAATGAGGTCGAGGAATTCAGCACGGAAGCGATCGACGCAGAACGGATCGGAAAGGGTGAATGCGGAAGCGCGTTCATGCTTATGGGCATAGTGGGCGGCGCGGACGAAAGCCTTCTTGGCTTCCACCGGATCCCACAAAAAGCCTTCCATATAGGTGACGGCCGAACCGCCGATTTCATCTTCCAGAATATCGCGCTCGGTCAGCTCATGGCAGGCACCGAGGTAAGTATTCATGGTGCGCTCGCCATCTTCGGAGACGAAGATCATGCAGCGGGCGGTGCGCGCACCGTTAATGAGGCGGGTCGTCGAATAATGCACGCCCTGCGCGCGCATATCGGTGTCAAACACATCCCCAAGACCGTCATCGGCCACCTTGCCGACAAAGGCAGCGCGCCCGCCGAGCGAGGCGACGCCAGCCGCCGTATTGCCCGCCGAACCACCGGAGCTCTGTTGACGGCTGGCAGGCATTTTGCCGTAGAGATATTCGGCGCGATCCCCATCGATGAGGTGCATAATGCCTTCGGTCATGCCCTCGCGGTCAATGAAGCCGGGCTCGATTGGCGTGATGATGTCGACGATTGCATTGCCAATAGTCAGCACGTCAAAGCGGGTCTGCGTCATTGAAAAGGTCCGAGGTGATAGGAAAACCGAAAAAGTCTTATGCTAAGCGTCCGGTGCGGGCAATGCCGTCAGCATGTCGCAGCTGGCCAGCTTCGCCTAAAGGCTGGCCAAAACATCGGCGATGAGCGCCTTGGTTTCTTCAGGTGTTTCGACCTTCACCTGACCATCGAGCAAGAGCATAGCCAGACCATGAACTTTGGCCCAAGCAGACAGGGCTTTCACACGGTCAAATTCATCGTCGCCACCGATAACCTGTCGCAGACTATCGAAAGCCGTGTCTGACGCCATTTTCAATCCTGGCCGCGCAATCTTGGTCAGCTGTGGCGAGAACATGAGACGGAAGAGATTGGCGTTTTCGAGTGCAAACAGCACATAGGTTTTGCCCATGGCCGACAGCGGATTATCGGGATGCTCTTCCGCAACCTTTGCCATGCGCGCTGAGAAGCGATGAAAGCCCGTGATGGCCAGAGCTTCGAGCAGCGAGTTGCGGCTATCAAAATGCCGATATGGGGCTGCTGGGGAGACGCCAACCAATCGCGCTAGATCACGTAGGCCGACGCCTTGCTCGCCATCGCGTTCCAAAATGCCCATGGCAACCTCCAGCATGACGCTGCGAAGATTGCCGTGATGATAAGAGCTCAGATGAAATGTTGACATGAACCACATATCGCGCGGCGATGTTGGCAGTGTCAACAAAGGTGCGATTAGCTGCGAGCAGGGTTCTCCGTTTTGGGGGAGAAATTGCACCATTCCAGAACGGGGCAGCGCCAACACTCCGGCTTTCGCGCTTTGCAAATATAGCGACCGTGGAGGATCAACCAATGATGGGCATGGAGCATATAGCGGTCCGGCACTATTTTGGTGAGCGCCATTTCCACTTCAAGCGGGGTCTTCCCCAAGGCCATGCCGGTGCGATTGCCGACGCGGAAGAGATGAGTGTCGACGGCAATGGTCGGCTGCTTGAAGAAAATATTGAGCACGACATTGGCCGTCTTGCGACCGACGCCGGGCAGGGCCTCTAGTGCCTCGCGCACATCTGGCACTTCCCCGCCGTGCTTTTCGATCAGCTGCTTGGAAAGCTCATAGGTGAACTTGGCCTTATTGCGGTAGAGGCCGATGGTCTTGATCTCGTTCTCAATGCCCTCAACGCCGAGTGCCACCATGGACGCGGGGTCGGGTGCGAGCTTGAAGAGATTTTTCGTCGCCTTGTTGACCCCGACGTCCGTGGCCTGCGCGGACAAAACCACGGCCACTAGCAGAGTGAAGGCGTTCACATAATCGAGTTCACCCTTGGGTTCGGGCTCGATTTCGTGGAAACGATCAAATACAGCTTCGGCTTGAGCCCGGGTGAGCCTCTTCACTTTTTGTGTTGCTGCCATTCTCTCGCTTCCGAATCTCTGCCACTATTTCCGGTAAGAGGCATAACCATGCAAGTCACGACCAACAAACCCCTGTTTGCTGCTACACTTCGCCCTGATCGCGCCATGCGACTGACCGGCGGTTGGGCGGCACTGGTCGTGGCCTTTTTGGGCGTGATGCCGGTCTTGATGATCGCGTCAGAATATTTGCTCACCGGAGCTTTAGCATTCGCTTGTGCGGCAGTAGGTCTGATTATTTACGGACAGAGCCAGCGCCGTAGAACCCATCAAACCCAAACCGTGACGCTGTGGCCCGAACAGCTCGAAGTTGTTGAGCAGGGTTTTGCCAAGCCCAAACGCATGCAGCGCTTTGATCCCAACACTGTCCGTCTCGTGCTGCACCGCGATGCTTTTGAGCGCACCACCCAAATCCTGCTCAAGCATGAAGACGAAATCCATGAGCTTGGTGCCTTCCTCTCGATGGATGACAAGGGCAGTTTTGCCAAAGCCTTTGGCGCCGCCTTGCGGCAAGCACGACGTAATCGATAGGTCAAAAACGGGTCGCTTGTTCCGCTCCAAGCTGGCTAAACTAAGCTCAGCCTCTGAGGTGAATTGAGCGATGAACCAACGACCCGAAATTTCTCCCGCACAAGACTATGACACCATCCGCGCTGCTATTCGCTATCTCAGCGAGCGGGGTGCCGACGAGTTGGCGCTGGACCGCTTTGCGCGCGCTATTGGCCTCACCGAGCGCCAGCTGACCGATCTTTTCCGGCGCTGGTGCGGCCTATCTCCCAAAAGCTTCGCCCAAGCTGTCGCGCTCAATCACGCTAAGAAACTTCTCTCGGAAAATGTCAGCGTATTGGACACGAGCTATGAAGTTGGGTTCTCCTCAACCTCACGGCTTCATGATCTCTTCGTCACCTATGAAGCCATGCCGCCTGGCGTTTTCCGTACTGGCGGGGCAGGGCTGGATATGATCTGGGGCACAGCGCCATCGCCCTTCGGAACGGCTGTGGTCACGATGACCGAGTACGGCATTTCCGGCATTGGCTTTGCCGACGAAGAGACCAGTGTCGAAGACGCATTTTTAGATCTTGCCCGCCGATGGCCGATGGCACGCTTTTTTCGGGACGATGCCCGTGTTGGACCCGAGGTCGTAAAAATCTTCGCGCCACAAAATTGGTCGGCGGAGCAGCCCGTCAAGCTCGTCATGATCGGCACTGACTTTGAGGTGAGTGTCTGGCAGACGCTGCTCAAAATTCCGGTGGGGCAGGCGGCGACCTATGCGGAGGTGGCGCGCACTATTGGCAAGCCCCAAGCGTCACGGGCGGTGGGGGCAGCCGTCGGACGGAACCCCATTAGCTTTGTCATCCCGTGCCACCGTGTCGTTGGGTCAACGGGCGCCCTTACCGGCTATCATTGGGGCGTGCCACGCAAACGCGCCATATTGGGTTGGGAAGCTGGGGTGATTTCGACCCGGAGCTAAAAGTGTTCCACGTGAATCCAAAATGAAAAAGGGGCCTCTCGGCCCCTTCATCAAACTCTTGTCTTGTCGCTTAGAGCGTCACGCGCTCTTCGAATTTTCCATCAGCGGAGATCTTGTAGATCGTGGGTTCGCCAGTGCCAATTTCGCGCGCCAGAATTTCGTCAGGGGTCAGACCTTCAATGGCCATGACTAGAGCCCGCAGGGAATTGCCGTGCGCTGCAACGAGGACAGTCTTACCCGCCTTGAGCTGCGGCAGGATTTCGGCCTCATAATAAGGCACGGTACGAGCTGCCGTGTCCTTAAGGCTTTCGCCCCCTGGTGGAGGAACGTCAAATGAACGGCGCCAAATGACAACCTGCTCCTCGCCCCACTTGGCGCGCGCATCATCCTTATTGAGGCCGGCGAGATCGCCATAGTCGCGTTCGTTAAGCGCGATATTGCGAGTGATGGTGACGTTCTGAACGCCCATTTCCTCAAGCATCAAATCGAGCGTGTGCTGAGCACGACGCAGGCCCGAGGTGTAGTAGAGGTCGGGGGCGATGCCCGCGGCCTTCAAAGCCTTACCCGTTGCGCGAGCTTCCCCTTCACCTTGTTCGGTGAGGTTTGGATTGCGCCACCCGGTGAACAGGTTTTTTAGGTTCCACTCGCTCTGGCCGTGACGGACTAGGATCAGCGTGCCGGTCATAGAAAATTCCCTTAGCTGTTGAGGCCGAGTACATCGGCCATGGAGTAAAGACCCGCCGGCTGGCGGTGTGCCCAGAGCGCTGCCTTAGCGGCGCCATTGGCATAAATCGTGCGGTCTTGAGCAAGGTGATTGAGCTCAATGCGCTCAGATGGACCCGCCAAAATGACGTGGTGATCGCCAATGACATTGCCGCCACGCAGGGTGGCAAAGCCAATGGTGCCAGACTCACGTGGACCGGTGTGGCCGTCACGAGAGCGAACCGAATTATCCTTCAACGAAATGCCACGGCCCTTTGCCGCTGCTTCACCCAACATCAGCGCGGTGCCAGAAGGCGCATCCACCTTGAGATTGTGATGCATCTCGAGAATTTCGACGTCGTAGTCAGACAGCGCTGCTGCAGCCTTTTCGACGAGGACCGTCAGGGCCACCATGCCCGGCGAGAAGTTGCCTGACTTAACGATCCGCGCACCGGCCTTGCCTGCTTCGGCAATGGCGGCGTCGTCTGCTTCAAGGCAACCTGTCGTGCCAATGATATGAACGATACCCTTGGCAGCAGCCTTCTGCGCCAAAGCGACGGAGGCTGCTGGAGCGGTGAAGTCGATAATCACATCGGCATTGTCGAGCAGGCTATCGGCATTGTCGGTGACGATGACACCAAGCTCTTCGAGACCGGCGAGTACACCGACGTCTTTGCCCAACGCGGGAGATCCAGACCGATCGAGAGCACCAACAAGCTCCAGTTCAGGATGAGCGGCGACAGCACGCACATTGGCAGCGCCCATTCGGCCCCCGGCACCTGCAACGATGGTGCGCAACTTGGTCATAAGAACCTCCACGAGAATATGGTTGATGCCTATAGCAGTGCTGATGCGTCGCTCCAAGTCGAACACTGTGCTACGATTCGGAGAAAAGCCAAGAAAGTCGACCCTGTCATGACACTGACGAATGTGCTGGCTGGCATCGCCGTGGAGGACTTGAGCCAGTCGCTCGTGTGGTATGAGTATTTGTTCGGCCGCCCCGCTGATGCTCAAACCATGCGCAATGTTGCCGAATGGAAGCTACCCGGCGGAGGCTGGGTGCACGTCGTGACCGATGAGGATCGGGCAGGGGCCAGCATGGTGATCCTGATCGTCGACGATATTGCCGAAGAGATCAGCCGCCTCGACATGTTCGGCATTAAGCCAGTATCCAAAGCCTTTGGCGACTTTTTCAAAACGGCTAAATTTCGTGACCCAGACGGCAATCTGGTTGTGCTGTCACAACCGCAACAGGGCACCTACTAAACACAAAAAAGCCCGCGACTTGCGCGGGCTTGGATAGTGTCATTAGAGACGACGAAGTCGGACTTCATCGACCCGATGATTATTGCCCTTCTTTAATACGAGGTCAGCGCGACCACGGGTCGGCTGTACGTTTTCGAGTAGGTTAGGCAGGTTGATGGTGCGCCAAACATTGCGCCCATATTCGCCCGCTTCCTCTTTGCTCATCTCAGCAAATTTGCGGAAGAAGGAATTGGGATCGCGGAATGCGGTTTCGCGCAGACGGTAGAAGCGCTCAAGGAACCAAGCCTCAAGGTCTTGCAACTCCGCATCGATATAAATCGAGAAATCGATAAAGTCAGAGGCGAACAAAATGGGGTTGCCGGTTTTGGGCAGTTCGCCGGGCTGCAGAATATTGAGCCCTTCAACGATCAAAATGTCTGGCCGGTCGATGGTGACATCGCCACCCTTCACAATGTCATAGACGAGGTGAGAATAGACCGGGACCTGCACATTGCGCTTGCCCGATTTAATATCAGCCAAAAAGCTGACAAATCGCGCGCGATCATAGCTTTCAGGGAAACCCTTACGGTGCATGATGCCACGCTCTTCCAACACCGCATTGGGGTGGAGGAAGCCATCGGTGGTAACGAGGTCGACCTTGGGGTTTGACGGCCAGCGCGAGAGCAGGGCTTGCAGAATACGGGCGGTGGTCGATTTGCCGACCGCGACAGAACCCGCAACACCGATAATGAAGGGGACCTTAGCATCGGGCGATTTTAGAAACCGGCTCGACACGCGATGCAGGCCTTGGATCGCCTCGACGTAATAAGAGAGAAGGCGCGAAAGCGGCAGATAGACCTCTTCAGCCTCGGCCAAAGAAATAGGGTCTGAGAGCGAACGCAGCCGATCAATATCGGCCTCATCCAGCGTCATCGGCTGACCGTTGCGCAATGCGCTCCATTCCGCCTTTGAGAAAGTGCGATAGGGGTCAGGCCGTTGACGCTTAGCCATCACTAGTGCTCCTTGCGAGAGGCTTTTTCGGCGAGGCCAGATTGGGCTGTGCGCGCATCAAGCTCAGCCATGACCTCGGCGAGAGGCACGTCAGCGGCTTTGAGAACAACCAAGAGATGGTAGAGAACGTCAGCCGCTTCCTTGACGAGTTCAGCCCTGCCGCCAGTCACCGCAGCGATGACGGCTTCGGTGGCTTCCTCGCCAAGCTTTTGCGAGGCTTTGTTGATGCCGCGCGCAATCAATTTGGCGGTGTAACTTTCGTCAGGTGAAGCTGCAGCGCGCACAGCGACGCGCTGTTCGAGTTCTTCAAGTGTCATGGATTACTCCCGCCCTTTGAAGTGGGCTTAAATCACACATTTGGGGAGGCGTCATCCGCCACCTTTGACTTAGGGCTTGGTGCGGTCCATACGCATGGGAATGCCATGATCGACCATATACTGCTTAGCCTCAGGAATGGTGTAAGTGCCGAAGTGGAAAATAGAGGCCGCGAGCACAGCGCTCGCATGACCTTCCTTCACGCCATCGACCAAGTGCTGGAGATTGCCAACACCGCCCGAGGCAACAACAGGCACATCGACACTGTCGGCAATAGAGCGCACGAGTTGGAGATCGAAACCAGACTTGGTACCGTCGCGGTCCATGGAGGTCACCAGCAACTCGCCCGCGCCACGTTCAACCATGCGGTGGGCAAATTCCACCGCATCAATGCCGGTCGGCTTCCGACCGCCGTGGGTGTAGATTTCCCATTCGGAGCGATTGTCGCCACCGACCTTGGCATCGAGACGCTGCTTGGCGTCGACCGAAACCACGATGCACTGATTGCCAAATTTATCCGCCGCACGGGCGATAAAGTCAGGATCGTTCACGGCAGCGGAATTAATCGAGACCTTATCCGCGCCTGCAAGCAGGAGCTTGCGAATATCTTCAATCGTGCGAACACCACCGCCAACGGTCACCGGCATAAAGCAGTGTTCAGCCGTACGGGCGACAACGTCAAAAATCGTGTCGCGGCCCTCGTGACTTGCAGTGATGTCGAGGAAGGTCAGCTCATCGGCACCCGCGGCGTCATAAGCAATCGCGGCTTCAACCGGATCGCCAGCATCGACGAGATCGACAAACTGTACACCTTTAACAACGCGGCCACCGGCAACGTCGAGGCAGGGGATGATACGGGTTTTCAGGCTCATGATCAGTGCGCTTTCGGCATCAGCCGCCAGGCGATGCGGTGGGTGGTGATGATCACCATCAACGCCAGAAGCGCGCCCCCAGCGACAGGGAAGGTGATCGTCGTAAACCAAGTCAGCAAGGACAGGATGAACAGGCCTGCACCCCAATCCATGCCGAGGAAGAAACAGCTCGTCAAACTCTGTTCAACGAGTCCGCAGCCCGCCAAGATCGCCACTGTGTTGGCGATCAGCGTGCCGACGAGCGGGGCTGAGGCAAACACAGCAATCACAACCAAGGCCTGGCCATAGCCCCACCAGGGAAATAGGTGGTGCCGAAGTGAACTCATTTGGCCTTCAATCGTGCCAATGCTTCACGTGAATCAATGCGACCATCGTAAAGCGCCCTGCCCGAAATCGCGCCTTCAAGAACAGCATATTCCGGCTGGGTCATGCGTTCGATGTCATCCATCGACGCCAGACCGCCCGAAGCGATAACGGGGATCGAGGTTGCGCGAGCAAGCTCAAGAGTTGAATCCCAATTGATGCCAGCCAGAACGCCATCACGGTCGATGTCGGTATAGATGATGGCGGCAACGCCTGCGCCTTCAAAACGCTTGGCCAGTTCAAGGATGGAGAGTTCCGACGTTTCCGCCCAGCCTTCAACGGCGACCATGCCTTTTCGCGCGTCGATACCAACAGCAACTTGGCCCGGCCATTTTTGCGCTGCTTCCTTGACGAGGGCTGGATCACGCACGGCAACAGTACCGAGGATCACGCGGGCAAGACCCTTATCGAGCCAGCTTTCGATATGACCGAGGTTGCGGATACCACCGCCCAGCTGCACCGGGAATTTGACGGTCTTTAAAATCTCTTCAACGGCTCCGCCATTGACGCTTTCACCAGCGAAAGCGCCGTTGAGGTCGACCACGTGCAGATATTCAAAACCCTGATCTTCAAAGCTCTTGGCCTGAGCCGCCGGGTTGTCATTGAAGACAGTCGCCTGGTCCATATCGCCTAGCTTGAGGCGAACGCACTGACCATCTTTAAGATCGATTGCAGGAAAGAGGATCATGGGGTCCAGTCCAAGAAGTTATTGATGAGACGCAGGCCAAGCGCTTGGCTCTTTTCCGGGTGGAACTGCGTGCCAAAGATATTATCGCGGCCGACGCATGCGGTGAACGAACCGCCATATTCCGTGGTGGCGAACAGGTGTTCAGCCGCGTCGGTTTTGAAGTGGTAGGAGTGGACGAAATAGGCGTGTAGCCCATCGGGTCCATCCGGAATGTCTTTGAGAAGCGCATGGGGACGCGTGATGGTCAGCGTGTTCCAACCCATGTGCGGAATTTTGAGGCTTGGGTCAGACGGGGTGATTTTTTCTACCGCGCCGCCGATCCAACCGAGGCCCTTGCTAACCACCTTCTCGCGACCTTCGGTGGACAGCAATTGCATGCCTACACAAACGCCCAAAAAGGGTGTGGTACCGTTGAGCACTTTTTCTTCCAGCACGTCGACCATGCCGGTGACGCCATCGAGGCCAGCCTTACAATCAGCATAGGCGCCGACGCCTGGGAGGACGATGCGCGTGGCCGAACGGACGAGGTCTGGGTCGCTGGTGACGATGACGCTTTCACCATGACCGCGTTCTGCCGCCACACGTTCGAACGCTTTGGCTGCCGAATGCAGATTGCCAGCGCCGTAGTCAATAATGGCGACTGTGCTCATGGTTATGGCCTTTCTCAAGGATAGCTTCTGCGCACAAGGGGCCGCAGAAGGAAACAGAGCACCCTCACGCAAAGAGCGAGAGTGCTGGGGTTAGGGCTGACTTAGTGCAAAACGCCCGAGAACAAAAGGGCTAGAGCGTGCCCTTGGTGGAGGGAATGCGATCTGCAGTGCGTGGATCTATCTCCACTGCGTCGCGCAAGGCACGAGCGACGGCCTTAAACATCGACTCCGCCAGATGGTGGTTGTTGTCGAAGTAGAAGTTTTCAATATGCAGGGTGATGCCAGCGTTGACCGCAAAAGCCTGGAAAAATTCCATGAACAGCTCGGTGTCGATGTCACCGATTTTGTCGCGGCTGAACTCTGCCTTGAACACCAAGAAGGCGCGACCGGAAACGTCGAGGGCGGCGCGGGTCAGCGTGCCATCCATTGGCAGGTCGCAAGAGGCATAACGGCGAATGCCCTTTTTATCGCCCAGGGCTTCGCGGATCGCCTGACCGAGCGCAATACCGACATCTTCCACGGTGTGGTGGAAATCGATGTGCAGGTCGCCCTTACACACTACATCCATATCGATGAGCGAGTGGCGGGAGAGCTGATCGAGCATGTGGTCGAAGAAGCCAACGCCGGTCTTCATCGAATGCGCGCCAGTGCCATCGAGATCGATGCTGACCGAAATTTCGGTCTCATTGGTTTTACGAGCGATGGAAGCGGTACGCATATGTCTTTTCTCCGAGCGGACGGATCGTCCCTACCAGATATGCGGGGATGCATAAAGATTGCGTTGCTTTGTGCTTTGGTCGACGCACCCTCCACGCATTGCAATCTCGGTGAAGGCTCCTAAATAGGTATCAACAGTTTGGAGACTTTCCCAACATGAGTGAACATCAATCTCCCGGGTGGCACGGCACAACCATCGTGTCGGTGCGCAAGGGCAATAAGGTCGTGGTAGCTGGCGATGGTCAGGTATCCATGGGCCCAACCGTTATGAAGCATGGCGCGCGCAAGGTGCGTCGTCTGGCTGGTGGCAAGGTGATCGGCGGCTTTGCCGGATCGACCGCTGATGCCTTCACCCTCTTCGAACGGCTTGAAGCCAAGCTTGAGCAATATCCTGATCAGCTGATGCGGGCGGCGGTGGAACTAGCCAAGGATTGGCGCACAGACCGCTATTTGCGCAAGCTCGAAGCCATGATGATTGTTGCCGATAAGACCGACACTTTGGTCCTCACCGGCAATGGCGACGTGCTGACCCCAGACCATGGCGTTATCGCTATTGGCTCGGGTGGAAATTACGCCCATTCCGCTGCGCTGGCTCTGCACCAAGCGACCGAACTCGATGCTGAAGATATTGCCCGTCGCGCCATGAAGATCGCAGAAGAAATCTGCGTCTACACCAATGGCAATGTGACAGTCGAAACCATCGAGCTCTAATCGTGACCCATTCGATCCGGCAATTGCGGGCAGGTGACGAGGCAAGCTATCGAGCCGTTCGGCTTGAAGCGCTCACCAATCATCCTGAAGCTTTCGTCGCTTCAGCAGAGGGCTTTTTGCAAAAGACCGATGCCGAGCTGACCGAAACGCTTGAAAGTCTCTCTGTCTTTGCAGCGGAGACCGACACCGGGTCGCTCGGTGGTATTGCAGCCTTTTATCAAGCCGAAGGCCGGAAAGAACAGCATCGCGGCTGGCTCATTCAGGTCTATGTCCGCCCCGAACATCGCGGTTCGGGCATGGCTGAAGCATTGATCAATACTGTTGTGGAGTTTGCGCAGACCCGCGTTATCCAACTTCATCTCGGTGTGTGGTCGGAGAACGAACCAGCGCTCAAACTCTATAAGCGGCTGGGCTTTTCCATATATGGGACTGAGCCCCGCTATCTCTTCGTGAACGGTCGCTATGTCGACGAACACCTGATGGTGCGCTTTCTGGATAATCATCCAGCCTTGCCCCAGCGCACTTCCGAAAGTGACAAAGATGAGTGAAACCAATTTTTCGCCGCGCGAGATTGTCTCTGAGCTTGATCGCCACATTGTGGGTCAGGCCGACGCCAAGCGCGCCGTCGCCGTGGCTCTGCGCAATCGTTGGCGTCGCCAGCAGTTGCCGCCCGAATTGCGCCGCGAGGTTACCCCTAAAAATATCCTGATGATCGGGCCAACCGGCGTTGGCAAGACTGAGATTTCTCGCCGTCTTGCCCGTCTTGCGCAGGCACCCTTCGTCAAAGTTGAAGCGACTAAGTTCACTGAAGTGGGCTACGTGGGTCGCGACGTCGAGCAGATCATCCGCGATCTCGTCGAGGCCGGCATAACAGTTCTGCGCGACAAGCGCCGTCGTGATGTCGAGGCTCAGGCCCACCATAATGCAGAAGAGCGCGTGCTCGATGCTTTGGTTGGCACTTCGGCCACACCATCCACCCGAGACAGCTTCCGCAACAAGCTGCGCAATAACGAGCTCGACGACAAAGAGATCGAGATCGAATTGCAGCCAGCGACGAACACCGGCGGATTTGAAATGCCAGGCATGCCTAATGGCGGCATTGGCATGATCAATCTTTCTGACATGTTCAAGCAGGCCATGGGCGGTCGCGGGGTTAAGCGCAAGGTCAAGGTGAAGGACGCCTATGAGCCGCTGATCGCTGAAGAGGCAGACAAGCTGCTCGATCAGGATCAACTCAAGACCGAAGCCATCGAACTAGTCGAAAACCACGGCATCGTCTTTATCGACGAAATCGACAAGGTCGCGGCTCGCGAAGGCAGCCCACAGGGTGGTCCGTCGCGTGAAGGTGTACAGCGCGACCTCCTGCCGCTGATCGAAGGTACAACCGTTGCGACGAAATACGGTCCGGTAAAAACGGACCACATTCTCTTCATCGCTTCCGGTGCGTTCCATGTCGCCAAACCAAGCGACCTGCTGCCAGAGCTTCAGGGTCGTCTGCCGATCCGTGTCGAATTGAAAGCGCTCACCCGTGAAGATTTCATCGGTATCCTTTCGGACACTGAGGCAAGCCTTATCAAGCAATATGTTGCACTGATGGGTACCGAAGGCGTCGCTCTTGAAATTACGAAGGACGCTATCGAAGCCATCGCTGACGCGGCGGTGACGGTCAACTCTACCGTTGAAAACATCGGGGCCCGTCGTCTGCAGACAGTTATGGAACGTCTAGTTGAAGAGATTTCCTTTGATGCTCCGGACCGCGCTGGGACGACGATTAGCATCGACGCTGCGTTCGTAAGAGAAAAGGTTGGCATCTTGGCCGGGGATACCGACCTGTCGAAATACGTTCTCTAACAGAAAGCCCCGGACACAGTGCCGGGGCTTTTTACATCTCACCTCTTTCGCGTGGCTCGCTTCATCAGCTCATCGCGAAGGTATTTAAAATCTTCAGGCTCGAGGCGGTGGAGGTTATCGCGCAAGCGATTAGACAACTCCGTTGCCTCGGGCGCCATACCACCCGTGTCTATAGTCACCTTGGGATCAGAGATTTCTGCCAAGCGCTGGAGCTCCTCAGCCTCATCCCAAATCACATTAAAAAATGCGATGATGCGGTGGAGAAGGAAACTGGTCGGCACGCCGCGTTTGCCATGTTCCAAGGCCGATAGGTAGGCGCTCGACACGTTCAACGCGGCAGCCATTTCTTTGAGCGATATTCCACGCGCCTCGCGCATGGCTCGCAACTTCATACCAAGTGGTGTCATATTCGGCGCAGGCGCACATACCACGCCCCCTCGCCACCATGACCACGCGCTGCCATGCTCCAGCCTGAAACCAGTGGGGCCATACTTGGTTCAGACAACCAGATCGGCAACATGGTCCGCAAAATTCCGCGCTCGCTCATGGCGGAGATATAATCATTGTCAGTTTTGATCCCCTTGCCAGTGATGACCAAAATTGTCCGTGCTCCATAAGATACCCGGGTGACAATATAGCGGTAAAGCGCTTCGCGCGCCTCCGCTTGCGTCATGCCATGGAGGTCGATCTTGCCGTCGATCTCAATCCGACCACGGCGCACCTTCTTATGAATGTCAGGGTCTAGCGCCTTGTCAGGCACGCTCGCAATCGGCTTAGGCGGCACATAAGGGGGAAGGAATGGCTTGCCGGGTGTGAGTTTTTTCGGCGGTGCCTTTTTCTCGGGAACTGGGGGAGGGGCAAACTCCTCAGGAACGGGGAGCGGACCGCCCCCCAATTTCATCAAGCCTTTCCGCCGCAACGGATCAACCGTTTCCGAGACTTGGGTCCAGAGGTGAAAGTCGTGCGGCAGGCGCCGTTGGTCTCGTTTAGACATGTGCCTGCCGCAACAGAAGAATTAAGAATTAGTCGAGCTGGTTGGTCGTAACGACCTTCCAGTTAGGATCACGCGACTTTGGATTGCGAGCGAAGGTCCACTCATCGGCAATCATCTGAACCTGATCGGCATTGCCTTCGACAAGGTCACCCGCTGCGTTGCGCGTCGCGGACACCACTTCGGCGTGGAAACGGATCGTGACCAACACATTCTTGCGATCATATTCAGCCTGAGAGAACTCGATCTTTGGCAGACCGACAAAGGTGAAGTCTACCTTATGGCCAGCCGCTTCACGATCGGCGATGGCGCGTTGGAAGCCTTCGAATACGTCCTTTTCGAGGAGGTTCTTGAGCGTCTGACGATCACCTTCCGCATAGGCGGTAATGATCATTTCATATGCGGCCTTGGCCCCTTCAAGGAAGGACTTCGGCGTAAAGGTCGAATCGGCGGCAGCTGCTGCCTTGAGGCCTTCGGCTAGTTCCGTATCGCCGCGCGAGAACTGGTCGATTTCAGCTTCAAGCTTACGGGCACGACGCTCGTCATCGAGATCGGGTGCGCTTGCTGGCGAATGCGGACGAATCGGCACGACCGTATCGTCAGTGTCAGCCTTGCTTTCAGTGTTGGCAGAACGCGACCGATCAACAGGCGGACGTTCGTTGCCCGTGCGTGTGCCGAGCACGGAACGAAGGCGGAAAAGGACGAATACGGCCACGACGATGGCAATCAGGGTCGGCAGGTCGAGAAAATCATCCATTGATTAAGGCACCTTGGGCTGGTCGGCATCGACAAATTTTGGTTCTGGCGCTCGATTGGCCAGCAGTTGTCCCTATATATAGGCAAAGCTTTAGCCCAAAACCAGTTCACATGGGCTGCAATGTCATTTCCCGCGGTTTCAACGCGGTACTTTAGCGAAAGGCTGCCACCGTGGGTCGATTTATCCTCTTCGGTTTTATCGCACTGCCCTTGTTGGAAATTGCCATGTTTGTCGTGGTTGGGCGCGCCATCGGCCTATTACCAACGCTCGGGCTGGTTATCCTAGCTGCTGTTTTGGGTGGCTTTCTGCTTCGACAACAAGGCCTTGGCGCGATCAATCGACTGCGCACAAATGTTAATCAGGGAACGGTGCCTGGCCGGACCATGTTTGACGCGACCATGATTGGCGTCGCTGCAATGTTTTTACTGATCCCTGGTTTTATCAGCGATATCGTGGCGCTGCTGCTGTTGCTGCCAACAGTGCGCGGGTTCCTCTTTGGCCAGTTGGCCAAGAATGTGACCGTGGTAGAAACCACAACCAGCTATCGCCGCGCAGATGAAAGCTATGATTTCCGCGCGGAACCACAACGCACGATTGACCTCGACAAAGACGATTGGCGTAACGACGGCTAACGCTTGTTTGCCTAAGGCAAAAGTGCTAGCCCAAGCCCAGTATTTCTCGGTGATCCGAACGAAGAAGGACCAAGCATAATGGCCGATGAGACCCAGGGCGCGGCTGCGCCGGAATCCGGTAACCAGCCCAGCATGAACCTGATGGGTCAGTATATCCGCGATCTTTCTTTCGAAAATCCGGGTGCTCCCAACAGCCTTCTTACCGCTGGCACCAACCCGAACTTCAACGTCTCGATCTCGGTCGGCGTGAAGAAGCAGAGCGACGAAGTGTTTGCTGTTGAGCTGACCCTCAACGCCAAGGCGCAGCGCGAAGAAAACGTACTGTTCAACGTTGAACTCGTTTACGGCGGCATTTTCCGCATTCGCAACATTCCAGAAGCACAGCTTTCGCCGCTGCTGATGGTCGAATGCCCACGCCTAATCTTCCCATTCGCCCGTCAGGTTCTCGCCAGCGTTACCCAGCAGGGCGGCTTCCCGCCACTGATGATGGAACCGGTCGATTTCTCGGTGATCTACCGTCAGAACCTTGCCAAGCTCGCAGCGCAGAACAATACCGCACCGGCAACCGAAGAAGCGCCAAAGCTGAACTAAGCTTTCGCTGTTCCGAATATGAAAAGACCCCGGTTTGCGCCGGGGTCTTTTTTATTGGGATGTCTCTGACGCGGGGTCACGGTATTTACCCCAAATGGCGCTATCACCCATTTTGGCAACAAAGGCCTCATGGGCAGCAAATTCTTCAGCTTGGATACGGTTCGGCAAAGGGCTGGGGCGCGGCATAACCGGCACACGCGTAACCACTGTCTCGGCCGCTGTTGTCTCGGCTTCCGCGGCGAGGGCAAGACTGACCTGTTTACCGCCAATAAGCTCAAGATAGACCTCGGCTAGGATCTCACTATCGAGCAAAGCGCCGTGGAGCGTGCGGCGCGAATTATCAATGCCGTAGACCTTACACAGCGCATCCAAGCTCACGCGTGCCCCTGGATGTTTGGCCCGAGCCACCATCACCGTATCGATAACGGGATTGCTCAGCTTCGGTTTGCCCAGGCCATCGAGCTGGTGGTTGAGGAAGCCCATATCGAAAGGCGCGTTGTGGATGACCAAGGTCGAGTCCCCGATAAACTCGAGGAACTCGGCGACCACATCCTTAAACAGTGGCTTGTCGGATAGAAACTCTTCGCTCAGCCCGTGAACGCGAAAAGCTTCCTCGGGCATCGAGCGCTGAGGATTGATATAGACGTGATAATGTTTACCGGTAGGGATGTGGTTGATCAGCTCCACGCCCCCGATTTCAACCAAGCGATCGCCGCCTTGCGGAGACAGACCTGTGGTTTCGGTATCGAGGACGATTTCTCTGATCATTTGATATCCCGCTTCGCTCGTACATCTTCGACCAGCTGAGCAATCTGCGCTTCAATTCGTTCGCGCGTCTGCTCGGTGTCAAAGAGATAATTTGCTCGTTCCATCTTTTCTGCCTGCGGCATCTGCCGGGCAATGATGGTCTCCATCTTATCCACGGTCATGCCGGCACGCGCGAGAACACGATCGCGTTGGAGAGCGCTGCTTACATGAGTAACAGCGATACCATCGAAGCCGTAGTTGAAGCCGCTTTCGAACAGGAGGGGCACTTCGACGACCGCGAGCGCATGACCCGCTTTTTCTGATGCCGCCAAAAACTGGGCAATCTTCTTACGAACCAGCGGATGGACGAGAGCTTCTAAGCGCGCAAAGCCGGATGGATCAGCAGCTAGTTTGAGGGAAAGAGTTTGACGGTTCACAACACCATGTTCGAGAACACCTGGAAACAGCGCCTCAACCTCCTTGGCTGCACCACCCGAATAAAGCTCAGCGACAGCCTGATCGGCAGAAAACACCGGTACGCCGAGCTTTGAAAAGCCCTCAAGAACCGTAGATTTTCCTGTCGCGATCGAGCCGGTGACGCCAAGCTTATACATGGATCAATGCCCCAAAGTGGCTTCAATACGGGCGCGCAATTGAGCACTCACCTGTGGCGTAACACCAAACCAGGCCGCAAAGCCGGGAACGGCCTGATGCAAGAGCATGCCCAATCCATCAACGGTTTGTAAGCCAAGCTTTTGCGCATCCGCCAAAAGCGGGGTCACGAGTGGCGAATAAACGATATCTGTCACCAGAGAGCCGAGCTGCAAACGTGAGAGATCTAAATTCTCGAAACGCGAGCCATGCATGCCAACCGAGGTGGTGTTAACGACCAAACCGGCGTGCGGCGCCACATCGTTAAAGGCGTCGATAGGCGCTACCGTGATGTCCCCATCCAATTCCTGAGCCAAACGATCCGCTGTTTCGCGCGTGCGATTGAGAAGGATGACGGGAATAGAACGACTGGCCAAAGCCACGAGAATGGCGCGTGAGGCTCCGCCCGCACCCAGCACGATCGCCGGCTTGGCCCCGTCAGACCAATTTGGTGCTCCCTGATCAAGATTGCCAAGGAAACCAAGATAGTCGGTATTGGTGCCGGTCACGCGGCCGTCGCGGGCAATTAGCGTGTTCACAGCACCAATGCTAAGTGCCAGAGGGTCAACCTCATCGCACAGCGCAAAGACGGCCTCTTTGTGGGGAATGGTGACATTGCCACCAGCGAATTCGCCACCACGCAACCGCTCAAAGAAAGCCGGCAAGGCATCTGGGGCAACGTCAATCGCTTCATAACTTCCGTCAATGCCATGTTCGGCCAACCAAGTGCCGTGAATGAGCGGCGAACGGGAATGGGCAATCGGATGCCCGATAACAAAAGCCTTGGTGGTCAAGGATTAGTCCTGAGGAGTTAGAAGTTCCGGCGCAAAATCGCGCAAAGCTTGAAGGAGGGGCAATAGGGGAAGCCCCAGAATAGTAAAGTAGTCGCCGCTCACCTTTTCAAAAAGGCGAATGGATGGGCCTTCCAAGCGATAACCACCAACCGAAGTTAACACTGCTTCCCCCTCTAGCATGAGCACATCATCGCGCTCTTCGGGGGTAAACTCGCGCATGGTTAGTTCGGCACTCTCAAGGTGGGACCAAAGTTCAAGCCCATTCTGAACGAGCGAAACTCCGGCATGGAGCCGATGGGTTTTGCCGCGCAGCAGATCAAGCTGGTCGGCAGCCGATTGGCTCGAGGAAGGCTTGTGCAAAAGATCTGGCCCGAGAGCCAAAGTTTGGTCAGCGCCGATAACCATTGCGTTAGGAAAGAGGCTCGAAACCGCTTCCGCCTTGCGCCGCGCCAGTAGTAATGCGACGTCTCGGCCATCGCCTCCGGCCTCAGAAGCGGCGCGTTCCTCGGCACGTTCGTCCACATCTGCAGCATGGCTGGTAAAGCGCAAACCTGCGTTATTTAACAAAGACTTACGTGTTTTGCTGGTGGAGGCGAGAATAAGCATAGGGTGAGTTTATCCCCACTATCATCCACAGCTCAAGGCGGAACTGTGCGTAAGACTCATAAGTTTTGGGATTTCGAAAACTTATTCGACCTGTTCCCAAATTCATTAACAGCTCGTTTTCGCAGTGACGTGAATGCCCCTGTGTGAATCTTCGGGGAAAACTATACTAGAAGCGAATACAGATATTCGACTGAAGATTCACAGCCGGAATCGAATCGTTGACTCGGGAGTCCGCTGATTAATCTCTCGTTAACTATTTTGACTCCGGCATTGCTTAACAGTTCGTTTACAGAACTTAACAGGGCGTTAATGAACCCTCTGCGCGGACGTGTCGCCAACCACACAATTGTGGACGGGAAGGAATTCACTCAAAACACCGCTATGATAATAAAGATACGAAGTAAGAAAGACTCTATTTTAGGTTTGGAAGGGAAGGGATCATGAGCGCTGTGCCCCATAAGCCCATGCTCGCGACCGTACTGGGACAACGCCAAGAGCGTCCTCCCGTTTGGATCATGCGACAGGCAGGACGTTATCTACCGGAGTACCGTGAGACCCGTACCCAAGCGAAGAATTTCCTAGAGCTGTGCTACACGCCTGACTTGGCTGTTGAGGTTACGCTTCAGCCGCTTCGTCGCTTCGATCTCGATGCGTCGATCCTGTTCTCAGACATTTTGGTTATTCCAGATGCTCTGGGACAATCAGTGCGCTTTGAAACAGGTGAGGGTCCACTTCTCGAGCCTCTCGATCCAGCCGGTGTTGACCGCTTGGATCGGAGCAGAGCTTTGGAGCACTTAGCGCCTGTTCTCGAAACAGTGCGTCGCCTCAGAGCTGCATTGCCACCGGAAAAGACGCTGATCGGCTTCTGCGGTGCTCCATGGACTGTGGCGACCTATATGCTTGGCGGTCGCGGGTCCTCGGATCAGTGGGTGGCGCGCAAGTTCGCTCTCCAGCACCCCGAGGCTTTCGATAAGCTGATGGATATCCTGGTCGACACCAGCATTGATTATCTTGAAGCGCAGTTCAAAGCTGGTGCTGATGTTGTTCAGATTTTTGAGAGCTGGGCTCTCAATCTCGACGACACCTCGTTCGTCCGGAATGTGATGGACCCGAACCGGAGGATCGTTGAGGGGCTACGTGCACGCATCCCCAATGCGCCAATCATTGGTTTTCCACGCGGTGCTGCGGGTAATATTCTGCGCTATGCCGAAGCGACCAAGGTCAACGCGGTTGGGATCGACTATGCCACGCCACTCGATTTCGTCTGCAAAACCCTACCGACCACACTGACGGTACAGGGAAATCTTGATCCGCTCCGTCTGGTTGTTGGTGGCGAAGCGATGGAAACCCAGGCGCGCAAAATCATCGAGGCCTTCTCCGATCGTCCGCATGTGTTCAATCTTGGCCACGGCATTGTGCCCGAAACCCCGATCGCGCATGTCGAACGTCTGATCGAAATTATTAAGCGCGGTTAAGGGATTTTTCGAAAATGCTCGAAATGTGGGTCAAAGCCCTACACGTCATTTCGGTGATTTGTTGGATGGCCGGGATGTTCTACCTGCCGCGCCTGTTCGTGTATCACACCAAGGTTGCCGTCGGCTCTGAGCAGTCGGAAATGTTCAAGGTGATGGAACGTCGTTTGTTCCGAGCCATCACCACGCCGGCAATGATTGCGAGTTGGATTTTTGGCCTGTGGATGATCCATCTTGGTTTGATGGATTTTTCGACCGGCTGGACTTGGATTAAGCTGATTGCCGTTCTCGGCATGTCGGCCTGTCACGGGATTTTGGCTAAGCAACTGAAAGCTTTTGCTCAGGACAAGAATACCAAGTCAGAAAAATTCTACCGCGTTATCAACGAGGTGCCGACGGTTCTGATGCTGATCATCGTTATCATGGTGGTCGTGAAGCCGTTCTAAGCAGAACGCTAAAGTTCAGGAATTTGATAACGGGGTAAGCAGTGCTTACTCCGTTTTCTTTTTGCCCGGCGGTCTGTGCAGTTTCACGTGAATCCGCCTGGTCGCTATTCAATCTTGAAAAATCTCTGGGATCGGAGTAGATGATAGGGCGAAGCACCCCATAGGGCGCGGTTTCCCAAACCGTCGCGGCGTGCTGATCAACTCCCCATTTTCTGATTTACCTTCGTTTTATCGATATCCCTCAAGGGCCCGTCGCATACATGCAGAATATCAAGCTCAGCGAGCTCAAGGCCAAATCACCGGCCGAACTCTTGGCTTTTGCCGAGGAGCTGGAGGTCGAAAACGCTTCGACCATGCGCAAGCAGGAATTGATGTTCGCCATTCTCAAGGAATTGGCGGCTCAGGATATCAACATCGTCGGTGAAGGCGTGGTTGAGGTGCTCCCAGACGGGTTCGGCTTCCTACGTTCGCCAGATGCGAATTATCTACCAGGTCCGGACGACATCTATGTCAGCCCGAGCCAGATCCGTCGTTTCGGTTTGCGCACCGGCGATACGGTTGAGGGCGAGATTCGTTCTCCCAAGGAAGGCGAGCGCTATTTCGCGCTGCTCAAGGTCAGCACGATCAATTTCGAGGATCCCGAAGCTGTCCGTCATAAGGTCAACTTCGACAACCTCACCCCGCTCTATCCTGAAGAACGTCTCCGGATGGAGCTGCCAGATCCGACAACAAAGGATCGTTCGGCTCGTCTTCTCGATCTGGTTGCGCCGCTCGGCAAGGGCCAGCGCGCATTGATTGTTGCGCCGCCGCGTACTGGTAAGACTGTACTGTTGCAGAATATCGCACAGTCGATCGCGACCAATCACCCGGAATGCTATTTGATCGTTCTGTTGATCGACGAACGTCCGGAAGAAGTGACCGACATGCAGCGCTCGGTTCGCGGTGAAGTCATTTCCTCAACCTTCGACGAACCAGCAAGCCGCCACGTTCAGGTTGCTGAAATGGTGATCGAAAAGGCGAAGCGCCTGGTCGAACACAAGCGTGACGTTGTTATCCTGCTCGACTCGATCACCCGTCTTGGTCGCGCTTACAACACAGTGGTGCCTAGCTCGGGCAAGGTTCTCACCGGTGGTGTTGATGCGAACGCGCTGCAGCGTCCTAAGCGCTTCTTCGGCGCGGCACGTAACATCGAAGACGGTGGTTCTTTGACTATCATCTCGACAGCGCTGATCGACACCGGTTCGCGCATGGACGAAGTGATCTTCGAAGAATTCAAGGGCACCGGTAACTCGGAAATCGTCCTTGATCGCAAGGTCGCTGATAAGCGCGTCTTCCCGGCTATCGACATCAATAAGTCCGGTACCCGCAAGGAAGAACTCCTCGTCGATACGGATATTCTGCGCAAGATGTATGTACTGCGCCGTATCCTCAACCCGATGGGGACAATCGACGCGATGGAATTCCTGGTCGACAAGGTTCGTCAGACCAAGACCAATTCCGATTTCTTCGACTCAATGAACACCTAATAGACTAGACGGAGCCGGGCATGCAGGCGGGCGACACAATCATGGCGCTCTCCTCCGGCTCCTTGCCGGCCGGAGTGGCAGTAATCCGCCTCTCTGGCCCGCTGGTCCAACAGGCACTACAAACTCTAGCAGGCGACGTCCCAGCCGCCCGCAAAATGGCTCTCCGCTCTATTGGAGCAGATCGAGCACTGGATCAGGGCCTTGTGGTCTTCTTTCCTTCTCCCAACAGTTTTACCGGCGAAGATTGCGCCGAGCTTCACGTCCATGGGTCGCCTGCGGGCGTAAAAGCCATTTTGGCCGAACTGGGCACGCTTGGGCTGCGCTTTGCTGAGGCCGGTGAATTTACCCGCCGGGCGTTCGAAAATGGAAAACTGGATCTCATCGAAGTTGAGGGGCTTGGCGATCTCCTTTCTGCCGAAACAGAAAAGCAGCGTCAGCAAGCTCTTGCACGTTATGACGGACGGTTGACGGAAGAGATCGACCGCTGGCGCGATACGCTTCTTGACTTGCGTGCAGAAATTGAAGCCCGGCTTGATTTTTCGGACGAAGGTGACGTCTCAGACGACCTGCCCACCAATTGGGTCGATCAGCTCTCAATCCTTGAAAGTGCCATTGGTCGCGCGTTAGAATCTGTCGAAAGTGGTCGCATCGTACGAGAAGGTCTGCGCGTTGCCCTGGCTGGGGCGCCAAATGCCGGAAAATCGAGTCTTATCAACGCGCTTTCTCGATCCGACGTCGCCATTGTGTCTGATGAAGCGGGCACCACTCGCGACGTACGCGAAGTCCCACTCGACATAGGCGGCCAAAAATTTGTTCTTTTGGATCTGGCTGGTCTCCGGGAGACCGACAGCAAAGCTGAAGCCGAGGGGGTTAAGCGCGCTCACAAGGCGATCGCTGATGCCGACATTGTTCTCTGGCTTCGCGCCCCCGATGTTGAAGACATTGATGTACCAGAAACAACTGGTTACCTCGTCACCCTCGGCACCAAGTCAGACATAGCTGCCGTAGACGCAGATTTTGCGATCTCCACAGAAACAGGGGCAGGGCTCCCTCAGTTATTCGCTCATCTGGCAAAGCTTGGGGAAGCGGTTACGGGTGTTGAGCCGAGCCTTGTTAGCCACGAGCGCGACCGTCAGTCCCTGCAGTCTGCCTTGGCCACTTTGCAAGAGACACGCGGCGCCCTCCATGATTGGGAGCTTGCAGCTGAAAGTCTGCGCAATACATCAGCCGCACTTGAGCGTATGATCGGCCGCCTTGATGCCGAGCGCGTTCTCGATCGGCTCTTTTCTAGCTTTTGCATTGGCAAGTGATTCACGTGAAACACGGGTGAAACGTCCCGTGGAGCTTCACGCTTAAGCCAAAATGTTGATTCACGTGAAACACTGGCCTATTTGATGCGCCTTGGAGAGTTTTACCCATGAGCGACTACGCCGTTATCGTTGTTGGTGGTGGTCACGCTGGTACGGAAGCCGCAGCTGCGTCTGCCCGTCTTGGCGTCCCCACGGCCCTTGTTACCCATCGCTTCGATACGATTGGGGAGATGAGCTGTAACCCAGCCATTGGTGGCTTGGGCAAAGGCCATCTCGTCCGAGAAATCGACGCGCTCGATGGTCTCATGGGCCTCGTCGCTGATAAAGCCGGCATCCAGTTTCGCGTCCTCAACCGCCGCAAGGGACCTGCTGTACGCGGCCCGCGCGCGCAGGCAGATCGTAAGCTTTATCGTGAAGCTATGCAGGCTGCGATCACCGCACAGCCAAACCTCGATGTGATCGAAGGCGAAGTCGACGACATTGAAGTCACCAATGGTCATGTCTCTGGCGTTGTGCTGCTCGATGGTCGTCGCATTGGCACCAAGGCAGTTGTCCTGACAACCGGTACCTTCTTACGCGGTCTCATTCACCGCGGCGAGTTTACCGAGCCCGCTGGTCGCGTCGGTGAAAAGCCAGTGCTCGGCCTGTCGACACGTCTCGAAGGCCTTGGTCTTGCTCTCGGTCGCCTAAAGACGGGCACTCCTGCACGCCTTGACGGCACCTCCATCGATTATTCTGTTCTAGAAGAACAGCCCGGCGATGATCCAATCGAAGCGTTTTCGGCTTTGACGGACGAGATGACCACGCCGCAGGTATCGTGCCACATCACGCGCACAACCGCCGAAACGCATAAAATTATCAGCGATAACATTCATCGTTCGGCCATGTATTCTGGCCGCATTCAATCGCGTGGCCCCCGCTATTGCCCGTCGATCGAGGATAAAATTGTCCGCTTCGCCGATCGTGACAGCCATCAAATCTTTCTGGAACCGGAAGGGTTAGAGGACAAGACCGTTTATCCAAACGGTCTTTCCACCTCCTTGCCTGACGATGTTCAGGAAGCATTCCTCCGTTCCATGCCGGGCCTGGAAAATGTCAAAATCATCCGCCCAGGCTATGCGATTGAATATGATTATGTAGATCCGCGTGAACTGCGGCCCACTCTGGAAGTCAAGCGCCAGCCTGGTCTCTATCTCGCGGGTCAGATCAACGGCACGACCGGGTATGAAGAAGCGGGAGCGCAGGGGCTGCTTGCTGGTGCCAATGCTGCACTTGCCGCAAAGGGCGCGGAGCCTCTCATCCTGTCGCGAACGGAGAGCTACCTCGGCGTCATGGTCGACGATCTTGTCACCCGTGGTGTTTCCGAACCCTATCGTATGTTCACCTCGCGAGCAGAGTTCCGTTTGCACTTGCGTGCCGACAACGCTGATCAGCGGCTGACTATGCTGGGCATTGAAAAGGGTGTGGTAGGCGATCGCCGGGCCAGCTATTACGCCGAAAAGTCGGCCAAGCTAGAGCATGGGAGGACACTCCTCAGAACGCTCAGCGCTTCACCGACTGAGGCCCGTAAGGCGGGCCTGCCCGTCAATGAAGATGGCAAACGCCGTTCCGCATTTGAGCTTTTGTCTTACCCTGACTTTGAGGCAAGTGATCTTACCAAACTTTGGCCGGAGATTGCTGATCTCGACACCGAAGTGTTGGAGCAAGTGTCTATCGACGCGCAGTATGCGGTTTACCTCGATCGCCAGAAGTCAGACATCGAAGCGGTCCGTCGCGATGAGCAACGCGCCATTCCCGATGATCTCGATTATATGGAGATCCCAGGTCTATCTATGGAACTGCGTCACAAGCTGACCCAGTACAAGCCGCAGACCATTGCTCAGGCTCAAGCAATGGATGGTATGACGCCAGCAGCGATTACGCTGCTATTGGCTGTCATCAGACGTGGTGCTCTTCGTAAGGCGGGTTAATGTCTAATACTCAATATGTTTCCGCCTATGCTGCGGCGCTATCACGACCGGTTGAGGTCGTCGCAAGAGACTTGGAATCCTATGCCAATCTTTTGCGTAAATGGCAGAAGGTTCAGAATCTTGTTTCACGTGAAACACTGAATGAGCTTTGGACCCGCCATTTCGCTGATAGCCTCCAGGCCCTAACAGTGCTCGAAGAATCAGATCGGCTTGTTATGGATATTGGCAGCGGCGGCGGTTTTCCGGCGCTGCCGATGGCAATCGGATCGAAAGGGATGGATCGCAAATTCGTGCTTGTCGAACCAACTTCCAGAAAAGTGAGCTTTCTCCGCGCTGTAGCGCGAGAACTGTCTTTGAATGTACAAGTCTTCGGGAATCGTACTGATGAGATTGATTCACGTGAAACAGGTGTACCAGACGTAATTACTTCCCGAGCACTGGCTGCTTTGCCGCAGTTATGTGATTGGATGCACCCCTTTTTCGGCGAAAATACTCGTGCAGTTCTGCACAAAGGCCGAGAACATGTTGAAGAGATCAAACTAGCCCGTACCCACTGGGACTTTGATGTGTTAACAAAAGGTAGTGACACTGACCCGGGCGGCGTGATCCTAACGATCACCGGTTTAAAACCGAGGTTAGCGAGTTAACGGCAAGCGGAGGCCGATTTGGCACCCCGAATCCTTACTTTAGCCAATCAAAAGGGCGGTGTCGGTAAAACGACAACAGCCATCAATCTTGCAACGGCACTTGCCGCTATCGGTGAGCGCGTGTTGATTGTCGACCTTGATCCGCAGGGCAATGCCTCCACGGGTCTAGGCATCAATCGCACCGACCGCGCATTGTCGGCCTATGACGTCTTGGTTGGTGAAGCGACCGTCGTCGAAGCATCGATCATGACGACGGTGCCCAATGTGGCAATTGTCCCGTCGACGATGGACTTGCTCGGGGTGGAATTGACCATTGCCGGGCAGGGCGATCGGGCCTTCAAGTTGCGCAATGCCTTTAAGCAGGTTGATGAGATGCGGATCAACGACAAGCCGGTGAGCTATATTCTCATCGATTGTCCGCCCTCGCTGAACCTTCTTACGGTCAATTCACTTGTCGCGGCCGACGCTGTGCTGGTGCCACTGCAGTGCGAGTTTTTCGCCCTTGAGGGGCTTTCGCAGCTCCTGCAGACCATTGAGCAGATACGCTCTACTCTCAATCCGCGCCTTTCGATCCAGGGTGTGGTGATGACCATGTTTGATAAGCGCAACAATCTTTCCGAGCAGGTTCTTGCGGACGTGCGTAGCGAAATGGGTGATCTGGTCTATGACACAGTCATTCCGCGCAATGTTCGCCTTTCGGAAGCGCCGTCCTACGGCAAACCGGCATTGCTTTACGATTTGAAGTGCGCAGGGTCTCAGGCCTATCTGCGCCTTGCCACTGAAGTTATCCGCCGCGAGCGGCGCCTGAACGCAGCTTAGGAGCGCAGAATGACAGACAAACCGACACGTCTTGGCCGGGGTCTTGCAGCGCTTATTGGCGACATGGCTTCTATCGAAGGTGCACGCGTGACCGAGTCGGGTTCCGGCGGCAAAAAATTGCCACTGGAATTCATCATTCCGAACCGTGCGAACCCGCGTCGCACGTTCAACGATGAGCAACTCGAAGAACTGACGAACTCGATCCGTGAGAAGGGCGTAATGTCGCCGCTTCTAGTCCGTCCAACGACCGATCCAAACATTTTCGAGTTGATCGCTGGTGAACGTCGTTGGCGCGCGTCTCAAAAAGCAGGCCTTCACGACGTTCCGGTCATCGTTCGTGATGTTGACGATAAGGAAGCGCTCGAACTAGCGATTATCGAAAACGTTCAACGCGCCGACCTTAACCCGCTCGAAGAAGCAATGGGTTATGGGCAGCTGATTGAGCAGTTTGAATATACTCAGCAGGACCTGGCGCAAGTTATCGGCAAATCGCGATCGCATGTAGCGAACACGCTGCGCTTGCTTAAGTTGCCAGAAGACGTTCGCGGCATGGTCTCGAGCGGAACACTGACCGCTGGTCACGCACGCACGTTGATCACTGTCGACGACCCGACAGCACTGGCACATGAGATCGTTGAAAAGGGGCTTTCGGTTCGCGAAGCAGAAGCGCTTAGCCAGCAGCGCGATATCCCTTCCAAAAAGCCGGTTGTAAGCCGCGCTGAGCCCGATACAGACACTTTGGCGCTACAGCGTCGCCTGGCCGACGCGCTGGGCCTGACGGTGGCTCTAAATCATTCTGACAAGGGTGGTAAGCTAGAGATCCGCTACAAGACACTCGAACAGTTGGACGATATCTGCATGCGTCTAACAGGGCGGACTAACTAAGCCTTTGTTTTAATAGATGTTCCACGTGAAACGCGCCCTTTTTTGGGGCGCGTTTTTTATTGTGTGGCGGCCATCATGCACAGTGCCAGGGTCGTTCTTCTCAATACTGCCTCCGCCAAAGCGGGACGGCGGCGACTGTCCGAAGTCGCTTGCAGAAGGCGGTCCGCGGCGATTGCTAGGGAGCGGTCCGACCAGAGACGCAATTGCTGCTCAAGTGTCCCCATCCGTGAAAAGTGGGGTTTGGGCTTTACACCCTCCAACACAGTTCGAGCTGGCTTGCCTTTGTCCACTTCGGTCCGCCAACGGCGAAGACTGGCAAAATGATTGGTCAGCATAGCCAGTAATTGCTGGGGATTCACATTTGCGGAAACTGCACGGTTGAGTGCCAACTCTAGCTTTTCGGCGTGCCCGCCGCCTGTCGAATCCAAAATTGCGTCTATGGCTAAGGCACCGTTGTCGGCACAAAGTAACAGAACGTCCTCGCGGGTAAGGTGTTTGGTTTTGGCTGAGTAAAGCGTCAGCTTTTCCAATTCGCGACGCGTGA
This sequence comes from Devosia sp. MC532, assembly GCF_016461625.1. Classification (NCBI taxonomy): domain Bacteria; kingdom Pseudomonadati; phylum Pseudomonadota; class Alphaproteobacteria; order Hyphomicrobiales; family Devosiaceae; genus Devosia; species Devosia sp. MC532. The sequence goes on along the minus strand of NZ_JAEMNZ010000003.1, from coordinate 31,714 downwards.
TCTCGCGGTCGTTACCAAGGATTTCTCGTAGGCTTGGAATAACGTCGTTGTCGTGCCGAATGCCGTTCTGGTTAAACGTTTCACGCATGAGCGCAATAAGGGTTTCGTCGCTATCCGGGTAGCACGGCAAAGCGCGCCCCAATTTAGCGCCTTCGACAAGTGCACGCAGAGCGTCCTTGGGCGTGAGATTATCGGCCTCGAGCACGATGGCTGTACCACCGGGATCATCAACGAGTTCTTTGAGTGGCGCAGCTAGTGTTTTACTGGCATTTCTCACGCGAATGATGCGTTTTCCGCCAAACAGTGAGACTGACCGGGCTTCTAGCACGAGAAGTGAAGGATCTGCGTTAAGTTCCGGACCATCAAAAATCGTGACATTGGCTGAGCCAGGATCGTCACCAGACAGATAGCGGATTAGCCGCTGGGCGGTCTCACGAACAAGACCGCCGTCTGGGCCATAAGCGAGAAAGATGCCCTCGCTGAGGTCGGGGCGCGCTAGATAGCGCGCCACCTCATGTGCTTTAAGCGACGTCATACAACAATGTTGATGATGCGATCGGGAACGACCACGATCTTCTTCGGGGTCTTGCCTTCGAGCGCCTTGGTGACGGCTTCAAGTGCAAGCGCCTGAGCTTCGACCTCAGCGGCCGCTGTACCCTTAGCCACAACCAGTTCGCCACGGCGCTTGCCGTTGATCTGGATGGGCATGGTTACTTCATCATCGACGAGAAGCTTAGCATCAACCTCTGGCCAGAGAGCGTCGGCAACGAGGCCTTCTGCGCCGATTACGTCCCAGCATGTTTCGGCCAAGTGCGGCATCATCGGGCTGATCAGTTGGATCAACGAGCGTGTGCCTTCATTCAGCGCCGTTTGCGTTGCGGCGCCGGGCTTGCCGTTTACAGCTTTTACCAATGCGTTGGTGAGTTCGTAAATCTGGGCTACCGCACGGTTGAAACGCAGGCCTTCGATGTCCTGAGCCACGCCGTGGACGGAACGGTGCACAATCTTGCGCAGAGCAAGGGCTGCGGTTTCGTCAACGGCATCGCTTGCGGTCGCCGGAGCTGCATCCACGAGATCATTGACCAAACGCCAGACGCGCTGCTGGAAGCGGCTTGCGCCTTCAACACCCGCTTCGGTCCACTGAACGTCGCGTTCAGGTGGGGAATCCGAGAGCATGAACCAACGCGCGGTATCGGCACCGTAGGACGAAACGATTTCGTCTGGATCGACCACGTTCTTCTTGGACTTGCTCATCTTTTCAACAGAACCAATGGACACTGGTTCGTTGTTGGACAGCAGGCGCGCAGAACGGACGTCACCATTGGTTTCGATGGCGATATCGGTTGGATTGACCCAAGCGCCATCCGTGGACTTGTAAGTCTCGTGGGTGACCATGCCCTGAGTGAACAAGCCCTTGAACGGTTCATCTACGCCAACATGACCAGTGGCCTTCATCGCGCGGGTGAAGAAGCGGCTGTAGAGCAGGTGCAGGATCGCGTGTTCTACGCCGCCGATGTACTGGTCCACCGGAAGCCAGCGATTGGCGACAGCCGGTACCGTGGGGGTATCCGCATGTGGGGCAGTGAAGCGGGTAAAATACCAGGACGAGTCGACAAAGGTGTCCATGGTGTCGGTTTCACGACGCGCGGCAACACCACACTGTGGGCAGTTGGTGTGCTTCCAGGTCGGGTGATGGTCGAGCGCATTGCCCGGCTTATCGAAGGAAACGTCTTCCGGTAGAATGACCGGCAGGTCCTTCTTTGGCACAGGCAGCGTTCCACACACTTCGCAGTGGATGACTGGGATCGGGCAACCCCAATATCGCTGACGGGAAATCCCCCAGTCGCGAAGGCGATAGTTGACTTCAACCGCGCCCTGCGGCTGGCCATCAACTGTACGTGCACCAAAGACTTCCGCCATCTTTGCTTTGGCAGCATCGATGGTGAGGCCGTTGAGGAACTCAGAGTTAAAGATGGTGCCACCGTCGACATAGGCTTCGTCGGCAACAGCAAATGTGGCCGGGTCGGTGTCTGCTGGCAGAACGACGGCCTTTACCGGCAGATCGTATTTACGAGCGAAATCTAGGTCGCGCTGGTCATGTGCTGGGCAACCAAAGATTGCGCCAGTGCCATAGTCCATGAGGACGAAGTTGGCGACATAGACGGGCAGGGTCGCGCCTTCGACCACCGGGTGTTTCACGTGGAGACCGGTGAACACGCCCTTCTTTTCCGCCTTTTCAAGCGTTTCAGTGGCTGTGCCCTGACGACGGAATTCAGCAACAAATTCAGTGAGCTCTGGGCTCGATTTGGCCAGTTCAGCGGTCAGCGGGTGGTCTGGCGATAGGGCAAGGAAGGAAGCGCCGAAAATAGTGTCCGGACGGGTGGTAAACACCTCGACCGACGTTGCGGCGGTCTTGTCGGAGCCGACCAGTTCGAACAGGAGGCGCATGCCTTCTGACTGGCCGATCCAGTTGCGCTGCATGGTGCGCACTTTTTCTGGCCATTCGGTCAGCGTGTCTATGGCTTCGAGCAGGTCTTCAGCAAAATCAGAGATCTTGAAGAACCACTGCGTCAGCTCGCGCTGCTCAACTGCAGCGCCCGAGCGCCAACCCTTGCCATCAATAACCTGCTCATTGGCGAGAACGGTCATGTCGACCGGATCCCAATTCACCTTTGAGCTCTTGCGGGTCACGAGACCGGCTTCAAGCATATCGATGAACATGGCCTGCTGGTGCTGGTAATAGTCAGGCGAGCAGGTGGCGATTTCGCGCGTCCAATCAATGGAGAGGCCCATCGATTTCAGCTGCTTCTTCATCGCCTCAATATTGGCATAGGTCCAAGTCCCCGGATGGGTATTGCGTTCGATCGCAGCATTTTCAGCTGGCAGACCAAAAGCGTCCCAACCCATTGGGTGGAGCACATTTTTGCCCTTCGCACGGTGATAGCGCGCCACCACGTCGCCCATGGCGTAGTTGCGCACGTGGCCCATATGAATGCGACCCGAGGGGTAGGGGAACATCTCTAGGACGTAGTAAGGGTCGCGCGGATCATCGTTGGACGTCACAAAGCTCTGGCGCTCGTCCCAGATCTTTTGCCATTTCGGTTCGCTTTCGCGCGGATTGTAGCGTTCGCCGCTCAACTCGGATCGTCCTTACAAATCTAACACAGCATGTCGCAGGAGGGTTGCGCCGCTTGCGTTTTCAGGGGTTTTTAGCTACCCGGACCATCACCAGAAATCCCTTGTCAGGTCAACAGCTACGGGGTCTGCAATGACAGGCAGCATCAGCAGCGCCCAAACTGCGCTCAACGACATCAAAGCACGGATAGAGACGGCACGGCTTCGCTTCGGCGCGCCGCCCGAAACCGTTGACTTGGTTGCAGTTTCCAAGACTTTTTCAGCCGATGAGGTCCTTCCATTTCTGCAGGCAGGCCAGCGCGTTTTCGGTGAAAACCGTGTTCAGGAGGCCAAAGATAAGTGGCCGTCATTGCGCGAGAAGTTTGCTAACGTGCAATTGCACTTGATTGGCCCACTCCAGACCAACAAAGCGCGTGAGGCCGTGGCACTGTTTGATGTCATCGAAAGCGTTGACCGGGAGAAGGTGGCCGCAGTGCTGGCCGAGGAGATGAAGCGTGCGGATAAATCCATACCGTGCTTTGTGCAGGTCAACATTGGTGGCGAAGAGCAAAAGGCCGGGATCGCGATTGCCGACACGGTCGCTTTCGTAAAACGCTGTCGTGAGGTCCACGGGCTCAACATCATTGGCCTGATGTGCATTCCCCCAGACGGCCAGCCCGCAGGAAGCTATTTTGCCCATCTCAGCCAACTTGGCCAGGAGGCCGGTGTCTCACACCTCTCGATGGGAATGAGCGGCGATTTTGAAACCGCGATTGCTATGGGGGCAACCCATGTGCGCGTGGGTTCGGCCCTGTTCGGTAAGCGGCCGGCGACAATCTCGGCCTAAACCTGCAACTTTTCCGTATGTTTCCACGTTGCCTTCTCAATAACGGCGATGTGATGAGGCGTGCCCTTTTTAGGTCGCGTCTTTGTGATCTCGCTCGACCAGAGTGGAAACGCGCGGAGTAAAATATGAATAAGCGGCGCATCTTGGTTGTGGATGACGATACCGATCTACGGCGGACGCTCGTCGAACAGCTCGCGGCGGAGCCCGATTTCGAGATCGTTGAAGCAGGCACAGCGAGTGATGCTTTCGTTGCGGTGCGTGGGAACAATGTTGATCTCACCATCATGGACGTCGGTTTGCCTGATATGGACGGCCGCGATGCTGTGCGCACCCTGCGTCAGGAAGGCTATTCGAGCCCCGTATTGCTCCTGACCGGCCACGACAGTGACGCCGACGAGATTCAAGGACTTGAATCGGGCGCGAATGACTATGTGACCAAGCCGTTCCGCTATCCGGTGCTTTTGGCGCGTATTCAGGCGGCTTTACGCCAGCATGACAGCAGTGAAGACGCCGTTTTCACTATTGGTCCCTACAACTTCCATCCTGCTGGTAAGACAATGGAAATGGCGGACGGCACCAAGGTCCGCTTAACCGATAAAGAAACATCGATACTGAAGTTTCTCTATCGTCAGGGTCCGAAAACCATCACGCGTGACATCCTCCTAAAGGAGGTTTGGGGTTACAATAATCGGGTGACCACCCATACGTTAGAGACCCATATCTACCGGCTTCGCCAAAAGATTGAGCGCGATCCATCCAATGCACGTCTTCTCGTTACGGAAGATGGTGGGTATCGTCTCGTTCCCTAAAAGACAAAAGAGTTCATTCTCCCCCAGAACTCGATTATAGCTTGCCAAAGGCCGCTTCGATGAAGCGGCCAAAGGCATAGCGGGTCTGGGCTGATGATAGTGGACGACGCGGCCGAGCTCTTGAGCCAGGCCGATTTCTTCGACATTTGCGATGAACAAGAGCTCACCATGTTGGGATTTGCTGGTGATCGCCAACATTTCTCGGCCGGTGACGTCATCTATCGCGGCGGTACGGAGCCGCAAGGTGCTTCCGTTTTGGTGCGCGGTACTGTGCTCGTTGAACATCAAGGCGCAGAGGCGAGCAAAGCCTATCGTCTCACCGAGCCTGGCAGTGTCATATCGCCAACCTCGCTGATCATCGCTAAACCGCGACCCGTGACCTTTACGGCTGAGACGGAATGCGAGCTGATCTTTGTCCCGCGGTCTGCTTTTCTAAAGCTCGCAAAACAAAGCCCCAGCCTCGCTCAACGCGCCGCAGAGCGCATCCAACGAGATCTGGGGCAATATATGCACGCGCTCGAACCACTGCGAAAGAAGATGGTTCGCTCCGCGGATTAGCCGAAACGGGCGATGACGGGCACGTGGTCCGAAGGTTGCGCTGTCCAGCCTCGGGCCGCGCGAACGATCTCTATTCCAGAACAATTCTGGGCTATGTCCGAAGTTGACCAAATGTGGTCAAGGCGACGACCGCGGTCGGACGCATTCCAATCCTTGCCGCGATAGCTCCACCACGAATAGATCTTCTGATCGTAGGGCACGTGCTTGCGCACTAGGTCGACCCAGCCAAATCCTCCCTTGAGTAGGGCATCGAGGCGCTCGGTTTCCATCGGCGTGTGGCTGATGATTTTAAGCAGTTGCTTGTGGTTCCACACGTCGTTCTCGTGTGGCGCAATGTTGAAGTCACCGGCAATCAGCTGACGATGCTGGAAGGCAGGCTCGGCGAACCACGTCTTCAGCTCATCCAGGAAATCGATCTTGTGCTTGAACTTGGGATTGATGGTTACGTCCGGCTCATCGCCGCCCGCAGGAATATAGAAATTGTGCAGCGTGGTTGGGCCATAGCCAAAGTCCATCAGCGCTGCAATGTGGCGCGAATCTGGGATTTCGCAGAAAGAGCGGCTTGAAATGTCCGTTAGCGGAAACTTCGAGACAGTTGCGACCCCGTGGTAACCCTTCTGGCCATGCACGGCCATGTGCGGGTAGCCAGCTTCGATGAAAGCATTGCGCGGAAACTGGTCATTCGTGCACTTAATTTCCTGCAGCATCAACACGTCCGGCTGATACTCGCGCAAGAAATTAAGGACCATCTCGATCCGAAGGCGGACCGAATTGATGTTCCAGGTCACAATGGAAGTGGTCATTAAAGACTCCGGGAATCGGGTGACGCTTGTTTGTGCTCTTTTATCAGCCCTAGCCGATTGAGCTAAGCGTTTCACGTGAATCGTTGTGGCAAAAGGAAAGGCCCGGTGTTGCCACCGGGCCTCTCAATTCGATCAGCTTCGAGCGTCTTATTCGCTCTTTGCTTCTTCGGCTGCTGCCGCTGCTGCTGCTGCTTCAGCTTCCTTTGCAGCGACTTCAGCTGCGAGGGCCTGAGCTGCTGCTACGCGTTCAGCTTCACGGGCTTCCTTAGCAGCCAGTGCTGCTTCGCGTTCGCCAGCTTCGATCTTGCGGGTACGAGCGTTGGTCGATTCGAAAATACGAGCAGACTTACCGCGACGATCGCGCAGGTAGTACAGCTTGGCGCGACGAACCTTACCGCGCTTGATCACTTCAACCGAAGCAATGTTTGGGGAGTAGATTGGGAACACGCGTTCCACGCCTTCACCGTAAGAAATCTTACGGACGGTGAAGGATTCCATGATGCCGCCACCCGAGCGAGCAATCACGACGCCTTCATAGGCCTGGAGACGTTCCTTGTCGCCTTCGCGGATCTTTACCCACACCTTGACGGTATCGCCGTGGGTGAAGTCTGGAAGTTCGCGCTGAGCGGCGAGCTTAGCAACTTGTTCTTGTTCAAGCTGCTGGATGATATTGGTCATAATCGATCCGTTCTGATCTTTTCGCTGGAGCAATTTGGGGGTCCGAAAACCCTTGTTGCCCGGTCTTGGTTTGTAACGGAGGGCAGTCTTCTTGTTATTCCCGTGCGTCTACTCCGAGAGGCAAACACACGAATGGGCGGCTCATAGGCGATAAACGCCAATGAGTCCAGCCCCGGTGCAGCATTCGGCCTCTGACTCTCAGCCTTTTTACGGGTTTAAGCGACGGCGGTATCGAGGGAGAGCTCAACCATCTCTTTGAGCGAGCTTTGACGCTCGTCGGCGCTCATTTCCTCGTGCGTAATCAGGCTATCAGTCATGGTGCAAATGGCGAGGGCCTTCACCTTGAAACGCGCTGCGAGCGTATAAAGCACAGCCGCTTCCATCTCCACGCCGATCACGCCATGCTCCGGCAACTTGTCATACCCTGCGAAGCCATCAGCGTGGTAGAAGACATCTGAAGACAGCATATTGCCTGCGTGATAGGCCAAACCGCGCGCTTCAGCGAGATTGGCGGCTGTGCGCAGAAGGCCGAAGTCGGCGATTGGGGCGAAGTTGAAGGCGCCGAACCGGTCCTTCACAATGCCTGAATCGGTGGACGCACCCTGCGCCAGTATAATGTCCCGCACCTTCACATCAGCGCTAAGCCCGCCGCATGTGCCCACACGGATGATCTTTTTAACGCCAAAGACGTTGATCAACTCATGAACATAGATGGCCAGGGACGGTTGGCCCATCCCACTGGCCTGCACTGAAATAGGCTTGCGTTTCCAGGTGCCGGTATAGCCGAGGCAATTACGGACAGAATTGACGAGTTTGGGGTTCTCGAAGAACGTCTCAGCGATCCATTTTGCGCGCAAAGGGTCGCCCGGCAGCAGCACGGCTTCTGCATAGTCACCGGGCTTGGCGTGATTGTGTGGAGTGCTCATAGTCGTCCCTCGATTTGTAGATGCTTAGGATTGCCAAAGCTGGGCATGCATTACAACCGCAGAACGCTTGACGTTGGCGCGAGAGAACGCCATCTAAGCCAAGTCTTATTGAGGAGCCCATTCATGGCCGCGAAGATCTTTATTGATGGCGAAGCTGGTACCACTGGTCTGCAGATCCGTGATCGTCTGGCTGGCCGACAGGATCTTGAAGTTCTCTCGATCGCGCCGGAAAAGCGCAAGGATCAGGATGAGCGTAAGCGCCTGCTCAATGCAGCTGATGTGGCGATCCTCTGCCTCCCCGACGAAGCCGCCAAAGAAAGCGTGCGTCTCATCGACAATGGCACCACTCGTGTCATTGATGCCTCGACCGCATTCCGTATCGCTGAAGGCTGGACCTATGGCTTTGCTGAAATGGACATCGGTCAGACCGAAGCCATTTCTAAGGCGCGTTTCGTTGCCAATCCAGGGTGCTGGCCACAGGGGCTAATCGCGGCCGCTCGTCCGTTGGTAGAAGCGCGTCTTCTGCCCGGTGACTATCCGCTGAGCTACCATGGCATTTCCGGCTATTCCGGTGGCGGTCGGCAAATGATCGAAGAGTATGAGGCAGAAGGCGCAAAGCCGAGCCAGTTCATGCCTTATGGCCTGACCTTTAAGCACAAGCACCTGCCAGAAATGGCGGAATATGCGCATCTTAACCGTGCGCCTTTGTTTGAGCCCACCGTTGGTAATTTTGCTCAGGGCATGCTCACGACGCTGCCGCTGCACCTCGACATGGTTGCCGATATGCCAACGGGCAAAGATCTGCATGATTGCCTTTCGGCACATTACGCAGCGATCCCAAACAGCTTCGTTGAAGTCATGCCTTATGATCCAAGCGCCGGCAAAATCGCTTCGCTTGACCCGCAGGAGAATAACGGCACCAACAAGCTCTCGCTTTATGTCTTTGCCAATGATGAGCTCAATCAGGCTGTCATTGCTGCTGTGTACGACAATCTGGGCAAGGGCGCTTCTGGCGCTGCGGTTCAGAACCTCAACATCATGTTGGGCGTCGATCCAAAGACCAGCCTGTAAGCATTTTTCAAACGTACGGATGGGGTGAAAACTTCAACCGTACGCTTTGGTACGGTTAGGCCTTGACCGATACCCCCGGATTGCGCGATGACGCTAATAACAGCGAGGTCCCAAACCACATGGATAAGTTCATCACTCTGACCGGTGTCGCGGCTCCATTGCCGATTATCAATATCGACACCGATATGATCATCCCAAAGCAGTACCTCAAGACGATCAAGCGCACCGGTCTCGGCACTGCGCTGTTCTCCGAAATGCGGTACAATGAAGATGGCTCGGAAAATGCTGAGTTCGTCCTCAATCAGCCTGCTTATCGCAAAGCGCAGATCATCATCGCGGGCGACAATTTTGGTTGTGGTTCCTCGCGTGAGCACGCGCCTTGGGCACTGCTTGACTTCGGCGTTCGCTGCGTGATTTCCACCAGCTTTGCGGACATTTTCTACAATAATTGCTTCAAGAACGGCATTCTGCCACTCGTCGTTTCGCCAGAACAGCTCAAACTGCTGCTCGACGATGCCGAGCGCGGCTCAAACGCTACTCTGACCATCGACCTCGAAGCGCAGACCATTCAGGGTCCAGATGGTGGCACACTCCACTTCGACATCGACCCATCGCGCAAGCAGATCCTGCTTGAAGGTCTCGATGACATTGCCGGCACCTTGAAGTCCGATGCATCCATAACCTCCTTTGAGGGAAAAATGGCTGCACAACGTCCCTGGCTCTAAAATGGTCCAGATCGTTCTAGAAGAAGGTCAGAGTGGGGCATCTCATCAGACCATTTTGAGCGGTCTTATCCAGTACAATGACTCCAAAACGGAGGGGCGGTTTGCTCCTCCGTTTTTTTCATTTGTGCTGGCGGTAAAAGACGACGGCGGCGACACTGTTGGCGGCCTGACTGGCCGCATCAGCTACGGCTGGATGATGATTGAACTATTGCACCTGCCAGCGACTTTGCGCGGGCAGGGTGTTGGCGAAGCCTTGATGAATAGGGCAGAGGTCTTGGCGCGCGAAAAACTCTGTGTCGGCATTCGGTTAGACACGATGAGTTTTCAAGCTCCTGGGTTTTACGCAAAGCTTGGCTACACTGAATACGGCCGCCTAGAAGACTATCCGCCCGGTCACACTCGTTACTTCCTTCACAAGAGATTGGACTAACCCATGGTGCAGCGCGTCTCCACTGGCTCGCCCTTTGAAGCCACCTTTGGCTATTCGCGCGCCGTGCGCCACGAAGACACAGTCTATGTGTCCGGTACGACGGGCTATGACTACGCCACCATGACCATGCCGGAGAGCGCTGGCGAGCAGGCCAAGAACGCCCTGGCCACCGTCGACAAAGCGCTCAAAGAAGTGGGCTCCTCGATCGAGGATACGGTCCGCGTTGTCTATTACGTCGCTGACCGATCGTTGGTTGATGAAGTCGTCGCAGCGGTGGGTCCGGTGTTCAAGAATATCCGTCCGGCCGCTTCCATGCTGATTGTGCAGATGATCGAAGAGGGCATGAATATCGAGATCGAAGTAACGGCCCGCATCGGCGCGGCGACCAGCCACAGCTGATCGCATCTCAGTGCGGAAAATGAAAAGGCGCCCCAAGAGGCGCCTTTTTTACTTTTTGGAATCGTTGCTTACGGCAGACGGCAGTCGCTGTCAGCGCCGATCTGCTCCATCAGAGCGGCCACGGCGGCCTCGAGCTGCGGGTCGGTATTGAAGCCAACAGAGTTGGGGTCAAACGGCACGTGAATGTCTGGCTGAATGATGCTGTTTTCATACAAATGCCCGTCGAGATTGCGGATAGGCAAAGTTGGCATCGCATATTCAAAGCCCCTGACGATCTTGCTTTTATAGGACGAGACATAGGTGCCGGTGTTCAACACCGCATCGCCGACGATGAGCCCCAATTTGGTGTCGTGATAGGCCTGAGGGAACATAGTGCCATCCGAATAGCCATAGCTATCCACCAGAATTGCGCTCGGGCCAATCCAGCGATTGTTGGGATCCTGTACCTTCGGGCCATCATCGCGACCAGTCACGCTATACGCTTCGCCGCTGAGCAGTGTCATCAATTCGCGGGTGAGGTTGCCCCCGCCGTTCGAACGCACGTCGATAAGCGCTGCCTTGGCGACATCGCGCATCCCAGTCAAACGGCCAACGAGGCGGCGGTAAGAGGGTTCGTCCATATCTGGAACGTACTGATAAACCACACAGCTGTTGGAGAGTCGGCTCACCATCTCACGGCGGCTATCGCGCCATCGTTCGCGGGCGAGTTCGTACTCATCGAAGGCGCTGATCGGGTGGACGCTCACAGTGCGTTGGTCTTCACCATTGGCTTTCGCGATACCGAGCGACACCTCTCTGCCTGAGTTGCGATCAAGAAGACGACCGGTTCCGCCCAAGTCTGGAATTTGCTTGCCATTAATGCTCGTGATTACGTCGCCCGCGTTTACGCCCAGGCTGGCGCGGTCGAGTGGACCACCGGGGAGCACCGCAGCCACGCGTAGACCGGGGCCTTCAAAACCATAGTCAAAATAGACGCCAAGGACGTCGCTCTGACTCCCAATCCCCGCTACATTGCCTTCGAATATCACGGAGTTGGAAAAGAGGTGTGATGCAGACAACTCGCCATACATTGCGCGCACGAGATCCGAAAGTTCACGCGTCGAATTGATGGAGCCCAAATACGAGCGATACTTCGCGCCAATGGCATCCCAATCGCGGCCTTCTAGGTCTGCTGAGTAAAAATTATACTTCAGGTGCGACCATGCCTGCTCAAAGGCGGCCCTTCTATGAGCGTCGAGATTGAAGCTGGCGACGTGATTGACCGCGATGTGTTCAGTGCCGTTGGGGCTGTAGACTGACACCCGTACAATCTCATCGTCAGCTTTGAAGTCGATCACATCTGTTGCGGCCACGTGAGAAAAGCCAACGGTGCCGGGGGCCTCAACGATTTGAATCGTCTCGGCGCTACCGTCGGCCAAATCTATGCGTTGAATCAAAAAGTGCGTGTCGTCGATGCGATCGACCCCGATCAAGCCGGTACCATTGGCTTCCAGATAATAGTAGTCGAGGTGGCCTCCGATGTGTGTTTCGAGGCGGGAAGCGCGCTCCGCTTCTGGTACGTAGCGTTTCGGGCCGCGCTCAGCAAAATCGACCGTGCCATCGGCGAGGTCGATAAAGTCTGCGCGCGCCTGCGCCGAAACGAAAATGCGATACAGGTCGAGCGTTTCAATGTGAAGCTGCGCGGACCACGCAGTATCAACTGCCGATTGAACAAAAATCTGGCTGCCATCGGTGCTCCACTGCCCATTGAAGCTCACGTTGAGGGCTTGTGTTACGTGCTGTGGCGGTGCGCTACCATCAGCGGGGACAACCGCGGCCTTAGAATTGTCGCCACCAGATCCAATAGTGCGCCAACGCGTTAGGATTTGGTCTGATGTAGGAGCCCAAGAGAACCAGATGTCATCCTCTCGATAGGACGAGTTATAGTCACTGGGCGCGAAGAGCTTTGTCACAGCCTTAGTTGCTAGATTGAGAACCTGCACTTCTCGTCGATCCGCGATAAAGGCGATCTTTGAGCCGTCTGGGGAGTAGAGCGGTTGGAATGCGTTCCCTTCCTCGGGGACATAGAGCTTTTCTTCAACAAAGCTCTCACCTTCGCCTGCACCAGCGGAGGTTAATGCAATGCGATACAGGCCCCACTGATGATCGCGCTCGCTGGCATAAGTGAGCGCCTGACCGTCAGGTGAAAAGCTTACGTTGCGCTCTTCCTCAGGGGTTTCGGTTAGTTGCTGTACCTTACCTGTCGTATCGACCAAAAATATATTGCCATAGCGGGCGATGGCGAAATGCTTGCCGTCCGGAGATGAGACAAATTCGTCGCTCCCGAGGAGCGGCACATTCACATCCAAGCTGGCGAGCTGCTCAAGCGTCAGCACCTCAAGTGGTTGGGGCTCGGTCTCTCCCGCGCTAATCGTATAGATGCGTCCGTCGTGGATAAAAGCCAGCATGCCGTTATCGGCGATCGACAGGTCGATTACCTGTGTGCCGTGAAACTGCGTGACCTGCTCTTCGGTCTTATCGGCAAATGAATAGCGCCAGACATTGACCGTGCCGGTCCCTTCCGCGAGGTAATAGATCGCGCTGTTGTCGGGGCTCCAAACCGGGTTGTAGCGATCGACGCCATCAACATTGAAAAGCCGCTCGTGGTTCCCGGTGGCAGGGGAGTACATATAGATTTGTCGCGCATTGGCTGTGACGCGATGTTGGCGCTCGGCACGATCCCCTGCTGGGTCGAAACTATACGCGAGTTTGTCCATCGCTGTATTCCAGCGCGCGTCGCTGGCGTAGTTAGGCAGAACGAGGGTTTCGCGGCCGGTTTCGACACTTTGAGCAAACAGCTGTGGCTTGCTAGAAAGTGCCGTCTGTACGCTGCGTTCAGCGTCTCCGAGAGCTATTCTACTATAAAGAATCTGTTCTCCGTCGGGCGAGAAGCTCGATGGTTGCTCGCCAAATGAGGACCAAGTGCGTCGTTCGAGCGTCCCGCTGAAATCGGTGAGATAGATCTCGGTATTGCCATTGATGTCGGTGGCAAAGGCAAGTCTTTCTGAGTCCGGCGCCCAGATCGCTCCATAGCTAAAATTGCCGGCGGTGGTGAGCGGAACGGCGAGCCCGCCATCAGCAGGTACGACAAAAATCTGCCCACGATAGGTGAAACTGATGGTTTCCCCGTCTGGCGATATACTGGCATAGCGCATCCACCGAGGTGTCTCGCCGTTGGGTTGAGCATAGGCAGGAATTATGGCCGCCATCAGCGCGAGCGCTGACAGTCCTAAAAATTTCTTAAACACTGATACCTCCTAAAATCTCCGTATTTATCCGTGGGTATGTCTTAGCGTGTTGTTAATTTATTCCTCGGGCGATACTGGAATTTTGGATGCAAACGCGGCAGCCGCTTGCGCTGACCTCGAAAAAAGCGCTATGTGCAAGCCAAGGTGTACCCGTGAGTACGGTTGAGGAGTTTATCCCAATATGGCTGCCCATTCCCTTTTCCTTCTGCCAGGTGACGGCATCGGCACAGAGATCATGGCTGAGGTCGAAAAGATCATCGCTTGGTCCGACGAAGCTGGTCTGACGGACTTCGCGATTGAACGCGGTCTGGCTGGCGGTTGCGCTTATGACGCGCATGGCGAAGCGATCTCCGAAGAAGACATGGAAAAGGCATTGAAGGCCGACGCCGTCATCTTTGGTGCGGTTGGCGGTCCGAAGTGGGACAATGTCCCTTACGACAAGCGCCCAGAAGCTGCTCTCCTGCGTCTGCGCAAGGATCTGGGCCTGTTTGCCAACCTGCGTCCAGCGATCTGCTACCCAGCACTGGCTGACGCCTCTGCGCTCAAGCGCGAACTGGTTGAAGGCCTCGACATCCTCATCGTTCGCGAGCTGACCGGTGGCGTTTACTTCGGCGAGCCGAAGGAAATCATCGATCTGGGCAATGGCCAGAAGCGCGGCGTCGATACTCAGGTTTACGAAACCTACGAAATCGATCGCATTGCACGCGTCGCCTTCGATCTTGCCCGCACCCGCGGCAACAAGATCCACTCGGCTGACAAGAAGAACGTCATGAAGTCTGGCGTGTTGTGGGACGAAGTCGTTCGCACCGTTGCCAAGGATTTTGGCGACGTAGCGTTCAATCATATTCTGGCTGACAACTGCGCTATGCAGCTCGTCCGCAATCCAAAGCAGTTCGACGTAATCGTTACTGATAACCTCTTCGGCGACATTCTCTCGGACGTTGCAGCAATGCTCACCGGTTCGCTTGGCATGCTCCCATCGGCAGCGCTTGGCGCTCCAGATGCGACCACCGGGAAGCGTAAGGCGATGTACGAGCCAGTCCACGGCTCGGCTCCAGACATTGCTGGCAAGGGCATCGCCAACCCGATCGCGATGATCGCGTCCTACGCGATGGCTCTGCGCTATTCCTTCGGCATGATCGAACTGGCTGACAAGGTCGAAGGCGCCATTGCTGCCGTTCTCGCCGATGGCCTACGTTCGGCTGACATTGCCCAGGAAGGCTGCAAGGTCGTTGGCACCCAAGAAATGGGCGAAGCGATCCTTGCAAAGCTCAAGGCAGCATAAGGGAGACGTTGTCTCCTTTATAAGTTCCATAAGTTTTAAGTCTGAAAACCCCCGGCAGAGATGTCGGGGTTTTTTGTTAGTTTTGATTGCCAAGGGAGAAGCTTCACCCAGTTACCCGCGCCGGCGGGGCTTCTTTTTGTAGCCACAAAACCCAACAAAAAACCCCGGTGCCGAAACACCGGGGTCTTCAAAAATCTCAGTCCAAAAGGACTAAAACTATTCAGCTGCGCCTTCAGCAACAGCAGCTTCCTTAGCTGCCTTTTCTTCTGCGCGTTCCTTAGCGCGGTCGCCTGGCTCACCCTTCTTTGGGTTGTTGCGTGCGTCGCGCTTCAGGAGGCCCGCTGCGTCGAGGAAACGTTCTACGCGGTCGGTCGGAACTGCACCAACGGACAGCCAGTGCTGAGCGCGTTCGGTGTTCAGAACGATGCGGTTTTCAACGTCCTTGTTCAGCAGTGGGTTGTAGGTGCCCAGCTTTTCGATGAAGCGGCCGTCGCGTGGCGAACGCGCGTCAGCGATAACGATGTGGTAGAATGGGCGCTTCTTGGTGCCAGCGCGTGCAAGGCGGATCTTGAGTGCCATGATTGGCTCCTAGTTTCGAGTTTTGGTCTATTTCTTCTTGCCCAAGCCGGGCAGGCCTGGGAATTTTGGTAAGCCACCGAGACCGGGAAGACCCGGACCACCGGAGGACTTGAGCAGCGCGTTGACGTCAGTCGGTAGCGCCTTGGGGGCAGGGAGATCAGTGCCGGGCAGGCCCTTGAGCTGATCGGGATTGATGCCGGCCTGACGGGCCATGGCTTCAAGCTGTTTAGGGTCCATTTTGGACAGGTCCGGCATGCCGCCGAGCATTCCGCCCATCTTGCCCCCAAACATGCCCCCGAGTGCGCCCATGCCGCCCTTGGAGACTTTTTTCATCATATCCGCCATCTGGCGGTGCTGTTTGGTCAGCTTATTGATTTCCGACACGTCAACACCGGCACCAGCAGCGATACGCTTGCGGCGCGAAGCATTGAGCAGGTCCGGGTTGGCCCGTTCCTTGGCGGTCATCGAATTGATAATGGCGATCTGGCGATCAAAGACCTTTTCGTCGATGTTCGCGTTGGCCATAGCCTTTTTCATTTGGCCGGCACCGGGCATCATGCCCATCAGGCCGCCCATGCCGCCCATCTTCTTCATCTGCTGAAGCTGGCCGCGCAGATCGTCGAGGTCAAAGGAGCCCTTCTTGAGCTTCTTCGCCATTTTCGCGGCGTCTTCGGCGGTAACGTGTTCGGCAGCCTTTTCCACGAGCGAAACAATGTCGCCCATGCCAAGGATACGGTCAGCGATACGGCTTGGATGGAAGTCCTCGAGGGCATCCATCTTTTCGCCAACACCGATCAGCTTGATCGGCTTGCCCGTTGCGGCGCGCATCGAGAGCGCAGCGCCACCACGACCGTCGCCATCAACGCGCGTCAGCACGATACCGGTAATGTCGAGACGGCTATCAAATGAGCGGGCGACGTTGATCGCGTCCTGGCCGGTCAGCGAATCGACAACCAGCAGAATTTCGTGTGGCTTGACGGTTTCCTTAATGGAGACCGTTTCGACCATCAGTTCCTCGTCAATATGCGTACGACCGGCGGTGTCGACGATCAGAACGTCATAGCCGCCGAGGCGGGCTTCGCGTTCAGCGCGACGCGCGATTTCGACCGGCGTTTCGCTCGAGACGATTGGAAGAGTGTCAACACCAACCTGTTCGCCAAGGATGCGCAGCTGCTCCATAGCAGCCGGACGGCGCGTGTCGAGCGAAGCCAGCAGCACTTTTTTGCGCTGCTTGTCCTTAAGACGTTTGGCAATCTTAGCAGTGGTGGTGGTCTTACCCGAACCCTGCAAACCAACCATCAGGAGGGTTACGGGGGCAGGGGCGTTAAGATCGATGGTGACAGCGTTAGAGCCAAGAACTGCAACGAGTTCGTCGTTGACGATCTTGACGACTTGCTGGCCCGGGGTAACGGAGCGCGTGACTTCAGCGCCAATAGCGCGTTCACGAACCTGCTCAACGAAGGCACGGACAACTTCAAGCGAAACGTCGGCTTCAATAAGGGCGCGACGAATTTCGCGCATTGCAGCATCGACGTCCGCTTCATTCAGCGCGCCGCGGCCACGAAGCCCGTCAAAGATTTTGCCAAGCCGGTCGCTTAAGCTCTCGAACATGCCGTTTCCTTTTCACTCGCAAGGCCAATTCCTTGTGAGAGATAAGATCCAAAAAGCCAAACACCAAACCCACCCGCGGGCGCAACGCGCTGGCGGATGTTGGCCTCCGGGATCTCTTTATACCCCTAGGGGTCCCGGTCGGCTGGTCAGGAGCAAATGCCTGATGAACAGTTTGGCTCTAAGGGAAAGCGCCTAACGAGTCAAGGAAGCTCGGCAATCCTTATGGTTTTTGGTCCTTGTTCCGCCCAAAAAAGCGCATGATTTTTACGCGGAAGGTCGGTGGGGTACGCAAAACCAGTGCTTTCAGGTTTGGTCGCAACCAAACGTCCCAAACGCGCACAATCAATTTGCCGCGTGCGGTGAGAGGGATAGCGATATCGTGGACGCCCACGACATGAGTCGCCCACGTTAATTTGTAAGGCATGGTGGGAATACCAAGGTCACAGGCGGCCAGCCCGCGGTCGGCGCAGGCCTGAGTGACTTCGGCGAGGTGCATCTTGCCCGGACTTTCGTCTGACTGGGAAAAGTCCCGAGCCGCCACATAGGCGTAATAGCGTCCACCGTGAGTGAAACCCCATTGTTCAGCCAGAAAATTTTGACCGTGAACGAGCGAAAAACCAGTGACTGGAAGATCTGGATGCCCGACCAAGCTGGCGCAAAAGTCCTGAAAGTGACGCGTGCCGAAAGCGCGCGACGTCAGGCCCTGCTCTTTTAAACGTTGGTCTCGGCTACTGAGGGTTCTCTCGATCAGCGCCAATTGTTGGCTCGGCTCATCGATCACGTGATGGACGAGAGATGCCTCGCGTTCGAGCCTATTGCGCGCATTGCGGATGTTCTTGCGCGTTTTCGGCCTTACCGTGCGGAAATAAGCAGCGAAGTCAGGATAGTCCGAGAGTTCCGCGATCGGCGCACCGAGAGTTTCGACGGTTTTGACGTGATCGGCTGGCAGCCCTTTATAAAGTGATGAGCCGCTGCGTACTTTAGTGAAGAGCAGTGTGTCACAGGCAATATTCGACTTCGCCGCATCGATCAGGTGTCGTACCACGGCCTCGGTATTTTCTTCTGCAGCTACCATGGCATTCGATATCTGAGAAAAAGCATAGCCAATGGGCATTAAAACCCGGCGTATGCTAGTGTCGACGAGTTCCATCGGCAGGGCGCCAATAAGCCTCTCACCTCGGTACACGAGAACAAAAAATGGGCTGAAGGCCGCGTTGTTGCGCGCCGTCTCAAAGTCCCAGATAGCTCGAATCCAACCTAGGCTCTGGAACAAGACGTCTCGCCCGGAGCGCTGTTCGAGTTCGAGCCAAAGTGGCGCAAGGCGATCGAACGCCTCGCGCTGATTTATGACCTTAGTGTGAAGGGCGTCTATCGCGGCGATTTGACGAGATCACTTTTCAAAGGTGAAGGCGGGGATGTCCCTGATACCTTCGGGATTGGTTGGGTCGACTTCGAAGTCGACAGTGTAAACCTTCTTGCGCTGCGGGTTGAGCGGCGAAAATTTTACAGCGCCGGCGAGCCCGAGTTTGGACAGATAAGAAAGACCGCTCGTGTTCTGAGCGAGCTTCGTGAGGCCCAACTTATTGCGCAACACGCCATTGGCGTAATTTACCGCGTAGTGTTTACGCAGTTCGTCGGTCCAATGCTCGGTGGTGAAACTGACATTGAGCATGCCGTGATTGACGACGCGGTGTGGCCCATTGAGCGGCCAATGCAGCATCTGGCCCGCTTCAAGGTCATAAACCTGCGCGAAATCATCAAACCACTGCTCAAATGGCATGTCGGTTTCGCGCAACTGCCCAAGGATAAGCTTTTCCAGCGCTGGCTGAGAAATAAAGGGCGCTTGGGCGGGGTAGACATAAACCTTCTTTGTGCCCCTCACCTGCCACAAGCTCTGGCCAGGGACGTCAGAATGGTATTTGACCGAGACATTGGGCGATGAGATGAGAATGGTGAGATTGCGTTTATAGCTCTTAAACCCCGGGATACGGCCTTCGAACTCGCTATAGAGACTATCAAGCAGCGCACCATAGGCGGGGTCGGTTTTGGCCGGTGCTGTCAAATTCACCCAAATATTGCCATTACGCACGACCTCCAAAACCTCTGCGCCGGATAGATCCTTGATCTGACCTTCACGCCTTTTAGGTGGGTTCCCGGGGGTCTTTTGAGAGTAATTGACGTGATAGGCCTCACGCGGCGTCATGTCGATCAATCGGGAAAGTGCTGCATCGGAAAACAAATCCGATTGCGCTAAGGTGTGTTGGAGGCGAAGAGCCTGCGTGCCCCACACATCGGCATAGTAGTCTTTCCAGTCACTGATAATATGACTAGGCGAAAAAGCCATATTCATAGTTTTTCCTCATAGCGATCTGCTTTGATGATCTATAGCCACTCTTTCCTCTGTCATTGCACGATTAAATTTTGTTTCTAGTTAAGGCCAATGGTTACGTTTTAATGTACCCGATAGACGCAAGCGTCGGTAAACCGCGTCGAACCAGATCGTTCGGTGAAGGTGTCGCTCTGGCAATTGAAAAGCTATTCCGCCATATAGTGGGCGAAAGCGCCTCTGCGAACGGCGCACACTGCGTGGAAGAATTGACCGTGAGCGACATTCCTTTTTTGAAAATGAATGGTCTGGGCAACCAGATTATCGTGGCCGATATGCGCGGCACCGATAAGCGGGTCACGGCGGATGCGGCGATTGCCATCAATGCGCGTCCAGAAACCAAGTTCGACCAGATCATGGCCATCCATGATCCGCGCACCTCGGGAACCGACTATTTTATTGAGATCATCAATTCCGATGGATCGCGCGCTCAAGCTTGCGGAAATGGGATGCGCTGCGTTGTGCAGTTCCTCACAGCCGAGCACGGGCGTCGACGTTTCGATTTTGAAAGCGTTGCAGGTTTTCTCTTCGGAGAAGAAGCTGAAGATGGCTTGATCACTGTGGATATGGGTACGCCCAAATTCGCATGGTACGACATTCCGCTCAACGAAGAGTTTGGCGACACGCGCGCCATTGAACTTCAGATTGGGCCGATTGATGCGCCAATCCTGCATTCCCCTTCGGCAGCCTCGATGGGCAATCCGCATGTCACCTTCTGGGTGAAGGATGATGTGTGGGGTTATGCTCTGGAAAAGTTCGGGCCCATGCTCGAGAACCATCCGCTCTTCCCAGAGCGCTGCAATATTTCTATCGCGGAGGTCATTACGCCAGATCGCATGATTTTGCGGACATGGGAGCGTGGGGCAGGGATCACTGAAGCCTGTGGCACCGCTGCTTGCGCCGCCCTCGTCAACGGCGTTCGTACCCGTCGCACCAATCGCAAAGCGACGATCACCGTTCCAGGCGGCGATCTCGTTGTCGAGTGGCTGCCTGATGATCACGTGACCCTCACGGGACCGGCAGAGTATGAATGGCGCGGCACGGTTGACCCCTCAACGGGCATTTGGGCGCGTAGCGAGGCCGCTTAATGGCCATTGAGACACTCACTTTTGGCTGCCGCCTCAACGCCTATGAAGGCGAGGTGATGAAGGCCCAGGCCGAAAAGGCCGGGCTGGATAATGCTATCATTATCAATACCTGCGCCGTCACTCAGGAGTCCGTCCGTCAGGCACGGCAAGCGGTTCGTAAAGCACGCCGCGATAATCCTGAGGCTAAAATCATCGTCACCGGCTGCGCAGCGCAAACTGAGGCGCGCAGCTTTGGCGATATGGCCGAGGTCGATCTGGTCATCGGTAATGCCGATAAGCTCAAGGCCGATAGCTATCAGCCGATGGTTTTTGGCCTGCCTCTGAACGACAAGGTGCAGGTCAACGATATCATGAGCGTGCGTGAAACCGCCGCTCATCTCATTGAAGGCATGGACAGCCGCACCCGCGCCTTTGTGCAGGTGCAAAACGGCTGCGATCACCGATGCACATTCTGCATTATTCCGTTTGGTCGTGGGCCCTCGCGCTCTGTGCCAATGGGCTTGGTCGTCGATCAGATCAAGAAGCTTGTCGCCAATGGTGTCAAAGAAGTGGTGCTCACCGGGGTGGACATTACCTCCTATGGTCCCGACCTACCCGGCGCACCCAGCTTGGGCCAATTGGTCCAGGCGATCTTGCGGCATGTGCTGGACCTCCCGCGCCTTCGTATTTCCTCGATTGATTCCATTGAGGCCGATCCGGCGCTGTATGAAGCGGTCACCGATCTTCGCCTGATGCCGCATCTGCATCTCTCCCTGCAATCAGGGGATGATCTCATTCTCAAGCGGATGAAGCGCCGCCATTTGCGCGATGATGCTCTTGCCATCATTTCTAAGCTCCGGGGCTTGCGGCCTGACATGGTTTTTGGGGCAGACATTATTGCCGGTTTCCCGACCGAAACCGATGACATGTTTGAAAACTCCCGACGATTTATTAGCGAAGCGGGCCTGACTTATATCCATGCCTTTCCATATTCGCCGCGCCCGGGCACACCGGCGGCGCGCATGCCACAGGTCAACCGCTCTGTCGCAAAGCAAAGAGCAAATGTTCTGCGTCAGGAGGGGGATCGGCAGGTTCAGGCTCTCAGCCAAACGCGGATTGGCGCGGTGGAACAAGTGCTTGTTGAACGCTCCGGCATCGGCCGCACGCAACAGTTCCTTCCCGTTAATATGGCTGGCATAGAACACGGGTCATTGGTCAGTGTAAGAATTACGGGCGCGAGCGCAGATTGCCTTGTCGGCGACGTGCTCCCCCTTGCAGCTTAGGTGAAGGCGAACTGAGACTATGAGCGAAAAGAAACCCGGCTTCTTCCAGCGGTTTTTCGGTGGCCAGCCTGCTCCATCACCGGCGGGTCCAGAAAGCCTGCCTGATGCACCTTTGGCACCAGTCCATGTGCCAGAAACACCCGCGCCCGAACCAATTGCTGTCGTTGAGGCGCCTGCGGTCGAGGAAGACCTGCCGCCGCCCGGCCCACCGGAAATGACGCCAGACTATGTCGAAGAGGTTGAAGACCAGCTGGTCTCGCCGCCTCAAGCGATCGCAACCCCTGTGCGGCTTGCACCCGCGTCAGCTGTTGACGTTCCGGCCGAAAAGCAAGGCTGGTTCGCGCGTCTTGCCTCGGGGCTAAAACGCTCATCCGATAATCTGAGCACCTCGATCACTTCGGTTTTCACCAAGCGTAAGCTTGATGCGGCAACGCTTGATGAGCTGGAAGACGTTCTGGTTCAGGCTGACTTGGGAATCGAGACGGCGATTTCCATCACCGAAACGCTGCGCCGCGACCGTTTTGATAAAGACGTGTCGGGTGAAGACGTCCGTGCCGTTCTCGCTGCTGAAGTCGAAAAAGTGCTCACCCCTGTCGCACAGCCTCTGGTTGTCGACGCCGCGCAAAAGCCCTTCATTATCTTGATGATTGGCGTCAACGGCTCGGGCAAGACCACCACCGTCGGCAAGCTGGCGCAGAAATTCTCGCGCGAAGGCAAGTCGGTCATGCTCGCCGCGGGCGATACATTTCGCGCCGCAGCCATTGAACAGCTTCAGGTCTGGGGTCAGCGCACCAATTCCCCCGTCATCTCGCGTCCAGCGGGTGCAGACGCTTCGGGTCTGGCCTTCGATGCCGTCACCCAAGCTAAGGCTGAGGGGCGCGATGTTCTCATTATCGATACGGCGGGGCGGTTGCAGAACCGCGAAGAGCTGATGGATGAGTTGGAAAAAATCATTCGCGTGATCAAGAAGGTTGATCCTTCCGCTCCCCACGCGACCCTTCTGACCTTGGATGCGACTACCGGCCAGAATGCGCTTCGTCAGGTTGAAATTTTTGGCAAGCGCGGTGGGGTAACAGGGCTGGTGATGACCAAGCTTGATGGTACGGCCCGCGGTGGCATTCTCGTGGCCATCGCCCGTAAATTTGGCCTGCCTGTGCATTTTATTGGTGTGGGCGAAGGGGTTGAAGACCTTGAGCCCTTTGAAGCAGGCGATTTTGCCAAGGCAATCGCTGGCCAGCATTAACGTGAACGAGGGGCCAGCTTGCTGGCCAAAATCTAACCACTGTTACGCGCTAAGTCGCTTGCAGACCGCGTCATAACCCCTAAAGTTCTGGCGTCTTACTGGAAAATATTATGACCGACAAAACCCAGGCCGAACCGAGTTGGGATGAGCTAAAGCCGCAAGTGATCAAGCTTGCGTTGGAACTAGGGCCTTTGGTGCTGTTCTTCATCATGAACGGCCGCACCGATATTTTCGTCGCGACCGCATGGTTCATGGGCGCGATGGTTCTTTCCCTCGCATTGTCTTGGCTGATCTTGCGCAAAATCGCGGTTATGCCATTGGTCACTGGTGCGGTGGTGCTGATTTTTGGTGGCCTGACCCTGTGGTTGCAGGATGACACCTTCATCAAGATGAAGCCGACCATTACCAATTCGCTTTTTGCAGTGGTGCTGCTTGGCGGGCTGCTGTTCGGTCAGTCCTTGCTCAAATACGTCTTTGGCGACGTCTATAAGCTCAAGCCTGAAGGCTGGTGGAAGATGACCCTCAATTGGGGTTTGTTCTTCGTCGTTCTCGCCGTCATCAACGAGATTGTCTGGCGCAATTTCGACACCGACTTTTGGGTCGCCTTCAAAGTCTGGGGCATCATGCCGTTGACGGTGATTTTCTCAATGACGCAGCTACCGCTGCTGCAGAAATACGCACCGCAGCCCGAACAGAACGAGGCGCGGTAACCCCCCAAAATAAAAGGGCCACTCGATTGAGTGGCCCTTTTTTGTTGGCCTAAAGGCCGCCCATCTTGCAGAGCAGTTCCCATTCATATTCCGAAACGCGCGAGACCGAGAGGCGAGAATATTTCACCAACTCGATTTCACTGAGCTGCTCAGTGCCTTTGATCTCAGCCAGGGTCACGGCGCGGGGAAATGGTTTTACCGCTTCGAGATCAACACAGTCCCAAACGATCTGCCCCTTGGTGTTGGGCTCAGCGGTGCTGTCGGGGTGAGATTCATTGGCAATGCGTGCGATGCCTACGATCTCGCGGCCGATATTGGAGTGATAGAAAAAGGCGAGATCGCCCTTCTTCATCTCCCGCATATTGTTGCGCGCCAGATAATTGCGCACCCCATGCCATTCTTCCACTTCGCCCTTGGCCGTTTTGGCCTCGAGGTCTGCGTATGAGAAAACATCTGGCTCAGACTTCATTAGCCAATAGGCCATAGCGCTTAGAACTCCACGCCGGTGGTGTTGATGGCAATGCGCCAGCGCTTCACTTCATAGGACGAGAAAACGCCTGCCGGTACAAACGGATCAGCCGCAGCCATGGCTTTGGCGGCATCGAGATCTTCCGCTTCAAACACAACGATCGAGCCCTCGGGCTGATCATTGTCATCCAGCAAGGCTCCGGCATAAACCACTGCCTTACCCAAAGATTGCAAATGGTCGAGATGAGCCGGACGCACGTCAAGGCGCGTCTGCAGAGCACCGGGAGCATCCTTGGCAATCATGGCGTAAAGCATGGTCAGTCTTCTCTCTTCAAAGGCCGGGACATCAGCCCGGCGACAACGGTCGCAATGTTAGAGGTGCCGCTTACTACAGCATCTACCGCGTCGATCAGTGGGGCATCGACCCCAAGGGTCTTCGCCAAGGCGGCAGCAACCGGCGCGGTGGCGACACCTTCGGCCAGTTTTGCGCCGCTGGCTAGAATGTCTTGCGTGGAACGGCCCGCACCCAGAGCAATACCAAACTGGTAATTGCGCGATTGGCTGGATGTGCAAGTCAGGGTGAGATCGCCCATGCCCGCTAATCCGGTGAGCGTGCTGGCCGAGCCACCCATGGCCGTCACCATGCGTGCCATTTCTGCATAGCCGCGCGCGATCAAGGCGGCGCGCGCCGAAGCGCCAAGGTTCGCTCCTTCTATAGCACCACAGGCCAGCGCATAGACGTTCTTGAGCGCACCAGCGATTTCTACGCCGGTGCGGTCATCTGCGGCGTAGAGCCGAAAGCTCGGTCCTGCCAAAGCGGCAGCGATAGCTTCGGTGGCCTCATCATCATCGCCGGCCAGTGTCACTGCTGTGGGGCGTCCCGAGGCGAGGTCCGCGGCAAAGCTTGGGCCGGAGAGGACATATGGGACCGCAGTTGGGCACAGCTGCTCGACAATTGCGCTCTGCCGCTCCAGCGTGCCCTGCTCAAGGCCTTTAGCCGAAAGGATCACGGGTTTGTTGTCCAGCAATCTGGGGTCAAGCGCCGCCAAAACCGACCGTGTCGTCTGGGCGGGCACAGCCATAATAATCAAATCAGCAGCGCCCAAACTGGTCACAGCGCTGATCGCTGGCGACAAGATCTGCCCGGGCAGGGATTTTTCGTTGATCCGCGTGGCGTTAATCGAGGCGGCCTGTTCAGCCGAGCGGACTACCAAACTGACGCTGCGACCGGCCATTGCCGCCGCTTGCGCTAGAGCGGTGCCCCAAGCGCCGCCACCAATGACAGCAACATGATCAAACGTCATCGGACGAAACCTTCATATCCGGCGTATCAAGGGGCCAGCGTGGGCGTGCGGCAAAATCGAGCGTATTGCGCGCATGGAGTGCAAAGCGTTCGGCGCCTGCCCAAGCGATCATCGCGCCATTATCGGTGCAAAGCGCAATGGGGGGAACAACAAGCGTCGCTCCATGCGCCTCCACAACGGCCCGCAATGCCGCCGAAATGGCCTGATTAGCCGCAACCCCACCTGCAACCACTAGCGTAGGTACGGCATCAGGCAGCTCGGTCTTAAACCGGTCGAGTGCTTGAGACGAGCGCTTCGCTACAATTTCCGACACGGTCGCCTGGAAGGAGGCCGCAATGTCGGCGACGTCTTGGTCGGTGAGCGGTGCCAAGGCTTCTGCCTGCAATCTCACGGCGGTTTTCAGCCCAGAGAAAGAAAAGTCGAGCCGCTCTTCCCGCAGAAGAGGTCTTGGGAAGCGGAAACGCTTTGGGTCGCCCTGTTTTGCCATCTGCTCAACAGCAGGCCCGCCGGGATGTCCGAGCGACAAAAGCTTTGCTGTTTTATCGAAGGCTTCGCCCAAGGCATCGTCAATTGTCCCGCCCCAGCGCTCATAGTCACCCACGCCACGCACCAGCACAAACTGGCTATGGCCGCCGGAAACGAGCAGCATAAGATAGGGGAATTGCACCTCATTGGTCAGGCGCGCGGTGAGCGCGTGGCCTTCAAGGTGATTGACGGCGATCAGCGGCTTGTCGAGCGAGGCCGACAAGGCTTTGGCCGTTGTTAATCCCACCAGCACCCCGCCGATAAGGCCAGGGCCAGCGGTTGCAGCAATTGCATCAACTTCGCTGATCGCAATTCCGGCTTCGTCAACGGCTTGTGCGATGATATGGTCGAGCCATTCAACATGGGCTCGCGCCGCCAATTCTGGGACGACACCGCCGAAGGCTGCGTGTTCATCCAATTGGGATCGGACCACGTTGGAACGGATTGTTCCCCGGCCGGTTTCATCCCGGACAACTATCGAAGCGGCGGTTTCGTCGCAGCTGGTCTCAATGCCAAGAATGATGGTGTGTGCTTGCTCGGTCACGACGAACGGTCTACTCCCGTAAACAAGCTTCTCGCCTACACTAGGACTGCCCGCCTATGCAATCGTCAGCACTCTTTGCCACCATCGGAACTCGCGGTAGCCCACTGGCTTTAGCGCAGGCTCACCTTGTGCGGTCTTTGCTGGCAAAAGCCCATGGGGTCAGCGAAGAGCTGATCGGGATTCGTGTCCTGTCCACAGGCGGTGACCGCAGCCAGGCGGAAAACACCACTCTTTCCGACATTGGCGGAAAAGGCGTTTTCACCAAAGAGATAGACGACGCTTTGCTCGCTGGTGAGATCGATCTTGGTGTGCACTCCAGCAAGGACGTTGCGACTGGCCTGCCTCAAGGCATTACCCTTGCGGCTTTCCTCGAACGCGAGGATGTGCGCGATGCTTTCCTCTCGGTGAGTGTTCCCAGTTTAGACCATCTGCCGCAGGGCGCGCGCTTCGGCACCTCTTCAATTCGTCGTGCGGCTCAAGCCCTGCGATTGCGCCCCGACCTCGTCATCGTGCCTTTCCGTGGCAATGTTCACACCCGCATCCAGAAATTAGTGGATGGCGTTGCTGACGCCACCTTGCTGGCTATGGCTGGGCTCAATCGTCTTGGCGAGGCCCACCGGGTTACCAGTATTTTGGAGCCGGACCATTTTATGCCAGCGCCCGCCCAAGGGGCGATCGGCCTCGCTATCCGCACCGGTGATGACCGATTGGCGCAGTTGATCGCGCCACTCAACCACGCTGAAACTTTTGGTAAAATCACCGCTGAACGCACCATGCTGGCGGTTTTGGATGGGTCCTGCCGCACGCCGGTTGGCGCGCTGACCAGCCTTTCTGACGGTATCTATACCCTTAAGGGCGAGATTTTGAGCCTTGATGGGCAAACAACCTTTAAGGCTGAAGGCCAAGACACCGATCCGCAGCGCTTGGGCGAAACCGTCGGACAGAGCCTCGTGTCGAAAGCGGGCGCGGAGTGGTTTGCGCAATGGCAAAACTAATGCGCATGCTGATCACTCGTCCTGAGCCCGATGCTCAGGCGACCCAAGATCGCCTTTCGGCCTTGGGTATTGAGGGATCACTCGCGCCGCTGATGATCCGTCAGAACGTTGATGCGTCGGTGCCGTCCGGTGCGTTTGCTGGCGTGGCAGTCACCAGCACCAATGCTTTACGCTCGCTCGAAGATCAGGGGTTGATAGAGCGCTTTCGTGACGTCCCCACATTTGCGGTGGGAGATCGCACGGCGTATGAAGCCCGGGCCTTGGGCTTCACAAATGTTGTTGCCGCCGATGGAACGCTGCCCTCGCTGGTCACGACAATCGCCCTTTCACGTAATTCGGGCCCCATTTTCTATCCTGCAGGACGCCACCTGAGCGGTGATCTGGGCCATGCTTTGACGCCCCATGGAATTTTGGTTGCAACGGCAACAGTTTATGAAATGGTTTCAGAGACGAGCCTGCCTTCAGGCCTGCTCGATGACCTCGAGGCTGACGGCTTTGGGGCGGTCCTATTTTATTCGCGCCGCACGGCAGAAATTTTCTGCTCTTTGGCCCAATCAATAGAACTTGGTAAGCGTCGCACGTTACCCATGCTGTGCATGTCAGAAAAAGTTGCAGAGCCACTGCTCGAAAACCACTTCAGCCGCGTTCTGCTTTCTGACTACCCCAGCGAAGACGCCATGATGGCACTGGCACTTGCTTTTGCTAGAGAGCAAACTGGGGCATGATCGGATTGTAAGTTAGAGGTACGCTAATGGCTGACGCGCCCGGCACCGAATCGCCAAATAAGGCCCCGACCACTGGTTCAACCAAAGGGTCGAAGACAGGCCCGGTGAAGCCTCCGGTGTTAGAGGGGACCGCCCGGCCTGCAGCCACTGTCTCTGAAAAACCCGCTACTGCCGAGGCACCGACAGCAAAACCTGCGCCTCAACCGCAAAAGGAACCGCCTGTTCCGCCGGTGCCACCAATCCCGCCCCAAAGCGCGGCCGCAGCAGCTCCGTCGCGCAGCAATCCAGTGATTGCAGGTATAGTCGGAGGCGTCATCGGTCTCGGCGCAGCCTATGGTCTCGCCGCGGCCGGTCTTTGGCCGCAACCTCCAGCAGCGCCGGTCCAGTCCGACAACCGGATCGCACAGTTTGCGACCGCGGTTCCCCAGCTCCAGACGGCGACTGACGCTGTTCAAGCCGAATTGGCTGACATCAGCACGCGTATCGCCTCGCTTGAACAGCAGCCCGCTACGGCCGAAACTCCTGCCGTCGACCCCGCGCTCGAGCAGGAGGTTGCGGCGCTCGCCGCACGGATAGAGAGCCTTAGTGTCCCCGGACCATCGAGCGGTGTTAGTGTTGAAGCTGTCGAGGATTTGAAATCGCAGCTGCAGCTGCTGCGAAGCGAATTTGCGGACGCCAGTTCCGCCCTTGAAGCGACCCAGAGCCAGCTGTCAGCAGTGGCCACAAGTGCACAAGCCAATACTTCGCGTACTGACCGGCTCGCTTTGAGCCTATCGTCGTTGGACTTTGCCTTCGCAAATGCCCGGCCTTATGCCCCTGAATTGTCCATAATACGCCAGGAAATGCCCTCAAGTGCCATTCCCGCGCCCATCGCCTCCAAGGCCGAAACGGGCTTGCCGCGACCGGGCGACGTGATGGCTAAACTCAACACTGTTTTGCCCGATATGCTGGCTGGCCAACCCTTGCCTGAGAATGTCAGCTGGCAAGATACGGCGGCCGGGTGGTTCCGTGGTGTGATTGCGCTGCGCCCTTCCGCGCAGGCTCAGGGCGACAGCCCGGAGGCAGTGGTTGCGCGCCTAGAGGCTGCGACCCAACGTGCTGATTTTGATACAGCTTTCGCCGAGTTCTCCAAGCTTCCGCAGGCTATGCAATCAGCTGCAGGCGATCTTGGGACAGACCTTGAAACCCTAGCAATTGCCAATAGCTTCCTCGTCGACATCAGGGCTCAGGCCCTCAATGCGGAGGCGGCGCAATGATCAGGCTTGCCTCGTGGATTATCGGCAGCCTTGTCGTTGCAGGCATTGTAGCTTGGGTCATTGCGCTCCCCGGCACCATCAGCCTCGATATTGCTGGTTATCGTATGCAACCGCGCCTTGGTACGGCGGTGGCACTGCTGGTTCTGGCAACCATCATCATTATTGCCATTTGGGCGGTGGTCCGCCGCGTGATTGGGGCCCCTAAGGCCTTGAACCGTCGACGCAATCGTAAACGCCGCGAACAGGGATTCGAGGCCCTATCGCAAGCCGTCATCGCTCTGCAATCAGGCGATCCCGCCCGTGCTCGCATCATGGCGCGCGAGGCTCAAGCCCGGCTGCCGGAAGATAGTGCTGCCAAACTTCTCGAGGCACGCGCCGATCTTGCACTCGGCGATATGTCCGCCGCACGCGAACATTATCGCGCCCTGATCGCCAACGAATCGACCGCAGTGGCTGCTTTGACCGGCTTATACGACCAGGCCCAGGTGCAAAGCCGCCCTGAGGCGGCCCTGGTTTTTGCTCAGAAAACCCTAGCGTTAGCGCCCCACAGCGCGTGGGCCAACCAGGCCGTATTCGACAATTTTGTCGCCACGCGCCAATGGGCTGAAGCTGTTGCCATGGTCAATGTGGAGGTTGCTGGCAGTCGCGAGGAAAAGGCCCGTAAGCGTCGTCGGCAGGCCGTAATCGAGACCGCGCGGGCGCGGGAAATGGAAGTGTCCGAGCCAAACGCGGGCCTTGATCACGCCCTTACCGCTTTGAAACTTTTACCAGACTTCGTACCCGCCGCTCTTATTGGCGCGCGCATTTACATCAATCGGGGCGAAAGCCGCAAAGCGCAAAGCTTGCTGCGTCGCACATGGCGAGCGACCGGTCACCCAGATGTGGCCATGCTGTATGCCAACTCCCAGCCGGGCGCTTCGGCTTTGGACCGCCTCAAGCGGATCGGCGAACTGATAGAAATACCGCCGACAAATCGTGCTGCCGCCATAGTCATGGCCCGGACTGCCATCGACGCTTACGATTGGCCGCTTGCCCGTAAGTGCTTGGAAAACTTTCTTGATGACGACCTTACCCAGGGCGTCGCTAGCTTGATGGGTGAGATTGAGGAAGGGCAAAGCGGGGATCAGGGCAAAGCTCGTGAATGGTTCGCGCGCGCTGTTCGTGCGCCGCGAGATCCGGCATGGACGGCAGATGGAATCATTAGCGACGAATGGGAGCCGGTTTCTCCGGTGACCGGGCGTCTCGATGCGTTCGAATGGAAAGTGCCGACCACCCAAACCGCGCGATCCACGGCAATTGAGAAGGGGACAGTGCAAACTATGTCTGAACTCCCGCCTCCGGAACGCGCCTTGCCTCTTGCAACGACTGAAAACGATCAGTAAAAGACCGAAATTCCGTCCGGTTCGCCCGACGGCGCCGCTTTAGCTCAGTTGGTAGAGCACATCATTCGTAATGATGGGGTCACGTGTTCGAGTCACGTAAGCGGCACCACTATTTCACATTGAAATCGTTAGGTTTTTTGCGCCCCCCCAGTTCGACGGAGCTGGCCTCTTAGAACGGGTCGCCACGGGGTCGCCACCGTGCCCAGAATTAGTTTTCTGAACGCTGCGTTGGTCAAAAGTGGCGTTTAGCTCTCGAACACCCTGGTGCATTTGGTGCTCGCCATTTGTCAGGTAAGTTAATTGGTCCAGCAACATAGATGCAATTGTTTGTATGGATCCTTTGCGTATCGTATCGAGTGCGTCTTTGCGGGCTCTTTCAGCATCGGACCATTTGTCTCGTTTTACCCACGGCCGCGCGCTCAGGTGCGCATGTTCCGGGTCAAGCATGGTGCGCAAAAGCTTACTCGAGGGACCGTAACCAAAGGTGCTCTCGTAGCTGAGAATGGCCTCAAGAGTCGCCACGAGTTGTTCGGTAATCAGTTCGCTCTTGCCTGCACCGTTAGTGATGCGAAGCATTTTGAGCTGCTGCCGGTTCGGTGGACCCACGGTTAGGCTAACTTAGCTTTTTCTTCGTAGTCTACGGGGCTCAGATAACCCAGTGTAGAGTGCCGGCGCCTCGGGTTATAGAAGCGCTCGATATAGTC